>JARLGR010000078.1 GCA_031292665.1 Mycobacterium sp. | reverse complement strand
TCGGCGGTGACCTGGTAGTCACCCGTGGTGATCAGGATGTGCCCGACGTTGGCTTCCTCGTTGCCGCACTGGAAGGTGTCGCGGAAGTGGAACTCGATCCTGTCGGTATTGGCGATGGCCATGTCCCAAAACGCCGAGATCGCGTCGCGGCCCCGGTGCCCTTTGCCGTCGGGGTCGAAGGCCGACGGCCCGATGGGGTCCTCGACGACGGCGTCGTCGGCGAACACCGCCAACCACGCCTGTTTGTCACGGGCGATGACCGCTTCCCGCGATCGGCGGCCGGCCTCGTGGGCGGGATTGGCCCGCACCTCGGTCACCCTGCCTGCTTTTCGGGCTTGTCGCTGGAGACCACCCACATGGAGAAGTACTGCGAGCCGCCGCCGTAGGCGTGTCCCAACGCCTTCCGCGCGTTGGGGACCTGGTGGTCTCCGCCTTTGCCCATCACCTGGATGGCGGCCTCCGCGAAGCGAATCAGGCCGGAGGCGCCGATCGGGTTCGACGAGAGCACGCCGCCGGAGGGGTTGACCGGCAGGCGGCCGCCGATCTTGGTCTCGCCCGCTTCGGTGAGCTTCCAGCCCTCGCCCTCGGCGGCAAAACCGAGGTTCTCCAACCACATCGGCTCGAACCAGGAGAACGGCACGTAGATTTCGGCGGCGTCGATCTCGTCGATGGGGCTCTTGATGCCGGCCGCCTTCCACAGCGCGGCCGCGGCGTCACGGCCGGCCTGCGGGCTGACCTGGTCGCGACCGGAGAACGCGAGCGGCTCGGTGCGCAGCGCCGTGGCATGAATCCACGCCACCGGGTGCCCCTGCGCCACCCGGGCCTCCGCGATCTCCTCGTTGCCGATCACCACCGCGCAGGCCCCGTCGGACGACGGGCACGTCTCGTCGTAGCGGATCGGGTCCCACAGCATGGGGGACTGCATCACCTTCTCCAGCGTGATGTCGGGCTGGTGCAGGTGCGCCAGCGGGTTGCGGCTGCCGTTGAGCCGGTCCTTGACGGCCACCATGGCGCCGATGTTCGTCGGCGCACCGGAGCGGCGAATGTAGGCCCGCACGTGCGGGGCGAAATACCCGCCCGCACCGGCGCCCACCGGCTTGATGAAGGGAATCGGAATCGACAACGCCCACATGGCGTTTGACTCCGACTGCTTCTCCCAGGCCATCGCCAGCACACGCCGGTATTTGCCCGACTGCACCAAGCTGGCGGCCACCACCGCGGTGGATCCGCCGACCGAGCCCGCGGTGTGCACCCGGATCAGTGGCTTGCCCGTCGCGCCCATGGCGTCGACCATGAACAGCTCCGGCATCATGACGCCCTCAAAGAAATCGGGTGCCTTGCCGACCACGACGGCGTCGATGTCGTCGAAGGTCGAACCGGAATCGGCCAGCGCCCGGTCGATCGCCTCGCGCACCAGGCCGTTCATCGAAACGTCTTGGCGCTTGGCCACATACTTGGTCTGCCCGGTACCGAGTACCGCGGCAAGGTTTACCCCTGCTCCGGCCATCAGTTCTTGCCTTCCATGACCGCGACCAAATTCTGTTGCAGCGCCGGACCGCTGGTGGCGTGCGCCAGCACTCGCTCGGCTGATCCGCTCCAGATGTGTTGCGCCGCAAACCCGATACGTTCCAGGCCAGCGACGAACATGGGGTTGGCCGCCAGGGCACCCCCGGACGGATTCACCTTTGTCGAGCCCGATAACCCGATGGCCTCGGCCAGGATCAGCTGTTGGTGAGTGAAGGGCGCGTGGATCTCGGCGACGTCGATGCCGGTGTCACCACCGGTGGCCGCCTTCGCAGATACCGCGGTGGACGACGAGACGGTGAGGTCGCGTACGCCCAGTGACGGGGATTCGATTCGGTGTTCGAAACCCGTGATCCAGGCTGGGTTTTCGCGCAACTCGCGGGCGCGGCCGTCGGCTGCCAGCACGATCGCGGCGGCGCCGTCGGTGATCGGCGCGATGTCATGGCGGCGCAGCGGATCGTTGAAAAACGGGCGTTCGAGCAGTTCGTCAATGCTCTTCGCAGGCTTCACGGAGTCGTTGCGTTCGGATTGCGCGAACGAGTCGAGGGCAACTTGCGCCATCTGTTCGTGGGTCCACTTGCCGGAGTCCAGGCCGATGCGGGCCTGCAGGCCGGCCATGGACACCGAGTCCGGCCATAGTGGAGCGACGGTGTAGGGATCGGTCTGCCGCGACAGTATCTGGCGCAGAATCCCGGCCGAGGACTTGCCGAAGCCGTACACCAGGGCGGTGTCGACCTCGCCGGTCAGGATCTTGATGTAGGCCTCGTAAAGGGCCCAGGCCGCGTCCATCTCGACGTGCGATTCGTTGATCGGCGGGACGGCGCCGATCGAGTCGATCGCCGAGATGAACGAAAAAGCCCGCCCGGCAAGGTAATCCGACGAGCCGGAACACCAGAAGCCGATGTCGGCCTTCGTGATGCCCAGCTGGTCGTACAGCTCCGCGAAGCACGGCATCAACATCTCGACGCCGTTGGTGGTGCCGTCCGTACGGCGGACATGCGGGGCATGCGCGAAGCCAACAACAGCTATGTCCGCAACGTTGCGAGCGCTCATTTTTGATTAAGCCCTTTACAGGTGGTGCTTGTAGGTGTCGTATTCGGCGTCCGGTTCCCCGGTGGGCCGGAAGTACTCGATGTTGTCGATGCCAAAACCCCACTCCTCGCGGGGTTTCCACACCGCCTCCACCCGCATCCCCATCCGCACCTCGTGTGCGTCGATGTCGGCGACCAGGTGCAGGAACGGGATGTCGGCTCCGTCGAGCAGCACGTAGGCCGCCACATACGGCGGCTTGATGCGCTGGCCCTGGAACGGGATGTTGATGATCGCGAACGTCGTCACCGTGCCCTTGTCGGGAAGTTCGACGAACTCGGTGGTCGGCTGGCCGGTGGCCGGATCGGCACCGTGCGGCGGGAAATAGACTTTCCCGTCCTTGCCCGTTCGCGCGCCCAGCAGTTTGCCCTGCGCAATGGCCCGCAGGTAGGCGCTCTCCTCGTGGGAGGCGGTGTGCTGAATCGTCAGCGAGATCGGGGTGACGATCATGGTCACCGGATCCCGTTCGCCCGCATCGCGTTCCGGTATGGTTTCGGCCTCCCCGCCCAGCGCGAAATAGGCGATGTCGGTGATGGCCCCCACCGGCTCGTCGGCCCAGTGCACATGCACCCGGGCGCCGGTGCGGATCGCGTCGGGCTTGCCGGCGTCCACCGCGTGCATCAGCAGGGTGTCGGCGCCGTCGAGCTTGATCAGCGCCCAGGCGAACGGCCGGTCCAGCGGTTGGCCTTCCAGGGGCTCGGCTTGCCAACTCCAGGACGCGACGGTACCGACCGCCGACACCGGCACCATCTCGCTCAGCGGCTCGTAGGTGACCGGGTCGTATTCCGCCGGCGGGACGTGCACGCGGCCATCCGATCCGCGCACCCCCAGGATCTGGCGGTCACGCAGGGCGGTGAAGAACTTGCCCAACGTGGGGCCGACCGAACGGGTGTAGTCGAAGGACAACGTCAGCGGCGCGGAGAGTGGCGGCTCGGGGTGATCGGTCAAGGTCGGGCTGCTTGAGCTGGCTGTCACGCCATCGAGTAGAACAGGTTCTAAGAACGGATTCAACATCGGGTCGGCTTGCCAAGAAAGGCATGGTCATGAAGCTGGGGTTGCAGTTGGGTTATTGGGGCGCTGAGCCGCCGGAGAACCATGGGGAACTCGTGACCGCGGCCGAGGAGGCCGGGTTCGACGCCGTGTTCACCGCCGAGGCGTGGGGCTCCGACGCCTACACACCGCTGGCCTGGTGGGGCTCGTCGACGCGTCGACTGCGGCTCGGCACGTCCGTCGTACAGCTGTCCGCCCGCACCCCGACGGCATGCGCGATGGCCGCGCTGACGCTGGACCACCTCAGCAAGGGCCGGCACATCCTGGGGCTCGGCGTGTCCGGCCCGCAGGTGGTGGAGGGTTGGTACGGCCAGTCGTTTCCCAAGCCGCTGGCCCGCACCCGCGAATACGTCGACATCATCAGGCAGGTGTGGGCCCGGGAGAAGCCGGTGACCAGTGCCGGTCCCCACTACCCCTTGCCGTTGACGGCGGAGAACACCAGTGCCCCGACAACGGGCCTGGGCAAGCCGCTCAAGCCGATCACCCATCCGCTGCGGGCCGACATCCCGATCATGCTGGGGGCCGAGGGGCCGAAGAACGTCGCGCTTGCCGCCGAGATCTGCGACGGTTGGCTGCCGATCTTCTACACGCCGAGGATGGCCGATACCTACAACGAATGGCTCGACGAAGGGTTCGCCCGGCCCGGCGCGCGCCGCAGCCGCGAGGACTTCGAGATCTGCGCGACCGCCAACATCGTCATCACCGAGGACCGCGGCGCCGCCTTCGCGGCCATGAAGCCTTATCTGGCCCTCTACATGGGCGGCATGGGCGCGGAGGACACCAACTTCCACGCCGACGTCTATCGCCGGATGGGCTACGCCGAGGTGGTCGACGAGGTGACCAAGCTCTTCCGCACCAACCAGAAGGACAAGGCCGCGACGATCATCCCCGACGAGCTCGTCGACGACGCCGCGATCGTCGGCGACGTGGACTACGTGCGTAAGCAGATCGAGGTCTGGGAGGCGGCGGGCGTCACCATGATGGTGGTGTCCGGTCGCAATATAGAGCAGGTCCGCGAGCTGGCCGGGCTTGTCTGAGGCTGATCCGACCCCTTGCTTGCCACGGCTTAGAACACGTTCTAGATTGACCGGATGACAGCCTCGCAGCACACGATCGCGGGCACGGTACTCACCATGCCGGTGAGGATCCGTGAGGCAAATCAGCACATGGCGATGTTCTCGGTCGACGCCGACGCCGCGCAGCGACTGATCGACTACAGCGGCCTGCAGGTCTGCCGCTACCTGCCCGGCCGAGCGATGGTCGTTCTGATGTTGATGCACTACATCGACGGCGACCTGGGCCAATACTATGAATTCGGCACCAGCGTGATGGTCAACCCACCGGGATCGAACGCGAGCGGGCCACGCGCACTGCAGTCGGCCGGCGCCTTCATCCACCACCTGCCCGTCGATCAGGAGTTCACCCTGGAAGCGGGAACCAAGATCTGGGGTTACCCGAAAGTCATGGCGGACTTCACCATTCGTGACGACCGCCAGTTCGGCTTCGACTGCAGCGTGGACGGGCAACTGGTGATCGGCATGGACTTTTCCCGGGGCCTGCCGTTTCGGCTCACCCCGCGCCACCAAGCGCAGCGCAGCTACTCGCACCGCGACGGCGTCACCCGCGAGACCGCCTTCGAGCACACGCTGGACGGTGTGCACACCCGACTCGGCGGGGTACGCGTCCGACTGGGCGATCACCCCTACGCCAAAGAGCTTGCGTCGCTGGGCCTTCCGAAGCGCGCCGTACTGTCCAGTTCAGCCGACTACGTGCAAATGACATTCGGTGACGCTCAGGAGATCTCATGACGATGACGAGGCCAGACGTCGATCTGACCGACGGCGCTTTCTACGCTGGCGACTCCCGGCCCGTCTACCGCTGGATGCGGGAAAACGAGCCGGTGTTTCGGGACCGCAACGGGCTGGCCGCCGCGTCGACATATCAGGCGGTGATCGAGGCCGAGCGCAAACCCGAGTTGTTCTCGAACGCCGGCGGCATCCGTCCCGACCAAGACGGCGTCGAGATGATGATCGAGATGGACGATCCGCAACATCTGTTGCGCCGCAAGCTCGTCAACTCCGGTTTCACCCGCAAGCGCGTGAAAGACCAGGAGTCCAAGATCGCGTCGCTGTGTGACACGCTGATCGACGCGGTATGCGAACGCGGCGAGTGCGACTTCGTGTGGGACCTCGCCGCGCCGCTGCCGATGGCGGTCATCGGCGACATGCTCGGGGTGCTTCCAGAGGAACGCAAGATGTTCCTCAAGTGGTCCGACGACCTCGTCGGCTTCTTGAGCAGCACGGCGAAACAAGAGGACTTCCAGATCACCATGGATGCCTTCGCCGCCTACAGCGAATACATGATGAAGATGATCACGGACCGCAAGAATGAACCGACCGACGATCTGGTCAGCGTTCTTGTACACGCTGAGGTCGAAGGGTCACGCCTGGAGGACCACCAGATCGTCACCGAGGTTCTGCTGCTGCTCATCGGCGGCGACGAGACGACACGGCACACGCTGTCCGGCGGGACGAGGCAGCTGCTGCTGCATCCCGATCAGCACCGGCGTCTGGTCAAAGACCTGAAGCTGCTGCCCAACGCGATCGAAGAGATGCTTCGCTGGACCTCGCCGGTGAAGAACATGGCCCGCACGATCACCGCCGACATCGAGTTCCACGGCACGCAGTTGCGCCAGGGCGAGAAGATCATCCTGCTGTTCGAGTCGGCGAACTTCGACGAGACGGTCTTCGAGGATCCGGAGAGCTTCGACATCGGGCGCTACCCGAATAACCACCTGGCGTTCGGCTTCGGGACGCACTTCTGCCTCGGCAACCAACTCGCCCGGCTCGAGATGTCGATCATGCAGTCGCGCCTACTGCAGCGCCTTCCCGATATGCGGCTGGCGTCGGATGCGGATCTGCCGTTGCGGCCGGCGAACTTCGTGTCCGGCCTCGAGAAGATGCCGGTGGTGTTCACCCCGACCGCCCCGCCGGGCTGAGGGGTTCACCGGCGAGCAGACGCAGAATCGCACGAATCGGCACGCAATAGTGCGATTCTGCGTCTGCTCGGCGTAAAGAGCTAGCGGTTCTGGAAGTTGGGCTTGCGCTTCTCGGCGAACGCCCGCGGACCTTCTTTGGCGTCGTCGGACAGGAACACCTCGATGCCGATCTGGGTGTCGATCTTGAACGCCTCGTTCTCGTGCATGCCCTCGGTCTCGCGGATCGCGCGCAGGATCGCCTGCACGGCCAAGGGGCCGTTGTTCTCGATGATCCCCGCGATCTCCAGCGCCTTCGACAGCGCCTGACCGTCCGGCACGACGTGTCCGATCAGGCCCATCACCTTGGCCTCGGCGGCCGTGATGTGCCGCCCGGTCAGCAGCAGGTCGCACGCCACCGTGTAGGGGATCTGGCGCACGAGTCGTACGGCCGAGCCGCCCATCGGGTACAGGCTCCACTTGGCTTCCGAGATGCCGAACTTGGCGCTCTCGCCGGCGACGCGGATGTCGGTGCCCTGCAGTATCTCGGTGCCGCCGGCGATCGCGGGCCCCTCGACGGCCGCGATCAGCGGCTTGGTCAGCCGGCGACCCTTGAGCAAGGCGTCGATTCGCGACGGGTCGTAGCTGCCGTCCTTGAACGACTCGCCAGGCGGCTTCTTGGTTGCCGCCTTGAGGTCCATGCCCGCGCAGAAGTAGCCACCGGCCCCGGTCAGGATGCAGCACCGGATATCCGGATCGTTGTCGACGCGGTCCCAGGCCTCGACCATGATCTGCATCATTTCGGTGCTCAGCGCGTTGCGGGCGTGCGGCCGGTTCAACGTGAGGATGAGGGTGTGGCCGCGCTGCTCCACCAGGGCGTCGGGACCGGATTGCTCGTTTGCTGGAGCCGGGGGCACGGCTACCGCCTTTCGCTCGACGTTGGGCATCAGCTTGTCAAGAAATGTAACACGTTCTAATTTGGTGCCGTGGCCCTGAATATTGCCGATCTTGCCGAGCACGCCATCGACGCTGTGCCTGACCGTGTTGCCCTGATCAGCGGTGACGAGAAGCTGACCTACGCCGAACTGGAGGAGAAGGCCAACCGCCTGGCGCACTACCTGATGGACCAGGGCGTCAAGAAGGACGACAAGGTTGGGCTTTATTGCCGCAACCGCATCGAGATCGTCATCGCGATGCTCGGCATCGTCAAGGCGGGCGCCATCCTGGTCAACGTCAACTACCGCTACGTCGAGGGCGAGCTTCGCTACCTGTTCGACAACTCCGACATGGTTGCGCTGGTGCATGAACGCCAGTACGCCGACCGTGTCGCCAACGTGGTGCCGGATACCCCCAACGTCAAGACGATCCTCGTGATCGAGGACGGCAGCGACAAGGACTACCAGCACTACGGCGGCGTCGAGTTCTACTCCGCGATCGCGCAGGGCTCACCCGAGCGCGACTTCGGCGAGCGCAGCGCCGACGACATCTACCTGCTCTACACCGGCGGCACCACCGGCTTCCCCAAGGGCGTGATGTGGCGCCACGAGGACATCTACCGGGTGCTCTTGGGTGGAACCGACTTCGCGACAGGCGAATTCATCAAGGACGAGTACGACCTGGCCAAGGGCGCCGCCGCCAATCCGCCGATGATCCGCTATCCGATTCCGCCGATGATCCACGGCGCCACGCAGTCCGCCACGTGGATGTCGATCTTCTCGGGCCAAACCACCGTCCTTGCACCGGAATTCAACGCCGAAGACGTGTGGCGCACGATCCACGAACACAAGGTGAACCTGCTGTTCTTCACCGGCGACGCGATGGCCCGGCCATTGCTCGACGCGCTGGACACCGACCACGGTTACGACCTGTCGTCGCTGTTCCTGCTCGCCAGCACGGCCGCGCTGTTCTCGCCGAGCATCAAGGAGAAGTTCCTCGAGCTGTTGCCGAACCGCGTCATCACCGACTCGATCGGCTCGTCGGAGACCGGCTTCGGCGGCACCAGCATCGTCGCCAAGGACGCGCCGCACAGCGCCGGTCCGCGGGTGACGATCGACCACCGCACCGTCGTCCTCGACGAGGAAGGCAACGAGGTCCAGCCCGGCTCGGGTGTGCGCGGTCTCATCGCCAAGAAGGGCAACATTCCCGTCGGCTACTACAAGGACGAGAAGAAGACCGCCGAGACGTTCAAGACCTTCAACGGCGTGCGCTACGCCATCCCCGGCGACTACGCGCTGGTCGAGGAGGACGGAACCGTCACGATGCTCGGCCGCGGCTCGGTGTCGATCAACAGTGGCGGCGAGAAGATCTACCCCGAAGAGGTCGAGGCTGCCCTGAAGGGCCATCCCGACGTCTTCGACGCCCTGGTGGTCGGCGTGCCCGACCCCCGTTTCGGGCAGCACGTGGCCGCCGTCGTCGCGCCCCGTCCGGGGGCCCGGCCGTCCCTGGCCGAGCTCGACCGCTTCGTACGCTCTCACATCGCGGGATATAAAGTGCCGCGCAGCCTTTGGCTGGTCGACGAGGTAAAGCGTTCGCCCGCAGGCAAACCCGACTACCGGTGGGCCAAGGAGCAGACAGAGGCGCGCCCGGCCGACGACGTGCACGCCGCACACGCAACCGCCTGACGCTTCGCGCGCTGCGTGGCCGACTTCGTCAAGCACCACCCGGACGCGCCCACCGGCTATTTCGCCTGGGAAGCCGCGGGGTTGCGATGGCTCTCCAGCGTCGACGGCGGCGTGCCCAGCGCGCAGATCTTGGCGGTTGACGCGACGAGCCTGACGCTGCGGCGGCTGGATTCGGTCACTCCAAGCGCGGAATCGGCATGTGCGTTTGG
>JARLGR010000016.1 GCA_031292665.1 Mycobacterium sp. | reverse complement strand
GCAGACCGGTCTCGAGCCGGGCTTCGACCGGGTGCTCGTCGACGCTCCCTGCACCGGCCTGGGCGCCTTGCGCAGGCGGCCGGAGGCCCGGTGGCGGCGCACGCCGGCCGACGTGCCGGCGCTGGCCAAGCTGCAGCGCGAGCTGCTGGGCGCCGCCATCGCGCTGACCCGGCCCGGCGGCGTCGTGCTGTATGCGACGTGTTCGCCGCACCTCGCCGAAACCGTCGGGGTGGTCGCCGATGCACTGCGCCGCCACCCGGTCTGTGCGCTGGACGCCCGGCCGCTGTTCGAGCCCGTCAACGGTCTGGGGGACGGTCCCTACGTCCAGCTCTGGCCGCATCGGCACGGCACCGACGCGATGTTCGCGGCCGCGCTGCGGCGCATGACGTAGCGCGGCCGCGACTCAGAGGTGCGGGCTGCGCCGCCGGGCGTGGATCCGCCAGTAGTGTGGCGCACATGCCTGGCAACAGCGGTAGGCCGCTGATCGCACCGTCAATCCTCTCGGCCGACTTCGCCCGGCTGGCCGACGAAGCGGCCGCCGTTGCCGGTGCCGACTGGCTGCACGTCGACGTCATGGACGCGCATTTCGTGCCGAACCTGACGATCGGCCTGCCGGTGGTGGAAAGCCTGCTGGCCGCCACCACCATCCCCTTGGATTGCCATCTGATGATTGACAATCCGGACCGCTGGGCGCCGCCCTACGCCGAGGCCGGCGCCTACAACGTCACCTTCCACGCCGAGGCCACCGACCATCCCGTCGCGGTGGCCCGCGACATCCGCGCGGCCGGCGCCAAAGCCGGGATCGGCGTGAAACCGAAAACTTCGCTGGAGCCCTATCTGGAGATCCTGCCGCACTTCGACACCTTGCTGATCATGTCGGTCGAGCCGGGGTTCGGCGGCCAAAGTTTCATCCCGGAAGTGCTGGGAAAGGTGCGGACCGTCCGCAAGATGATCGACGCGGGCGAGTTGACCATCCTTATCGAAATCGATGGCGGCATCAACGAGGACACCATCGAGCAGGCCGCCGACGCCGGTGTCGACTGCTTTGTAGCCGGTTCCGCGGTGTACGGCGTCGATGACCCGAAGGCCGCCGTCGAGGCGTTACGGCGACAGGCCGCCGCCGCGTCGCCGCACCTGGGCGCATGAACCAGCCCCAGTCGGTCAACAGCCTCGACGCCGCCATGCGCCTGGCGATGGAGCAGTCCTACCAGGTCAAGGGCACGACGTATCCGAACCCGCCCGTCGGGGCGGTCATCCTGAATCCCGAGGGACAAGTGGTCGGCGTCGGCGCCACCGAGCCGGCCGGTGGCGACCACGCCGAGATACTGGCGCTGCGCAGGGCCGGCGGTTTGGCGGCGGGCGGCATCGCCGTCGTCACCCTCGAGCCGTGCAACCACTACGGCAAGACGCCGCCGTGCGTGAAGGCCCTGATCGAAGCCAGGGTGGGCACGGTCATTTACGCCGTCGCCGACCCGAACGCGATCGCCAGCGGCGGCGCGGGCCGGCTGCAGGCGGCGGGGGTGCAGGTGCACGCCGGCGTGCTGGCCGATCAGGTGGCCGCCGGGCCCCTGCGGGAATGGCTGCACAAGCAGCGGACCGGCATGCCGCATGTGACATGGAAGTTCGCCAGCAGCATCGACGGCCGCAGCGCGGCCGCGGACGGTTCCAGTCAGTGGATTTCCAGCGAAGCCGCCCGGTCGGACCTGCATCGCCGCCGGGCCATCGCCGACGCGATCGTGGTCGGTACCGGCACGGTGCTGGCCGATGATCCGGCGCTGACCGCCCGGCTCGCCGACGGCTCCCCGTCCCAGCGGCAACCGCTGCGCGTCGTGGTGGGCATGCGCGAAATACCGCCCGAGGCCAAGGTTCTCAACGACGACTCGCGCACCATGGTGATTCGCACGCACGATCCCATGGAGGTGATCAAGGCGCTCTCCGATCGCACCGATGTGCTGCTGGAGGGTGGTCCCACGCTGGCCGGCGCATTTCTGCGGGCCGGGGCGATCAACCGCATCCTGGCCTACCTGGCGCCGATCCTGCTGGGCGGTCCCATCAACGCGGTCGACGACGTGGGGGTGCCGTCGATCGCGCGGGCGTTGCGGTGGCAGTTCGACGGCGTCGACCGGGCCGGCCCGGATCTGTTGCTCAGCCTGGTGCCGCGCTGACGGTCACCGTGTCGGCGCGCCGACGGGCTCTCGCTCGGGAATTGCCGGCTCTTCGGCGTGGTCCTTGCGGCCGCTGATCAGCAGGCCCAGCAACGCTCCCGCGACGCAGACGCCCGCGGTGATGGTGAATATCTCGCCGTACATCGCCGCGAAAGACGGGATGGCGTTCTCCGCCTTGGCGATTGCCTTCTCGGTCGGGCTCAGGCTGGTCGATACGGCTGCATTCTTCGCGCTGAGAATGTGGTAGAAGCGGTACAACCCCCATGCGCTCAGCGCAGCCACCCCGATCAGCATGCCGGTCATCCGGGCCACCACCACCGCCGCCGACGCAATGCCGTGCTCGGCTGACGGGACGATCCGCAGGGCGGCCGACGTCAGCGGCCCGATCACCAGCCCGAGCCCCAAGCCCGCTATCAGCAAATCGTTGTTGACCGCGACCCCCCCGATCATCAGGTCGTGGTTCATCGCGGGCACCGAGAACAAGCCGAAGAAGCTGTGCCGATAGTGGGGCAGGTCGACCGGCCAGCGCGAGATCAGCAGGTAGCCCCCGGCGGCGATGAGTAACCCGACGAAGGCAACCGTGCGGTCCCCGACGCGGGTGGCTATGAAGCCCCCCAGCAACGCCCCTACGGGCAGCGCGATCAAAAACGACGTCAGCATTCCGGCGGCCTTGTTCTGGTCCAGACTCAGTACACCCTGGCCGAACAACTCCACGTCGACCAGCGTCACCATCAACGCGGCGCCGGCGGCGAACGAAGCGCCCAAAGCGGCCAGGAACGGCCGGAACTGCACCCCGGCGGGGTCGATCAGCCGGGTCCGCGCAAACCGCTCCCACAGGAGGAATGCCACCGCCGCGAAGACCGCGGCGATCACCAGCGGCAACCCGTAGCTGGGCAGCGCCTGCTGGCCGTTCGGATTGGGGTTGTACAACCCGATGACCGCGAGACCGAGGGTGATGGCCAGCAGCAGGCCACCGACCACGTCGATCTTTTCCGGCGCCTCACTGCGGTCGTGCGACGGCAGGCTGATCTGGATCAGCGCCATCGCCAGCAACGTCAGCGGGATATTGATCCAGAACACGTCGCGCCAATCGCGGAACAGCCAGACGATGAAAATGCCGTAGAGCGGGCCCAGCACGCTGCCGAGCTCCTGCGCGGCGCCGATGCCGCCCAGCACGGCCGCGCGGTTGCGCTGCGCCCACAAGTCGGCGCCCAGGGCCAGGGTGACCGGCAGCAGCGCGCCACTGGCGATGCCCTGGATGGTGCGGCCGACAACCAGCACCTGAAGGCTCGGCACGTGAAGCTTGACCACCGGGTACCCGAGGATCTGCAGATCCTGCAGCGGGTGCCCGAGGATCTGAACGTTCACGTCGGCCAGATTGAAGTTTCCGATCGCCACCGAGAGCGCCGTGACCACCGACCCGACCATGAACGTAGCCAGGCTTACCTGGAGCAGTCGCTTGCGCCCGAACCGGTCCGAAGCCTTGCCCAGTAGTGGCATGGCCGCGATGTAACCCAGCAGGTACATCGTGACGATCGGGGTGATCCGCTGCAGCTGATTAATCGGGATGCCGACGTCGTGCATGATGTCGCGCATGATGGTGACCACGACATAGGCGTCGAGGGCACCCAGCAGCACCGCGAGACTGCCCGCGCCGATGGCGACCCGGCGTCCTGCCAGCCTGCTCATTAGCTTGCCGCGGGCTTGGAGACCTGCACGGGCTGGCCCCAGTTCGACAAGGTCATCTGGACGTTGTTGCCCTGGCTGTATTGCAGGTTGACCTGAGCCAGCTGGTGGTCGCCGCTCTCCACGATCCAGGCCGTGGCCGGCACCGGTTTGGTCGCCTTGAACGGAGAGGCGATCTTGTTCACGGCGTCCGCGGAGACGGTTCCGGTGATGCGGACGGTGGTTTGGCCGCTGACCTGGTCACGACCCTCGGACTTGGCGTCGTTGAAGTTCGCCAGCACGTTGGCCACGCCGGTGTCAGGGTTCAGGAGCGCCGACGGGTCGTAGACCTGCGAGGCGGGACCGACGTCGGTCATCGTGGGGTCGCCCGGGTTGAGGGCGTTCGTGTAGAGGTCACCACCCACCACCACGAAGTCGGCGCTGATGTCTTGCCCGAGGTAGGTGATCTGGGCGTTTCCCTTTGCGGCGGTGTCCGGCGACGTGGTGAGGTCGCCGGTCAGGTTCCTCACGGGCAGGCCGGGAATTTTGCCGATCACGGTCAGGACCAGGTGCGCGCTCTTGAGGTTCTTGGTGGTGCTCGCGGACTGCCCTACCAGCGTCTTGCCGTCGGGTAGCGGGCCGCCGCCGGTGCTGGAGGAGCTGAACGAGCAGCCGGCGATCAGGGCGGTGGCGATGCTCAGGCAAGCGAGGGCGGCCGATAGTCGGCGGCGGGTCTGCATACCCTGCATCGTAGAGGGTGCCGGCGAACGCCCCGGGGAACGCGGGGCCGCGGCGTCCGCGGGACAGCGGTGATCGCGGCGGGCTGCGGGCCAATTAACCTGGTGAAATGTTCACCGGAATTGTCGAGGAACTCGGGGAGGTGACGGGCCGGGACGTCCTCGCCGACGCCGCCCGCCTGACCCTGCGCGGGCCCGTCGTGACCGCCGACACCGGCCACGGCGATTCGATCGCCGTCAACGGGGTGTGCCTGACGGTCGTCGAGCTGCTGCCCGGCGGCCAGTTCACCGCCGACGTGATGGCCGAGACGTTGAACCGGTCCAACCTGGGCCAACTGCAGGTCGGCAGCCGGGTGAACCTGGAGCGCGCAGCGGCCGTCAACAGCCGGCTCGGTGGGCACATCGTCCAGGGGCACGTCGACGGCACCGGCCAGGTGGTGGCCCGGGCGCCGTCCGAGCACTGGGAGGTGGTGCGGATCGAGATCCCCGCGGCTGTGGCCCGCTACGTCGTCGAAAAAGGGTCGATCACCGTCGACGGGATTTCCCTGACGGTCTCCGGGCTCGGCGCCGAACCGCGGGACTGGTTCGAGGTGTCGCTGATCCCCACCACCCGGGGCCTGACCACCCTGGGCCGCGCCCCGGTCGGGACACAGGTGAACCTCGAAGTCGACGTGATCGCGAAATACGTTGAGCGGCTGATGGCGACGAAGTGACCCAGTGAGGATCATCCCGACGGTCGCCGCGGGCGGCCTGGTGGGTCTGGCGCTGTCCGGCGCGGGTCCCCTTTGCTTGGCCCATGCCGACAGCGGCCAGGAAAAGGAGGCATGCCGGCTGATGGACGATCCGGCGGGCCCGGAAATGGGGCTGGCCCCGGCCGAATACGCCTTCATGCAGCTGCGGGCCACGATGTCGGCTCAGCAGGCGCGGGATGTCATGTCCGAGGGCGCCCAGGATTATTGCCCCAATCACATCACCGACCTGCCGGCCGGCTGGCGGTGAGGCCGCGGGCCGTGCGCGCGTGCTGCACCCACGCCGGGGCAATAACCGCTCCGGCGCGTTGGTTCATACTGAATGCAACACACGCGCTGCTCACGAGGGCCGCGCCGACAGCGAGGTAGCTCAGATGACGAGGTTGGACTCCGTCGAGAGGGCGGTTGCCGACATTGCGGCGGGTAAGGCCGTCATCGTCATCGACGACGAGGACCGCGAGAACGAGGGCGACCTGATCTTCGCCGCCGAGAAGGCGACGCCGGAGATGGTGGCCTTCATGGTCCGCTACACCTCGGGATACTTGTGCGTACCGTTGGCCGGCGCGATCTGCGACCGGCTGGGCCTGCTGCCGATGTATGCGGTGAACCAGGACAAGCACGGGACCGCCTACACCGTCACCGTCGACGCGAGACTCGGTGTCGGCACCGGGATTTCGGCTTCCGACCGCGCCACCACCATGCGGCTACTGGCCAATCCCACCTCGGTTGCCGACGATTTCACCCGCCCCGGACACGTCGTCCCGCTGCGCGCCAAGGACGGCGGCGTGCTGCGCCGGCCCGGGCACACCGAGGCCGCCGTCGACCTGGCCCGGATGGCGGGCCTGCAGCCCGCGGGGGCGATCTGCGAGATCGTCAGCCAGAAGGACGAAGGCTCGATGGCCCAGACAGACGAGTTGCGGGTCTTCGCCGACGAGCACGACCTGGCACTCATCACCATCGCGGACCTGATCGAGTGGCGGCGCAAACACGAGAAGCACATCCAGCGAATCGCGGAGGCCCGGATCCCGACCCGGCACGGGGAATTCCGCGCCATCGGCTACGCCAGCATCTACGAGGACGTCGAACACGTCGCGCTGGTACGTGGCGACATCGCCGGGCCGAACGCCGACGGCGACGACGTGCTGGTCCGTGTGCACTCCGAATGCCTGACCGGTGATGTATTCGGTTCCCGCCGCTGCGACTGCGGGCCCCAGCTGGACGCCGCGATGGCCATGGTCGCGCGCGAGGGTCGCGGCGTGGTGCTCTACATGCGCGGCCACGAGGGCCGCGGCATCGGGCTGATGCACAAGCTGCAGGCCTACCAGCTGCAGGACGCCGGTGAAGACACGGTGGACGCCAACCTGAAACTCGGGCTACCCGCCGACGCGAGGGATTACGGAATCGGCGCGCAGATCCTCGTCGACCTGGGTGTGCGGTCCATGCGGCTGCTGACCAACAACCCGGCCAAACGGGTCGGGCTGGACGGGTACGGACTGCACATCATCGAGCGGGTGCCTCTTCCGGTGCGGGCCAACGCCGAGAACATTCGCTACTTGATGACCAAGCGCGACAGGATGGGCCACGACCTGGCGGGGCTGGACGATTTTCATGAGTCCGTCCACTTGCCGGGTGATTTCGGTGGTGCTTTGTGACCGCCGGCGACGAGGCGAAACGCAGTGATGCTCTGGTACCCCCTCCCGCTCGCGGGGGACGGCGCCGATGAGCGGTGGCGCCGGTGTGCCGGAGATTCCGGCGCTGGACGCGGCGGGCCTGCGGCTCGGCATCGTCGCGAGCACCTGGCACGGCGAGATCTGCGAGGCGCTGCTGGCCGGTGCCCGTAAGGTGGCCGCCGAGTCCGGCATCGACACCCCGACCGTCGTTCGCGTGCTCGGGGTGATCGAGATCCCGGTAGTGGCGCAGGAACTCGCCCGCAACCACGATGCGGTCATCGCCCTGGGCGTGGTGATACGCGGCGCCACACCGCATTTCGAGTATGTCTGCGATGCGGTGACCCAGGGCCTGACCCGGGTCGCGCTGGACGCTGCGACGCCGGTCGCCAACGGGGTACTGACCACCAACACCGAGGAGCAGGCGCTGGACCGGGCCGGGCTTCCGACGTCGGCCGAGGACAAAGGGGCACAGGCCGCCGGGGCGGCCCTGACCGCCGCGCTGACCCTGCGCGACCTGCGCGCCCGGTCGTGACGCCGCCCACCGGTGAGGCCTGGGATGCCGAGCTGCGTCCCCACCGCACACCGCCATTCGTCTACGCCGCAGCGTTTCTGATCGCCGCGGCGCACATCGCCGTGGGCGTGTTGCTCAAGATCAAGTCCAGCGGAGTGATCTTCCAGACGGCCGACCAGGTGGCGATCGCACTGCTCGGCCTGGTCATCGCCGGCGTCGTCTTGCTGTTCGCGCGGCCCCGGTTGCGGGTCGGGCCCGCCGGGCTGTCGGTGCGTAACCTCCTGGGCTACCGGCTGGTCCGGTGGCCCGACATCGTCGGTGTGTCGTTTCCGGCCGGCAGCCGCTGGGCGCGAATCGACCTGCCGGACGACGAGTACATCCCGGTGATGGCGATCCAGGCGGTCGACAAGGACCGCGCCGTGGACGCCATGGACACCGTGCGCTCGCTCCTGGCGCACTACCGGCCGGACCTGCGCACCCGCTGAGCGGGCCGGGCGATTCGGCCTTCCGGGCAGGCCGGGAAGGCCGGGGCCGCTGCGGGCCTTCACAGCACCCCGGGCAACGGCTGATCACATCTTTGTCGATGTCATCGAGCCCGCCCGCTGAACGTGCGTCAAAGTTCACCCGACAGTCGTGGGGGGCTGGTGCTGGAATCAGCGACAAGTGACAACACAGCCCGCATGCCCGCATCGCTCACGGCGGGCGCTAAACGGGGCCACGGCGAACCTTGCCGGTTGAGATCAGGTCACCCAGTCACAGCCGGACCCGAGGCCAAGGCAGCCGTCACGCACGGGCCTTCACCGAACGCGTATTGCAGCTGATCAACAACTTGGTCGAGCACGTCCTCGACGGCTTCCGCATTGAGCAACGAACGGGTGAACTCAGCGAACTGTCGGGCCGGTGAACCAAGCGGGAATCCATGATCCCGTGCGGGTGACAGTCCTCGCCACGCACCCACGATCCGGTCTTAACCGGACGCTCAATCCTAACTGAGTCAATGTCAATTCATCGGCTAACCAAAAGGTTGTTCGGTAATTCGATGGCACCATCTGCTGAAAACGGGTGGCTCAACCTGCCACTTGCCCGACGGTTGACCTGGACCCTTCCCGACGGGCACACCGACATCGCCGAACTGCCTGCCGCCCAGCGGACTTCGACCGGCTTGACCACCCGGGTCAGACGGTTGCCGAGGGGCATTCGCAAGCTGGCCGCGACGACGATGATTGATGTGGACAAATCTCGCTTCGAGTCGACAGCACCAACCGGATAACTTAGGGTCGGAGGTCAATCACGCCCGGGCCGAACATGGAGTGACCCCGATGAGGAAAGTCACTGCCGCCGGAGGTGGACCGGCGGCCCGCTACGTGGTCGTGCCAGTGCTCGCAGTCGTCGCCATGCTCGCCCCGGCGGTGGCTCACGCCGACCCCGTGGACGACTACGTCAACCGCAAGGGCAAGGTGGTGTGCGCAGCGCTCGACACCGCCCGGACCGCGGGCGACATTTTCAGGCTGTCCCTCAAAATCTCGCGCGAGACCGGATTCAGCCTCCGGGACGCCGCGAGCGCGGTCGGGCAATCGGCCGCCACCGACTGTCCGTGGAATTCGGCGCTGGTCAAACAGGCCAGCGACTCGATGACCCCGGCGTCCTAGCCCCGCCGACTGGTGCGGGCGGTCCGGTAGCCTGTGTGACCCGGCTACTAGCCTGGATGCGTGCCAGATCCCGCGACGTATCGCCCTGCGCCCGGGTCCATCCCGGTCGAGCCGGGCGTGTACCGGTTCCGGGACTCGCACGGGCGCGTCATCTACGTCGGCAAGGCCAAGAGCCTGCGCAGCCGTCTGACGTCCTATTTCGCCGACGTCGCGGGCCTGCACCCGCGCACCCGGCAGATGGTGACCACCGCGGCCAAGGTCGAGTGGACGGTGGTCAACACCGAAGTCGAGGCGCTGCAGCTGGAATACAACTGGATCAAGGAGTTCGATCCGCGCTTCAACGTCCGCTACCGCGACGACAAGTCCTACCCGGTGCTGGCCGTCACCCTCAACGAGGAGTTTCCCCGGCTCATGGTCTACCGCGGCCCGCGCCGCAAGGGCGTGCGCTACTTCGGGCCGTATTCGCATGCCTGGGCCATCCGCGAGACACTCGACCTGCTGACCCGCGTGTTCCCGGCGCGCACCTGCTCGGCCGGAGTGTTCAAGCGGCACAGGCAGATCGACCGACCCTGTCTGCTCGGCTACATCGACAAGTGCTCGGCCCCCTGCGTCGGCAGGGTCAGCGCCGACCAGCACCGGCGGATCGTGGAAGACTTCTGCGACTTCTTGTCCGGCAAGACCGACCGGTTCGCCCGCGAGCTGGAACAGCAGATGAACGCCGCGGCCGGACAGCTCGATTTCGAGCGGGCCGCGCGGCTGCGTGACGACCTGGGCGCGCTGAAGCGGGCGATGGAGAAGCAGGCCGTGGTGCTCGGCGACGGCACAGACGCCGACGTCGTCGCCTTCGCCGACGACGAACTCGAGGCCGCGGTGCAGGTCTTCCACGTCCGCGGCGGCCGGGTCCGCGGGCAGCGCGGCTGGATCGTCGAGAAGTCCGGAGATCCGGGGGAGTCCGGGGAGGAACGGTTGGTCGAGCAGTTCCTCACCCAGTTCTACGGCGAGCAGGCCGAACTGGGCTTCACATCCGACCAAACCGCCGACGAATCCGCCAACCCGGTGCCCCGCGAGGTGCTGGTGCCGTGTCTGCCCTCCAATGCCGACGAGTTGGCCGACTGGCTGTCGGGGTTGCGCGGCTCGCGGGTCGCGCTGCGGGTGCCGCGCCGCGGCGACAAGCGCGCGCTGGCCGATACCGTACAACGCAACGCGAAAGAAGCTCTGCAGCAGCACAAGCTGAAGCGAGCCGGCGACTTCAACGCCAGATCGGCGGCGTTGCAGAACATTCAGGACGCGCTGGGCCTGGCCGAGGCGCCCCTGCGCATCGAGTGCGTCGACGTCAGCCACGTGCAGGGGACCGATGTGGTGGGCTCGCTGGTGGTGTTCGAGGACGGCCTGCCGCGCAAATCGGACTACCGCCACTTCGCGATACGGGAAGCCGCCGGTCAGGGGCGCTCGGACGACGTCGCCTCGATCGCCGAGGTGACCCGCCGCCGTTTCATGCGGCACCTGAGCGACCAGAGCGACCCGAAAATGCTTTCGCCGGAAGGAAAGTCGCGCCGGTTCGCCTACCCGCCCAATCTGTATGTCGTCGACGGCGGTGCTCCGCAGGTCAACGCGGCCAGCGCCGTGCTCGAGGAGCTCGGCATCGGCGATGTCGCGGTGATCGGCCTGGCCAAGCGGCTGGAAGAGGTGTGGGTGCCGTCAGAGCCCGATCCCGTGATCATGCCGCGCAACAGCGAGGGCCTCTATCTGCTACAGCGGGTCCGGGACGAGGCGCACCGTTTCGCCATCGCCTACCATCGATCCAAGCGATCCAAGCGAATGACCGCCTCGGCGCTGGACTCGGTGCCAGGATTGGGAGAACATCGCCGCAGGGCGCTGGTGACCCACTTCGGATCGATAGCCCGCCTCAAGGAGGCCACCGTCGAGCAAATCACCGCCGTTCCGGGAATCGGCGTGGCAACCGCGGCGGCCGTCCTCGAGGCGCTGCGGCCCGAGCAGCCCGGAAATGCCGAATGACGGGCCAGGGTGAGGTGGCGGACGGTCGTCCGGGCCCCCATAACGAAGGCCCCCACAACGAAGGAGGCGCGGCCGACATCGACGTGGTCCTGGTCACCGGATTGTCGGGCGCCGGACGCGGTACCGCGGCCAAGGTGCTCGAGGACCTCGGCTGGTACGTGGCCGACAACCTGCCGCCCCAGCTGATCACCCGGATGGTGGACTTCGGGCTGGCGGCCGGGTCGCGGATCACGCAGCTGGCGGTGGTGATGGACGTGCGGTCGCGGGGCTTCACCGGCGACCTGGACTCGGTGCGCACCGAACTCGCCACCCGCAACATCACCCCGCGCGTGGTGTTCATGGAGGCGTCCGACGACATGTTGGTGCGCCGCTACGAACAGAATCGGCGCAGCCACCCGCTGCAGGGGGAGCAGACCCTGGCCGAGGGAATCGCCGCCGAGCGCAGGATGCTCGCCCCGGTTCGTGCGACCGCCGACCTCATCATCGACACGACGACGCTGTCGGTGCGGGGGTTGCGGGAAACCATCGAGCGCGCGTTCGGCAGCGACGCGGGCGCATCCACCAGCGTCACGGTGGAGTCTTTCGGGTTCAAGTACGGCCTGCCGATGGACGCCGACATTGTGATGGACGTGCGGTTCCTGCCCAACCCGCACTGGGTGGACGAGTTGCGTCCACTCACCGGCCAGCACCCGGCGGTGCGTGACTACGTGCTGAGCCAGCCCGGCGCCGCCGAATTCCTCGACGCCTACCATCGATTGCTGGCCCTGGTCGTCGACGGCTACCGCCGGGAGGGCAAGCGCTACATGACGGTCGGCATCGGCTGCACCGGTGGGAAGCACCGCAGCGTCGCGATCGCCGAGGCGTTGATGCAGCTGCTCGGGCGGGACGCGCGACTGGGGGTGCGGGTGCTGCACCGGGATCTGGGTCGCGAATGACCGGCGGCATCGTTGCGCTGGGGGGCGGGCACGGCCTGTACGCGACGCTGTCGGCGGCGCGCCGGCTGACGCCCCACGTCACCGCCGTGGTGACCGTAGCCGACGACGGCGGCTCGTCGGGCCGGCTGCGCAGCGAACTCGGCGTGGTGCCGCCGGGCGATCTGCGAATGGCGTTGGCCGCGTTGGCATCCGACAGCCCGCACGGGCGGCTCTGGGCGACCATCCTGCAGCACCGGTTCGGGGGCAACGGCGCCCTGGCCGGACATCCGATCGGCAACCTGATGCTCGCCGGCCTGTCCGAGGTGCTGGCCGATCCGGTCGCGGCCCTCGACGAACTCGGGCGCATCCTCGGCGTCAAGGGCCGGGTGCTGCCGATGTGCCCGATCGCCCTGCAGATCGAGGCCGACGTGTCCGGCCTGGAGGCCGACCCGCGCATCTTCCGGCTGATCCGCGGCCAGGTGGCGATCGCGAGCACACCGGGCAAAGTGCGCCGGGTCCGGCTGCTTCCGGCCGACCCCCCGGCGACCCGGCAGGCCGTCGACGCCATCATGGCCGCAGACCTGGTGGTGCTGGGGCCGGGGTCGTGGTTCACCAGCGTGATCCCGCACATGCTGGTACCGGGGCTGATGGCGGCGCTGCAGGCCACCACCGCCCGGCGGGCGCTGGTGCTCAACCTGGTGGCCGAGCCGGGGGAGACGGCCGGCTTTTCGGTGGAGCGTCACCTGCACGTGCTGGCCCAGCATGCACCAGGGTTCACTGTGCACGACATCATCATCGACGCCGAAGGGGTGCCGGGAGAACGGGAACGCGAGCAACTGCGTCGCACCGCAAACTTGCTACAGGCCGAAGTCCACTTCGCCGAGGTGTCCAGACCTGGTACACCTTTACATGATCCGGGCAAGCTCGCGGCGGCCCTGGACGGGGTCCTGGCGGGCCACACCGGCGCGGACGCGCCAACCGTCACCGCCACCGCGGACATCCGGGTCGACGGTGAAAGTCCAGGACCGGCTGACAGCGGACCAAGGAGTGACGACGCGTGGCGATGACGACCGAAGTCAAGGACGAACTGAGCCGCCTGGTGGTGAAATCGGTCAGCGCGCGCCGCGCGGAGGTCACGTCCCTGCTGAGGTTCGCCGGCGGACTGCACATCGTCGGGGGCCGGGTGGTGGTCGAGGCCGAAGTCGACCTCGGCAACATCGCGCGGCGCCTGCGCAAGGACATCTTCGAGCTCTACGGCTACACCGCCGTCGTGCACGTGTTGTCGGCCAGCGGGATTCGCAAGAACACCCGATACGTGCTGCGGGTGGCCAACGACGGCGAGGCGCTGGCACGCCAGACCGGGCTGCTCGACAACCGCGGGCGCCCGGTGCGGGGCCTGCCCGCCCAGGTGGTCGGCGGCGGCACCGCCGACGCCGAAGCCGCTTGGCGCGGAGCCTTTTTGGCGCACGGCTCGCTGACCGAGCCGGGGCGTTCGTCGGCGCTGGAGGTCAGCTGCCCCGGCCCGGAGGCCGCGCTGGCGCTGGTGGGCGCGGCGCGCCGGCTCGGGGTCAGCGCGAAGGCCCGCGAGGTGCGCGGCGCCGATCGGGTGGTGGTGC
Organism: Mycobacterium sp.; assembly: GCA_031292665.1. Lineage (GTDB taxonomy): Bacteria > Actinomycetota > Actinomycetes > Mycobacteriales > Mycobacteriaceae > Mycobacterium. The sequence goes on along the minus strand of JARLGR010000016.1, from coordinate 1,274 downwards.
GCGACGGCGAGGCGATCGGCGCCCTGCTGACCCGGATGGGAGCCGAGGACACCCGGCTCGTCTGGGAGGAGCGCCGGATGCGGCGCGAGGTCCGTGCCACGGCCAACCGGCTCGCCAACTTCGACGACGCCAATCTGCGCCGCTCGGCGCGGGCCGCGGTCGCGGCGGCCGCCCGGGTCGAGCGGGCGCTGGAGATCCTCGGCGATACCGTTCCCGACCACCTGGCCTCGGCCGGCCAGCTGCGCGTCGAGCACCGGCAGGCGTCGCTGGAGGAGCTCGGCCGGCTCGCCGACCCGCCGATGACGAAAGACGCCGTAGCGGGCCGCATCCGGCGTCTGCTGTCGATGGCCGACCGCAAGGCGAAGGTCGAGGGCATCCCGGACACGGAGTCGGCGGTGACGCCGGACCTATTGGAGGATGCCTGATCGGGGGCTACGGTCAGGTCTCATGAAACGGCTTTCGAGTGTCGACGCGGCGTTCTGGTCGGCCGAGACTCCCGGCTGGCACATGCACGTGGGCGCATTGGCGATCGCCGATCCGCGTAAGGCGCCCGAGTACAGCTTTGCCCGGCTCCGCGAACTGATCATCGAGCGACTGCCGGAGCTGCCGCAGCTGCGCTGGAAGGTCACCGGGGCACCGCTCGGGCTGGACCGGCCGTGGTTCGTCGAGGACGACGAACTCGACCCCGACTTCCACATCCGGCGCATCGGCGTTCCCGCGCCCGGCGGGCGCCGTGAACTCGAAGAGCTGGTGGGCCGGCTGATGTCCTACAAGCTGGACCGTTCCCGGCCGCTGTGGGAACTGTGGGTCATCGAGGGGGTCGAGGGTGGCCGGATTGCGACACTGACCAAGATGCACCATGCCATCGTCGACGGGGTCTCGGGCGCCGGGCTGGGTGAAATCCTGCTCGACGTCACGCCGGAACCGCGGCCGGCCCGACACGAGATGATCGGATCGGTGGGCTCCAAGCTGCCGAGTCTGGAACGACGGGCGGTGGGTGCGCTGATCAACGTCGGAATCATGACCCCCTTCCGCATCGCCCGACTGCTGGAGCAGACGTTGCGCCAGCAGATTGCCGCTCTGGGCCTGCGTAGCAGGCCGCCGCACTACTTCGAAGGACCCGCGACCCGGTTCAATGCCCCGGTGTCCCCGCACCGTCGGATTTCGGGCTGCCGCGTCGAGTTGGCCCGGGCCAAGGCCGTCAAGGACGCCTTCGGTGTGAAGCTCAACGACGTCGTGTTGGCGCTGGTGGCGGGCGCGGTGCGGGAATATCT
>JARLGR010000077.1 GCA_031292665.1 Mycobacterium sp. | reverse complement strand
CTCGGCGATGGCGGCCAGCCGGCGCGCCGCCGCGGCGGGCTCGGCCTTGGCGCAGTCGCCGATCGCGGCCACCACCGCCGCGTCATCGACGCCTCGCAACTCCGCCGCGTCGGGCAGGGACACACCGAACATAATTTCGAAGAATAGCGGTATCCGACGACACCCACACGGCCCCGAACCCGGCCCTGTGCACGAACTTCCAACTGTGGACAATCCATCGAGTAGCCTGACCGCCGTGGACTATGCCAGCGCATTCCTCGAAGAGAACCGCGCGTTGTCGGACCTGTTTCGCGACGTCGACGAATCCACTCCGGTGCCGACCTGCCCGGGCTGGACGCTCAAGCAGCTCTTCAGCCACGTCGGCCGCGGTGACCGCTGGGCGGCGCAGATCGTGCGCGACCGGCTCGAGGAGTTCCTCGACCCTCGCACCGTCGAGGGCGGTAAGCCGCCACCGGATCCGGCCGACGCGATCTCGTGGCTGCACGGCGGTGCCCAGCAGTTGGTCGACGCGCTCGAGTTGACGGGCGCCGAGACACCGGTGTGGACCTTCCTCGGGCCGCGCCCGGCCGACTGGTGGATCCGGCGCCGGCTGCACGAAACGGCGGTGCATCGCGCCGACGCCGCCATCGCACTCGGCAGGGAATTCTCCCTCGAGCCCGACGTGGCGGCCGACGGGATCACCGAATGGCTCGAGCGGGTCGCGATTCAGGCCGGAGGCGACGGTGCCCCCCTGCCGCTCGAAGACGGCGACACCCTGCACCTGCACGCCATCGATCCGGGGTTGGGCGAAGCGGGCGAATGGACCGTGAAAGTCGACCGGGGCAAGGTCGCCTGGACCCATGAGCACGGCAAGGGCAGCGTGGCGCTGCGCGGCGGCGCCACCGATCTACTGCTGGCCATCCTGCGCCGGGTGTCGCTCGCCGACACCGGCATCGAGTTGTTCGGCGACGACGCCGTCTGGGGGAGCTGGCTGGACCGAACGCCCCTTTGAGCCGAGGCGACACGGTACCTTGCTGCCATGACCACATCGGAGATCGCCACCGTGTTGGCGTGGCACGACGCCCTCAACGCGTCCGATCTTGACACTCTGGTGACCCTGTCCAGCGATGACATCGAAATCGGGGACGCGCACGGAGCCGCGCAGGGCCACGAGGCGCTGCGCCGCTGGGCCACCTCGCTCAACTCAACCGCGGAACTCGGCCGGATGTACGTGCACGACGGCGTCGTGGTCGTCGAACAGAAGATCAGCGCCCCGGACGATCCCGGAGCCGTCACGAGCGCCGCGTCGGCCTTCCGGGTGGTCCACGACCACGTCACCTCGGTGTTCCGGCACGAGGACCTGGCGTCGGCGCTGGCGGCGACCGAACTCACCGAGGCCGACCTCGTCGAGTAGAGGAGCGAGAACACATGCGCGGAATCATCTTGGCGGGCGGCTCGGGCACGCGCCTGCATCCGATCACGATCGGCATCAGCAAGCAGTTGCTGCCGGTGTACGACAAACCGATGATCTACTATCCGCTGTCCACGCTGATGATGGCGGGCGTCCGCGACATCCTGGTGATCACCACCCCGCATGATGCGGCGGGCTTCCAGCGACTCCTGGGCGACGGCTCGCAATTCGGTATCAACCTCACCTACGCGATGCAGGACCGGCCCGAAGGTCTGGCCCAGGCGTTCGTCCTCGGCGCCGACCACATCGGCAATGGCTCCGTGGCATTGGTGTTGGGGGACAACATCTTCTACGGTCCAAGGTTGGGCACTAGCCTGAGCCGCTTCCAATCCATCAGCGGCGGAGCCATTTTCGCCTACTGGGTGGCCAATCCGTCGGCCTATGGCGTCGTCGAATTCAGCGAAGACGGCATGGCGCTGTCACTGGAGGAGAAGCCGGCCACCCCGAAATCTAACTTCGCCGTGCCGGGGTTGTATTTCTACGACAACGACGTGATCGAAATCGCAAGGAACATCAAGAAATCCGCGCGCGGCGAGTATGAGATCACCGAGGTCAACCAGATCTACCTGAACCGGGGACTGCTCGCCGTCGAGGTGATGGCCCGCGGCACGGCGTGGCTCGACACGGGGACTTTCGACTCGCTGCTGGATGCCAGCGACTACGTCCGCACCCTGGAACGACGCCAGGGCCTGAAGGTGAGCGTCCCCGAGGAGGTGGCGTGGCACAGGGGCTGGATCAGTGACGAGCAGCTGGCGGAGCGGGCGCAAGCCCTGGTCAAGTCCGGCTACGGGTCCTACCTGCAGGAGCTGTTGGAACATCGGAGATAGCCGGGGCCGGTTTGGCCAATACCGCGGCGATCGCCGTCGTCAACGGCACCGACAGGGCCAGCGCGATGCCGCCCACCGCCGAACGGACCAGCTCGATGGCCACCCCCTCGCTGGTCAGCACGTCACCCAGTGAGCGATTGGCGACGCTGAACAACAACAGCAACGGCAGCGAACTGCCGGCGTAGGCCAGCACCAGCGTGTAGACCGTACTGGCGATGTGGTCGCGGCCCACCCGAAGCGCGCTCAGGAAAACGGCCCGCCGGGTGGACGTACCGCCGAGGTGGGCGAGTTCGAACACCGTGGACGCCTGTGTCACGGTGACGTCGTTGAGCACGCCCAGCGACCCGATGATGAAGCCGGCGAGCAGCAGGCCGCTGATCGACACGTTGCCCAGATACGCGCTGACCGTGGCGTTCTGTTCGTCCGAGAGCCCGGTCAGGTGCGCCAATTGTATTGCTCCCCAGGATAATCCGGCAGCCAACAGCAACGACGACAGGGTGCCCAGCAGGGCGGCGCTGGTCCGCAGGCTGACACCGTGCGCAAGGTAGATGACGGCGTAGAGGATCGCCGCCGAGGCCACCAACGCCGCCGGGACCGCCGGTGCGCCGTCGCGCAGCGCCGGCAACAAGAACACCACCAGCACCAGAAACGCCACCACGATCCCGGCCAGGGCGAGCAGGCCGCGCCACCGCGCCACCGCGGCGATCACCACCGCGAACGCGATGGCCAGTCCCACCAGCGGCCAGCCGCGTTCGAAGTCATAGAACGAGTAGCTGGTGGCGCCTTGGTCATCGACCTGCCGGGCCAGCCGGACTCGGTCTCCGGGAGCGAACTGGGGCTGGCCCGGACCCGGAGAGAACTCCAGCAGGGTCTTTGCCCCGGCATTGGGTCCGGAATCGATCGCGATGAGCGTCTGCACGCATCGTCCGGCGCCCGGCGCGGCGGGCACCGGCGCGGTGGTGAGCACCTGACTGGCCGAGGGGCTGCCGCAGTCGCCCAGTGCGCTGGACAGCACCTGGCCGCCCTGGGTGCTCACCGTTCCGCCGACCGCGTTCTGGAATGGCATCGGGATGTCGACGCGCTGCCGGCTCGGCCACAACACCACCGCGCCCGCCAGCACCGCCACCCCGATCGCGACGAGCAGGCCGACGACGATCCGGGCGGGCAGCGGGCCAAGCGGGGACGGGCCGGACGACGGAGTGTGCGAGTGGGAGTGCGTCACCCGCTCCACGGTAGAGGCGGTTACTGTCGATAGCTGACCAGGAAGTTGCCCAACCGGTCGATCGCGGCAGCCAGATCGCGTGCCCACGGGAGCGTCACGATCCGCAGGTGATCCGGCGCCGGCCAGTTGAACCCGGTGCCCTGGGTGACCAGGATCTTCTCCTGCAGCAGCAGGTCGAGGACCAGCTGCTCGTCGTCTTCGATGTCGTAGACCTCGGGGTCCAGCCGGGGGAACGCGTACAGCGCGCCCTCGGGTTTGACGCAGGACACCCCGGGAATCTCGTTGAGTCTCTGCCACGCGACGTCGCGCTGCTCGAGCAGCCGGCCGCCTGGAAGGACCAGGTCTTCGATGCTCTGGTGCCCGCCGAGTGCGACCTGGATCCCGTGCTGGGCGGGGACGTTCGGGCACAGCCGCATGTTGGCGAGCAGGCTGATTCCCTCGATGAAGCTGCCGGCGTGGTCCTTGGGCCCGGTGATCGCCAGCCAGCCGGCCCGGTAGCCGGCGACCCGGTAGGCCTTCGACAGGCCGTTGAAGGTCAAACACAGCATGTCGGGCGCCAGAGTCGCCACACTGATGTGCTTGGTGTCGTCGTAGAGGATCTTGTCGTAGATCTCGTCGGCGAGGAGCAGGAGCTGGTGCTTGCGCGCCAGGTCGACCATCTGCGCCAGGATCTCGCGACTGTAGACGGCGCCCGTCGGGTTGTTCGGGTTGATCACGACCAGCGCCTTGGTGCGGTCGGTGATCTTGGACTCCAGGTCGGCGATATCGGGCTGCCAGCCCTGGGTCTCGTCGCACAGGTAGTGCACGGGCGTGCCCCCCGCCAGCGACGTCGACGCGGTCCACAACGGGTAGTCCGGGGACGGGATCAGCACCTGGTCGCCGTTGTCGAGCAGGGCCTGCAAGGTCATCGTGATCAGCTCGGAGCAGCCGTTGCCGAGGTAGACGTCGTCGACGTCGAATCGGGGGAAGCCCTCGACCAGCTCGTAGCGGGTGACGACGGCCCGCCGGGCCGGGAGGATGCCCTGCGAGTCGGAATATCCCTGGGCGTACGGCAGCGCCTGGATCATGTCCCGCATGATCACGTCGGGCGCCGCGAAGCCGAACGGCGCCGGGTTGCCGATGTTGAGCTTGAGGATGCGGTGCCCTTCGGCCTCCAGCCGCGCGGCATGCTGGTGCACCGGGCCACGGATCTCGTACAGGACGTCCTGGAGTTTGGACGACTGCGCGAACGTCCGCTGCCGGTGATGACCGGTGGCGTGCAATGGCAGCTGGTGAGTAGTCACGTTACTAATGGTGCCATTGCTGTCCACCGAAATTTCTGACCGGCGACAAGTCCCTGCTCAGCGCTTGCCCGGCGGACGTGTGCCGCGGGCGATGCCCAGGCCTTTCACGGGCGGTGCCGGCGGCGCGCCGTCGCTGTCGGTCTCCTTCGCCGGCTCCGGCTCGGGCGCGGCGCCCGGTTGCTGTTCGGGCGTCCGGGACTCGGCCGTCGGCGCTGCCTTCTTCGCGCCCGGCCGCTTGGCTCCCGTGGCGATGCCCAGGCCCTTCACGGGAGCGGCAGGCGCGGCCTTGGAGGGAGCCTCGGCCTCGGCCTTCGCGGGCGCCTCAGGCTCGGCGGGCGCTTGCGCCCCGGACTTTGCGGGTGCCGCCTTCTCGGCGCCGGGCCGCTTCGCGCCGCCGGCGATGCCCAGGCCTTTAACGGGCGCGGCCGGAGCCGCGGGGGCCTTGACCTCGGCCGACTCGGTGGCCGCCTCCGCTTTGGCTGGGGCCTCGGCCGGCGCCGCCTTCTTGGCGCCGGGTTTCTTGACTGCGCCGGCGATACCCAGGCCTTTAACCGGCGCAACGGGCGCGGCGGCGGCGGGCTTTTCGTCGGCCTTTTCGTCGGACTCTGCCGGTGCCTCCTCGGCCTTGGCGGGCGCGGCCTTGGGCTCAGCCTTGGCGGCGTCCTTGGCCGCCGTGCCTTTCTCCGGCAGCGTCGCCTTGTCGTACTCGAGTGACCCGAGCAGGATCTGGGCGACGTCGAGCACCTCGACCCCGGTCCGACCGGCCTCTTCGGAGCGGTCGTTGACGCCGTCGCTGACCATCACCCGGCAGAACGGGCAGCCGGTGGCGATCGTGGCGGCGCCGGTGGCCAGCGCCTCGTCGACGCGCTCGTGGTTGATTCGCTTGCCGATGTGCTCTTCCATCCACATGCGGGCACCGCCCGCGCCGCAGCAGAAACTGCGTTCGGCGTGGCGCGGCATCTCGGTGAGGGTCGCCCCCGCGGCCCCGATCAGCTCGCGCGGCGCCTCGTACACCTTGTTGTGCCGGCCCAGGTAGCACGGGTCGTGGTAGGTGATGTCTTGGGAGACAGGGTTGACGGGGACCAATCTGTTGTCGCGAATCAGCCGGTTCAGTAGCTGGGTGTGGTGCAACACCGTGTAGTTGGACCCCAGCTGCCGGTACTCGCGGCCCAGGGTGTTGAAGCAGTGCGGGCAGGTGACGACGATCTTGCGGTCGACCGTCTCCACGCCCTCGAACACCCCGTCCAGGGTCTCGACGGACTGCTGGGCAAGCTGCTGGAACAGGAACTCGTTGCCGGACCGGCGCGCGGAGTCGCCGTTGCAGGTCTCTCCCGCGCCGAGCACCAGGTACTTCACCCCGGCGATCGCGAGCAGTTCGGCGACCGCTTTGGTGGTCTTCTTCGCCTTGTCTTCGTAGGCGCCGGCGCAGCCCACCCAGAACAGGTATTCGTAGCCGTCGAAGCTGTCGACGTCCTGGCCGTAGACGGGGACGTCGAAGTCGACCTCGTCGATCCAGTTGGTCCGGTCGGCGGCGTTCTGCCCCCATGGGTTGCCCTTGTTCTCCAGGTTCTTGAACAGGACCGACAGTTCGGTGGGGAACTCCGACTCCATCATCACCTGGTAGCGGCGCATGTCGACGATGTGGTCGATGTGCTCGATGTCCACCGGGCATTGTTCGACGCAGGCGCCGCAGGTCACGCAGGACCACAGCACGTCGGGGTCGATCACGCCGCCCTGTACTTCGGTGCCCACCAGTGGGCGGGTGGCCTGCTCCGGCCCGGAGCCCGTGACCCGGCCGAAACCGGACTCGGGGACGTGGTGGGCCTCGGCGTGCTTCTCGCCGGCCAGTTCTTCGCCGACGCCACCCTCCGGGGTGTTCTCGGCGGGAGTCTCCTTGTCGCCCAGGATGTATGGCGCCTTGGCCATCCAGTGGTCGCGCAGGTCCATGATGACGAGCTTGGGCGACAGCGGTTTTCCGGTGTTCCAGGCCGGGCATTGCGACTGACAGCGCCCGCACTCGGTACAGGTGGCGAAGTCGAGCATGGCCTTCCAGCTGAAGTCCTCGATCTTGCCGCGGCCGAATCGGGCTTCGTCCGGCGGGTTTTCGAAGTCGACCGGCTTGCCGTCGTATTCGACCGGCTGCAGCGGGCCGAGCGCATCCGGCAGCCGTTTGAAGATGACGTTGATCGGCCCCGTGAAGATGTGCAGGTGCTTGGAGTTCAGCACGATGATCAGGAACGCCAGCATCACCGCGATGTGCAGCAGCAGGGCAGCCGTTTCGATGATTTCGTTGGCGGGCTGGCCGAGCGGACGAAGGATCGCGCCGAAGAGGTGCGACAGGAACGCTCCCTTGCCGTAGGGCAGGGTGCCGTTGTTGACCGCGGAACCGCGAACCAGGACATAGGTCCAGATGACGTTGAAGATCATGAACAGGACCAGCCAGGCGCCGCCCGTGTGCGAGCCGTAGAACCGTGACGAGCGGCCGATCTCACGCGGGCTCCGCGTCAGACGAATGATGGCGAAGGTCGTGATGCCGAGGAAGACGGCGGTCGCGAAGAAGTCCTGCAGGAAGCCCAGCGCGTCCCACCGGCCGACGACGGGGATGTGGAAGTTCTCCTGGAACAGCAACCCGTAGGCCTCGATGTACACCGTGAGCAGGACGAAAAAGCCCCACATCGTGAAGAAGTGCGCCAGGCCGGGAATCGACCATTTCAGCAGGCGGCGCTGACCGAGAACCTCGGTGATCTCCGTCCAGATGCGTCTGCCCGGGTGGTCGGTGTGTCCGGGTGCCGGTTGCCCGGACCTGACCAGGTTGAAAAGGAAGAGCACCCGGCGTGCGGCGAGCGCGAGCACGAGCAGCGTCATGCCCATGCCCACTATCAGTCTGACGAGCATCTGTGTGGTCACAGAGATTCCCCAATGCGTAGTTTCTTCAGCCTGCTGACTTGCTGATTAGCCCTGCTCAATAGTTACATCTCCGCCACTCTCGATGCGAGAAAGGCTGCCCTAACTTCCGCGTAGTGCGCCGTCCGGTCGGCTCAACGGCGGAACGGCGGCTCGAAGCGCGGAAACCCCGGTCGCTCGCGGGTCTGCTGCGACGTGGTGGTCTGCTGCGACGTAGTGGTCGGCGCCGCCGTTGTCGTCGGTGTCGTCGTCGGCGGGTTCGTCGTGGTGGTCGGCGGCGGGACGGGCGAGGTCTCGGGCGCCTGCGTGGACGGCGGCGGCGCCGGGACCACCGTCACGGTGGGGCTGTTGTTCGGCCCGGTCACGGTCACGGTTTGCGGGGGCGCGGGTTGGTTCGGCGGAGTGGTATTGACCGGGCTGGTCTTCTGGTGGCCGAGGGTCAGGGCCAGCAGCACGGCCACCAGCACCGCCGCGCCCGCGCCGACCAGGCTCAGCACCAGCGCCGTGCGCTTGTACCAGGGCAGCCCGCCCGGTTCGGCGGGGTAGCGGTCGTCGTCCGCGTCGCCAGATCCCCCCGAATCCGGCGCCTCCCCGGCGTACTGGCCGGCCATGTCGGGCCCGGTGTAGGGCACCGGGTCGGCGGCGTCGTCGTCTTCCGACCAGGCGACGACGGGGTCGGCGTCGGCGGCCGGGGCGGTGGCGACCAGTTCGGTCGGAGTTTCCACGACCGGTGCCGCGGCGGTGGGGGTGCCGGCCGACACCCGCTGTTCGCCGAGCACCGCCGCGCCGATGGCCGCGCTGAACGCGGGCTGCGGCGAGGTGTGGACCGGGACACCGAAGTGCCCCGAGAGGCGCGCGCCGAGCAGCGGAATGCCGGCGCCGCCGCCGACGGTCGCCAAGGCGGCAAGGCCGGCTCTCGGAATCCCGTTGCGCTGCAACGCTTCGTCCAAGGCGCCGAGGAACCGGTCCAGCGGTTCGGCGACGAGCTGCTCGAATTCGTTGCGGGACAACCGGATATCCTCACCCGGAGCGGTCGATACGGTGGCCGCCTCGGCCGTCGAGAGTTGCTCTTTGGCGCGCCTGCATTCGACCAGCAGTCGCGCCTGCGAGCCGATTCGCGCGGTGCCGGCAAGGTCGGTGGCCGCGGTATCAGTGGTCATGGTTGGGGCGGCCACGTGAGTGAGGACGAGCTGATCGAGCGCGTCGCCGGAGAAGTCGGCGTCGCGCACCGACGGGCCGATCTCGCGAAAGTTCGATCCCGCGTCGAAGAGGGTGATGCTGGTGCCGCTGGCGCCGAAATCACACAGCGCCACCACGCCGTCGCCGGGAAACCCCTGTTGGGTGCGCAGCGCCGTCAGTGCCGCCGTGGCGTCTGACACCAACACCGGCGGGACCCCGCTGCGGGTGAGATCCGGCTGGGCGAAGAACTCCTCGCGCAGCGCGGTCGACCGGGCCTCCGACCAGTACGCCGGGATCGCGATGGTTACCGGCGTCCCGTAGCCGACGGCGCGCGCCATGGCTTCGATCGCTTCAACGGTCAGGACCTCGCCGAGGTACTTGGTGCCGTCGGCCGCCACCAACGGGGTCCGATCGCCGACACGCTCGACGAACCCCCGCAGCACCAGACCCGGTTCGGTCAGGTTCGGGTTCTCTGCGGGTAGACCGACTTCCGTTGGCCGGTGCTCGAACAGCGTCACCACGGGGCTGCGCGTCACCGGAGCGCGACCCGCGTGGGCCGCAACCAGGTGGGCCACGCCGATCGACAGCCCGAGCGACTCGCTCATATCGCGCACCCCTGTGTCAGTTGTCTTGCCGGCGATCGCCCGGCGGCCCTCACCATAGTGCCCGTGAATTCAGAGTGCCCGTGGATTCCAGCGAGTCTAGGTCCGCGGGCGGCGCGCCACCGATCAGCCGTCAGGACAGACCGGGCGGCAGGGTGATCACGGTCGGCACTTCCGGGATGGTGATCACCGACGGCAGCGGCGGCAGGTGGTGGCGATGCGTTGGCTGCTGCTGGTTGGGCTGACGCGTGGGCTGCTGGGCCGGCGGCTCGACCGCGCTGCCGGAGGGGGGAGCGTTGGAAGGCTCGGTGGTCGTCGTGCTCGTCGGCTGCGTCGGTGTGGTCGTGGTCGACGGGGTGGTGCTGGTCGACGGGGTGTGGCTGGTGCCCTGCCCACTGTGCATGAGCTCCATGACCCCGAAGGCGATCAGGCCGAGGAGGATCAGAACGCTCGCGATCCACCCTGCCAGCGCCGCGGGCCTGCGGTACCACGGGGTGGGCTCGGCCTCGTCGAGCGGATCCACCAACTGCGGCGACTCGTCCTCGGGCGGGGTTTCTGAAGGCGGTGAAACCGTGGGCGGTGGTCCACCCGCTGAGGGCCGCCCAGTCACGCCGTAGTCGGCGAACTGGGTCGGCTGGTTGTTGAAGTCGTCCGGTGGGCCGTTGCGTGCCACGGCATCGATGGTACTGATGCCGGCTGGCAGCCGACCTCGGCTCAGAACGTGTTGACCCTGTCGATGCTGACGAACATGCCGTGGCCGGTGCGGTCGTTGGTGAACCGGGTACCGTCGGCGGTCGCGTCGATCTTCCAGCCCTGCGCCTCGTAGGTCTTGTAGTCGATGGTGACGGTCGGGATCGCCCCCAGGTTGCCCAGCACCCACTGCACCTTGCCGTCGGCACTGATGCTGACCCCGTTGGCGTGCTCACCGTCCTGCAGCGGGGAGTTGGTGAACGGTGCCTCGCAGCCCACGGTGTCCTTGTTGAGCTGGCAGCGCGTCACACCGGACTTGGTTTCGATGAAAACGTAACCGTTCTGGTCGGGCGGCAGGGGGATGGCGCCGGCCGGCGCGGTCGGGCTCCCCGGTGCAGTCGACGGGCCCGGGGTCGTGCTGGGCGCGGGCGGCGCGGGTGTCGAGGTCGAGGGCCTCGGGGTTGGGAAGGTGGGTTCGGTTGGACCGGCCCCCGGCGACGCGACCGGTGTGCCCTCGATGCTGGAACTGCAGCCGGAAACCGGCATGGCGCTCACCAGCACGGGCGAAAGCAGGAGCGACCCACCGGCCAGGCCCCACCGGGCCTTTTGTGACAACCGCACGCGCAACTCCCAGGTTTCGATATCGGCATCAGATTACGCAGCGGGTGACGAAAGTGACTGCAGTGACGCGCTGCGAATGCGGGCGGATGCAGCGCCGATGGTGAAGCTTTACCGCCGCGTGACCGATGCGCGCGCCTTCGCGCTGCGCCCTACGCCGCGACCTGTGGGTCGCTGGGGGGTGAGGCCGGCATTGGCGCTCTCTTCGGCCGCGGCCCGCACCCGGTGGCGGACCAGGAACCAGCCACCGATGAGCGCCGTGGCGCCGAAGATGATGGCGCCCATCAGCCACGGGCCCTGCACCTTGTCGAACAGCATCAGGACCACGACGCCGACCAGGAACGCCAGCGTGACGTAGCCGCTGTAGGGCGCCAGCGGCATCCGGAAACTGGGCCGTTGCAACACCCCGGCCCGCGCCAGGCGGTACATCTGCAGCTGGCTTGCCACGATCGTTCCCCAGGCGACCACAACGCCCACGGCGGCGATGTGCAGCACGATTTCGAACGCCTGGCTCGGTTTGACGGCGTTGAGGACGATGCCCAGCAGCCCGATGGCGCTGGTGAGCAGGATCCCGCCGTACGGCACGCCGTTCTTCGACATCGGTGCGGTGAACTTCGGGCCGCTGCCGTTGATCGCCATTGACCGCAGGATGCGGCCGGTGGAATAGAGCCCGGCGTTGAGGCTCGACAGTGCGGCGGTGAGGACCACGATGTTCATCAGGCTGCCCGCCCCACCGAAGCCGGCCTTGGAGAAGAACGTCACGAACGGGCTCACGTGGTTCCGGTACGCCGTGTGTGGCAGGAGCAGCGCCAGCAGGACCGTCGACCCGATGTAGAAGACCGCGATGCGAAACACCACCGAGTTGATCACGCGCGGCATGATCTTCTCCGCATTCTCCGTCTCCCCTGCCGCGATGCCCACCAATTCGACGGCGGCGTAGGCGAACACCACCCCCGACGTGACGAGCACCAGGGGCAGCAGGCCGGCCGGCAGAAGGCCTCCGTGGCTATCCCACAGCGACATGCCGGTGTCCTGACCCTCGATCTTGAACCGCCCGACCACAAACACAATGCCGACGACGAGGAAGGTCACCAGCGCCAGCACCTTGATCAACGAGGCCCAGAACTCCAGTTCGCCGAAGAGTTTCACCGAGATGAGGTTCATCGACAACACCACCAGCAGCGCGATCAGCGCGAGGGTCCACTGCGGAATCTCGTGGAACGCGTTCCAGTAGTGGCAGTAGTGCGCTATCGCGGTAGTGTCCACGATCCCGGTCATGGCCCAGTTGATGCAGTACATCCAGCCGGCAACGAAAGCCACCTTCTCGCCGAAGAATTCGCGGGCGTACGACACGAAGGACCCCGACGACGGGCGGTGCAGCACGAGTTCGCCGAGCGCGCGCAGGATGAAGAAGACGAAGATGCCGCAGACCGCGTACACCAGGAAGAGCCCGGGTCCCGCCGACGCCAGCCTGCCCCCGGCGCCGAGGAAGAGGCCCGTCCCGATGGCCCCGCCGAGGCCGATCATCTGGATCTGGCGATTCTTGAGACCCTTGTGATAGCCCGCGTCTTCGCGCGCGAGCCGCGCGCCGTCTGACGGTGACATCGAGCTCCTGCTGTGCTGCCCCCCCGGGGAATTCACAGGCTAACCCATGGACGCCGCGCACGCCGCCCGATCACCGCCCCCCGGGAACAAGACGGGGCCGCCCACCGTTGGCACTGTCGACAAGTTGAGTGAACTGGACTCAATGCTGGGTTGACACCACGGCGCCGTCCGGAGCAGGCTTGAGCGGGGTTCACTCAGCATCTTGCAGTACCGAAGCTCTACTACTCAGGAGGAATCACTATGGCTCGTGCGGTCGGGATCGACCTCGGGACCACCAACTCCGTCGTCTCAGTTCTAGAAGGTGGCGAGCCTGTCGTCGTCGCCAACTCCGAGGGCTCCAGGACGACTCCGTCTGTCGTTGCGTTTGCGCGCAACGGCGAAGTGCTGGTCGGCCAGCCCGCCAAGAACCAGGCGGTGACCAACGTCGACCGCACCATTCGTTCGGTCAAGCGGCACATGGGCACCGACTGGTCCGTCGAGATCGACGGCAAGAACTACACCGCCCCGGAGATCAGCGCTCGCGTTCTGATGAAGCTCAAGCGCGACGCCGAGGCCTACCTCGGTGAGGACATCGCCGACGCGGTCATCACGGTGCCCGCCTACTTCAACGACGCCCAGCGCCAGGCCACCAAGGACGCCGGCCAGATCGCCGGCCTCAACGTGCTCCGCATCGTCAACGAGCCGACCGCGGCCGCCCTGGCCTACGGCCTGGACAAGGGCGAGAAGGAACAGACCATCCTGGTCTTCGACCTCGGCGGCGGCACCTTCGACGTCTCCCTGCTGGAGATCGGCGAGGGCGTGGTCGAGGTTCGTGCCACCAGCGGTGACAACCACCTGGGCGGTGACGACTGGGACCAGCGCGTCGTCGACTGGCTGGTGGAGAAGTTCAAGGGCACCAGCGGCATCGACCTGACCAAGGACAAGATGGCGATGCAGCGGCTGCGTGAGGCGGCCGAGAAGGCCAAGATCGAGCTGTCCAGCTCGCAGGGCACCTCGATCAATCTGCCCTACATCACCGTCGATGCCGACAAGAACCCGCTGTTCCTCGACGAGCAGCTGACGCGGGCGGAGTTCCAGCGCATCACCCAAGACCTGCTGGACCGCACGCGCAAGCCGTTCCAGTCGGTGATCGCCGACACCGGTATCTCGGTGTCCGACATCGACCACGTGGTGCTGGTGGGTGGTTCCACCCGGATGCCCGCGGTGACCGATCTGGTCAAGGAGCTCACCGGTGGTAAGGAGCCCAACAAGGGCGTCAACCCGGACGAGGTGGTGGCCGTAGGTGCCGCGCTGCAGGCCGGCGACCTCAAGGGCGAGGTGAAAGACCTAATGCAGCTTGACGTGACGCAGCTGAGCATCGGTATCGAGACCAAGGGTGGCGTGATGACCAAGCTGATCGAGCGCAACACCACCATCCCGACCAAGCGGTCGGAGACCTTCACCACCGCCGACGACAACCAGCCGTCGGTGCAGATCCAGGTGTATCAGGGTGAGCGCGAGATCGCCGCGCACAACAAACTGCTCGGCTCTTTCGAGCTGACCGGCATCCCGCCGGCGCCGCGCGGCATCCCGCAGATCGAGGTGACCTTCGACATCGATGCCAACGGCATCGTGCACGTCACGGCCAAGGACAAGGGCACCGGCAAGGAGAACACGATCAAGATCCAGGAGGGCTCCGGCCTGTCCAAGGAGGAGATCGACCGGATGATCAAGGACGCCGAGGCGCACGCCGAGGAGGACCGCCAGCGGCGCGAGGAGGCCGACGTCCGCAACCAGGCCGAGACGCTGGTCTACCAGACGGAGAAGTTCGTCACCGAGCAGCGCGAGGCCGAAGGCGGGCCTAAGGTCCCCGAGGACACGTTGAGCAAGGTGGAGGCCGCCGTGACGGAAGCCAAGACGGCACTGGGCGGCACCGACATCACCGCGATCAAGTCGGCGATGGAGAAGCTGGGCCAGGAGTCGCAGGCGCTCGGACAGGCGATCTACGAGGCCACCCAAGCCGCGGGCGCGCAAGCCGGTGGCCCCGCTGACGGCGGTGCGTCCGGCTCGGCCGATGACGTCGTGGACGCGGAGGTGGTCGACGATGACCATGACCGGGAGTCCAAGTGACTCAAGGAAACCAAAACACTGAAAGCAATCAGGAACAGGTAACGGTCACCGACAAACGGCGCATCGATCCTGAGACAGGCGAGGTACGGCAGGCCCCTCCCGGCGATCAGCCGGGAGGGAGCCCGTCGGCCGTCAAGTCCGATGCGGCGGAAGGCAAGGTTGCGGAACTCACCGCCGACCTGCAGCGGGTCCAGGCCGACTTCGCCAACTACCGCAAGCGGGCGCTGCGCGACCAGCAGGCGGCGGCGGATCGGGCCAAGGCGACCGTCGTCAACGAATTGCTGGGCGTGCTCGACGATCTCGACCGCGCGCGCAAGCACGGCGACCTGGATTCCGGGCCGCTGAGGTCCGTCGCCGACAAGCTGATGAGCGCGTTGACGGGTCTCGGCCTGACGGCGTTCGGCGAGGAGGGCGAGGACTTCGACCCGCTGTTGCACGAAGCCGTGCAGCACGAGGGCGACGGCGGCGAAGGCTCCAAACCGGTGATCGGCACGGTCATGCGGCAGGGCTACAAGCTGGGTGAGCAGGTGCTGCGCCACGCTTTGGTCGCCGTTGTGGACACGGTCGCCGGCGAGGGCGCTCCGGAAACCAACCCGGCCGAATCGGACGATAAAGCCGGCAGCGTCGGTGAGTAGACCACACAATCACCACAACAAGAGAACGGGAAGGTGAAAGGGGGTGACGCGACATGGCCCAGCGTGAATGGGTCGAAAAGGACTTCTACAAGGAGCTTGGCGTCTCCTCTGACGCCAGTCCCGAAGAGATCAAACGCGCCTACCGAAAGCTGGCGCGCGGCCTGCATCCCGACGCCAACCCCGACAACCCCGCCGCGGGTGAACGATTCAAGGCGGTCTCCGAGGCGCACAACGTGTTGTCGGACCCGGCCAAGCGCAAGGAGTACGACGAAACCCGTCGGCTGTTCGCGGGCGGCCGCTTCGGCGGGCGCCCGTTCGATACCGGCGGGTTCGATACCGGCGGCTTTGCTTCTGATGGCGCCGAGTTCAACCTCAACGATCTGTTCGACGCCGCCGGCCGCAGGGGGGGCGCCAACAGGGGTGACGTGTGGGGCGTGTTGTTCGGGCCCGGCGCCGGCGCCCGCCCCAGCCGGCCGCGGCGCGGCAACGACCTGGAGACCGAGACGCAACTGGATTTCGTCGAGGCCGCCAAGGGCGTGGCGATGCCGCTGCGGCTGACCAGCCCGGCGCCGTGCACCAACTGCCACGGCAGCGGCGCGCGGCCGGGCACCAGCCCGAAGGTGTGCCCGAGCTGCAACGGTTCCGGCGTCATCAACCGCAACCAGGGCGCGTTCGGCTTCTCCGAACCCTGCACCGACTGCCGGGGTAGCGGCTCGATCATCGAGCACCCCTGCGACGAGTGCAAGGGCACCGGCGTGACCACCCGCACGCGCACGATCAACGTTCGGATCCCGCCCGGTGTCGAGGACGGACAAAGGATCCGGCTGCCCGGGCAGGGCGAGGCCGGGTTGCGCGGTGCCCCGTCGGGAGACTTGTACGTGACGGTGCATGTCCGGCCGCACAACGTCTTCGGCCGCGACGGCGACGACCTGACGGTGGCCGTTCCGGTAAGTTTCACCGAGTTGGCCTTGGGCACAACGCTTTCGGTGCCCACACTGGACGGCAAGGTCGGCGTCCGGGTGCCCAAGGGCACCGCCGACGGCCGCATCCTGCGGGTGCGTGGACGCGGTGTGCCCAAGCGCAGTGGCGGTAGCGGGGATTTGCTCGTCACGGTGAAGGTGGCCGTGCCGTCCAACGTGGAAGGCGCTGCCCAGGAGGCGCTGGAGGCCTACGCGGCCGCCGAGCGGGCCAGCGGTTTCGACCCACGGGCCGGATGGGCAGGTAATCGCTGATGGCGGGAAACTCCAGGGAGCGCAGGGAAGAAGAGGCCCGGACCTTCCTGATTTCGGTGGCCGCCGAATTGGCCGGCATGCACGCCCAAACCCTGCGCACCTACGACCGCCTCGGTCTGGTGCGGCCGCGCCGCACTTCCGGAGGGGGACGGCGTTATTCACAGAATGACGTCGAGCTGCTGCGCGAGGTGCAGCGGCTGTCCCAGGACGAGGGCGTCAACCTGGCCGGCATCAAGCGCATCATCGAGCTGACCAACCAGGTCGAGGCGCTGCAGGCTCGGGTGAAGGAATTGACCCAGGAGTTGGTGCAGGTGCGCGCCGGCCAGCGCCGCGACCTCGCGGTGGTGCCCAAGAGCACCGCACTGGTGGTTTGGCAGCCCCGCAAGCTTCGCTAACCGGATTCCGGCCGTAATCAGGTAGTCGACTACGCGCGCGGTAGACGCGCAAAGTCTGGCAGCCTGCCAACATGACGGACGGCAACGGAAGCTCGAGGTGGACGGACGCGCTGCTCGATCGCATGCGGGAGGTG
>JARLGR010000015.1 GCA_031292665.1 Mycobacterium sp. | reverse complement strand
ACAGGACGAAGCAGCAGCAGATAAAGCGCGCTCAGATCGAGCAGTCCGATGCACACCGTCTCGATCTGCCTTTCCCGCAGAATGCTGTGCACGCGGCGCGGAATCGAAGGAGAGCGCAGAGCGAATGCGCGGTCGAATGCGAGTTCGAAGAACATTGGGTAGTCGAGCCGCAGAATCTGGTAACCGTTCCAGCGCTCCGCGGGCAGCAACCCCCGCGACTGCCGCGTCAGGATCGTCACCTCATGGCCTCTGGCCATCAGCGCTCTCGCCATATCGTTGAACAGCGAAGTCACACCGCCCAGGTTGGGGTAGTAATCGCCGGAAGCGATCAGAATTCTCATCCGGCCGAAATTCCGCCAGATTTTCAGGGGGAAATCGCCGTCCCATCGCCCGGCCCAGGTGTTTAGCGTTGCCATACGGCCGGCTCAACAGGGCCCGCTGCCGTCAGCGCCCCAATACCCATTTGGATAGCCTTCTCGCCAGAAGTCTCTCAACGTCGACTGGTTATGTTGCCTCACAACGGATTTGGGCGCCACGCTCACCTCAGTGCCTCTTTCACCTACAGGACCACCGAAGGGTTTCAGACGTCGCGCTCCATCCGTAAGTCGGCGACCTCGGTGCAGCCGGTTCAACTCGGCCACATCATCGGTCGAAAGCCCCTGCGTGCCTTCACGTTCAGCACTATTTTCAGCCACCAGTTGCCCAGCATGCCCGCGTTGATCTCGAGATCTCGGGCCACCTGGGCGATCGGCATACCTGGTATCCCGAGCAATCCTCACCGCCCCCTCCCGAAACTCCAGATCGATCTTCCTGCGCGTCTCTGACATGAATCCTCGTAATAGCAGATGTTTCGGCGCTTTGGGCGCGGTAGACTACCGCGTCGGCCGGAGGCACAGTTCGTCTGTACAGCGTCAGAGAACCCGAGACCGTTCATGCGCCTGAGGCGCAACACCCGGGAAGGGGCGTGCGCAGGGTGATGGAGATGCGGGCGGTCGTCAAGCGGGGGAGTTCAGTGGAGATGTGCCGGGTTCCGGTGCCTGAGCCGGGACCGGGAGAGGTCCTCATCCGGGTCGAGGTGGCGGGCGTGTGCCGCACTGACGTCTACGTCGCTCACGGAAAGCTCTCGTGCGCGGACCCCTTGATTCTCGGGCACGAGTTCGCGGGTGTTGTCGCCGCGGGTGGGCCGGACGTCCACAGGTTTGCTGCTGGAGACCGGGTAGTGGTGATGCCGGCGATCCCCTGTGGAGCGTGCCTCCGATGCGCCGGCGGCATGCCGGAATGCTGCCCGCACCACCAGTTCCTCGGAGTCGGCCGGCACGGAGCCTTTGCGGAGTACATTGCAGTGCCGGCACAGGTGGTGCATCACCTGCCGCAGGCGCTGTCTTTCAGGGAAGGCGCCTACGCCGAACCGGTATGTGCCTCGCTTGCCGTACTGAAAGCCAGCATCGAGCCAGGACAGCGCGGCCTGATTTATGGCGATAACCGGATCGCGGAGCTGACCAGGCGCGTGCTGTCGGCGGCCGGCTTCGCAGGCGTGGAGACGGCCCGGATGGATCCGTCGTTGCCGCTGGAAACGGATGGCTACGACTTCGTCATCGAGACCCAGCCCATCGCGCGGGCCTTCGACGAGATCATCCGGGTCCTACGTCCCGGCGGCCGGATCGTTCTTAAGAGTCGACCCCCCGCCCCCGTGGCAATCGATCTCGCATCGGCCGTGCGTAAGGAGGTGGTTTTCGAGTCGGTGTCGTACGGGACGTTCTCCGAATCCCTTGAGTTCCTGACACGGCACGACCTGGCCGACCTGTTCGGCGAGGCCCGCCCGTTGGAGGACTTCGCCGACGTGTTCGCCGCCGGCGACGTCGGTGAGCACCTCAAGAGCTTTCTGTCTCCCGGCCCGGGTGATGCCAACTGGGCGCCATCACGACACATCGAAAAGGAAGAGGCCGTGCCTGTGACCGCAGACGAACTGTCGGCGTTGTCGACGTCCTTGTCCTCGCCGGGTTGACCCGACTCGCCCCCCATTCGGAATAACTAGACGCCGGGCCGCTACCTAGTGCGTGCCTAACGGAATTGGTAGCGCTGACGCGGGCGTCTTCGCCGCCGGCGGGCTTCGCGCAGCGGGCACGGATCATGCTGTTGGTAGCTGATGGGGTGTCGAACACCGAAAGCGCTTCGTGGGGTGGGGGTTCGCGGCCGGGGGTGATCTCCTGGCGGGCCCGTTATGACCGCTTGGTCACCGACACCCCTGCCTGTTGCCTCAGGTCAAGATGCGCGCGAAGTCTGATTCGTTGACTCATCCGAGGATGCGCGCGTAGCCAATGCGGTGACCGGCGCTTTGGTCTTCGGTGCGGCCTTACTGGTGGTCAGGATGAGCAGTTCGCTGGTGAGGGCTTGGATCTGTCGTTGCACTGCGGCGGGGTTGATGGCGGTGTAGGTGTCGGTCAGGATCGCCTTGTCCTGCTCGCAGACGCTGTCGTGGCGTTCGGCGCGGCGGTGCGGGGTAGTCGCGGTGTCGTATTTCTTGGTGACTTTCGCACCGACGCGGACCTTGGAGACCAGTTTCTACTGCGGGTAGAAATAGTTCGTCAGTTGCGATTGCAGGATCCAGATCCTGTTGAGCAGCAACAGTTCCGCTTTGGTGTCGTAGCGGTGGTAGCCGACCACGATGCGCACGATGGCCCAGTTCTTCTGCTCGACGTGGCAGCCGTCGTTGGAGTTGCCCGGCCGCGACCGGGTGAAGGTGATCTCGCGCTTCTCGCACCAGGTGAGCAGGTGGTGATTGATGAACTCCGATCCGTTGTCGGAATCGACGCCCAGGATGGGGAACGGCATCACCGAGGCGATGTCTTCGGGGGCGGCGAGCACCCATTTACGGGCCCGTGATCGCAACTGCTATCGCCGATAAAATTAGCCAGCACCACAAAATATTTCAACTTCCTCCGATAACGTTTGGATGCTCGCACGAGCGTTCAGCGTTCCCCGGAACGGTCAGCCTCAGCCCAGCCACTCTGGCTGCCCTTGTAACCGACATCAGTACATCCCCTGTACAAAGGGGCTTTAGCGCCCTCATGGTCTTGAATGGTCACGGCGGCAACTATGTGTTCGACAAAGCGTTTGCCATCAACACCGCCTGGATCACCGCCGCCGCCATCGCCATCGACCTGCTGTGCTGGACGCGGCTGCTGCTGCCCGACGGCCCGCTCGCCAACGCCGAGCCCGCCACGCTGGGCTACCGACTGCTGCACGCCGCCCCGCGCCTCGTCCGCCACGCCCGCAGGCTGATCCTCCGCATACCCGAAACCTGGCCCTGAGCGAAGGAATTCGCCCACACTCAACCGCCTCCGCGCCATCCCCTGACCCGCGGGCCCCTGTGCAATCGACCCCAAAAAAGGAGTAGCCAGCCCCGGACAGTGGAACCCAGCGTCACCGCACGACACGCGGCGACCACCCTGCCGTCCCACCGGCGGCGTCCATTTCAGCGATCCGGAGCGCGTGGTCCCAGTTCCTGCTGGCGGCGGCGATGGTCTGCTCGTCGAACGGGCTGACGTAGGTCTTGGCCCACGCGTCGAACTCGTCGTGCAGACACGCTGGCAGATACGGCTTGTAGTCGTAAAGATCGGCTCCGGCGTGGGTATCCGCCGAGATGACGACGTACCGATCGATCGCGTCCCAGGTTGCAGCCATCGGATCCTCCAGCGTTGTTGGAAGTATAAGACCCGGGGACCGGATTGGCCGGACGGCCAACAGATCTCATTTCAACCAGCGGGATGCCAGTCGGGTCCAGCAGCTGCATCGCTTGGCCACTGCTGCTTGCTGAGTCTTGCGGCGGTCGCGAGCAATTCGTCGACTCAGCGCTTTCGCTCGCCCGCACTGACCGAAGATTCCAACGGTCCGAGGCTGCAGCTTGTATACCGCGTGCCCGTCGGCGTCGAAGGTGGGGCGATCAGATAACTCACCGACAGTGGTTTCGCAGTCGCGAGCTGCCGTGCGGTATAAGGGTTTCCGTCTTCGCCGCGGGCGGCGCCGTCGTTGTAGGCGGCCACGGTTGCTTGCAGCGAGCCCGGTGGCAGCCCCATTTCGGTTTCCAGTTCGGCCACCGTCTCGCACACCCAGGTCGGCGGGCGCAGCAGGCCCGGGGTTGCCGACGGCGCACCCATCGCCTGCTCGTGGGCGTCTGCGTCGAGGACCAGGAACGCGGTGTTGTCCTGCTGGTACAGCGTCAGCTGTGCAATGCGGCCGGGATAGGTGTCTTCGGGGACGTAGCGCTGCCCCCGGCCGTTCACCAGGATGCCGCGCACCAGCAGTTGCGGGTCGACGAAGATCGCGATTTTGGTGGCGTCCATGTGGGCCAGGTCAGCGCCCAGCGCCTGCGCCATCCGGATCGCACACCGTCGTGCTCCTCGATGGAGGCCGCGGGCGGCCGGCGATCCGCGGCGCGTACCGCGCCACCATGGGCTCGTTGTAGGCGAAGCTGCCGGTCGCCAGGACGACCCCGCGCCGCGCCCAGACGGCGACGTTCGTGCCGTACTCCCGGGCAACGATCCCGGCCACTCGGCCGTCGGCTTCCACCACCAGGCGCTGCACCTGCAAGTCGACAGCGCTTCGCACGCCGAGCGCGGTGGCCGTATCCACCTGTAAACGATGCCCAAGCAGTGCCCGCACGTGTAGGTCGCGAATCCCTTCTTTTGACGAGACAGCCTTCCGGGAAGCCAGCAGGACCGCCTGATGAGCTTCATATTTAGCGGGTTGGCGCGTGGGGTAATCGTCTGTATTCGTTTGATTCGACCAGGGTGGACGTTCGACCCGCAAGCTTTCATACGTGATGGGAAAACGGTATCTAAGCCAGCACTATGACCTGCTGATAACTACGCTAGCTCTTTTGGTTCCTGCGCTTCCGTCACGTCGCAACTCCGCCGAAGTGTAATTGTCAAGCACTATAAAAATATTATTGCTGTCGGCTTGTCTACCAAGATCGACTAGCATCGCCTGACACTTTTCAATCACCCACTTGGGGGGTGAATAGCTTCCCAGCGGCAGCGCGAGCGTCAGATAGTGACCATCTTCAGTGAGCAGCAGACCGGCGTCGATGAGATCGGCGAGCACGCCCGGCAGAGTGTCTGGGCCGCCGTGCTGCTCGGCGAGGGCCTCAAGGTGGGCCATGCCGTGCACCCTGTCGCATGCGAGAAGCACCTCGCGGTGGAGCCCCTCGAGCACCTGAAGGGGTTGGCGCGCCGCGGGCCGAAGATCCCATATCACCAGTTGATTTTCGTTGTCGACGTATAAGAGGTCGCTTGTGGGGTGGTGCTGCGTCCACACATCGAGTTGCTCGAGCAAGGGGGCGGTGTAGTGGTGGACCTGCCGCCCGTCGGCGTAGTCGAATCGGAAGAAGTATGCAAGATTAGCAATCGCCGATGCCGGCAAGTCGTACAGGTGCTGGTAGGCCTCATGCGGTCTGACGTTGGTGATGCCGTAATGCTGCGCCTGTTCGAAGTAAGGGCTGAACCGGTCGAGCCGAATCGGCGCCCTGAGACCCGGCGGTTGCAGATGGCTCAGCAGGGGCGCCATTGCTGCGAACTGCTCGTAATCGCCGGGCGTCTCACCGGGAAAGCCACAAATCACATTCCACATCACGTCGATGCCCAATTCTTTGCACCACTTAAGCGTCTGAATGTTCTGCAACATGGTGACGCCCTTGCGCATCAACTGCAGGACGTGAGTGCTTAAGCTCTCGATGCCCGGTTGCACAAAGGTGACACCAGCGTCACGCAGCACGCGGAGTTGATCCTTGGAGACGTTCGCCTTGATCTCGTAGAACAGGTTCAGCGCTGCGGCGCTATCGCGCAGCCGAGGAAGAAAAGTCCGGAAGTAGCTCGTATCGAGGATGTTATCGACGACGCTGATTGGGCGGTCGGGGTAGCGTCGACTCAATGCGATCAGCTCGTCGAGCGCGCGCTGCGGCCGTTTGCTGCGATACGTCATGCTTAAGCCGTTGAGGCCGCAAAACGTGCAGTGGTGTTTGGCGCCCCACCAGCACCCTCGTGAGGTCTCAAACGTCACGCGAACCGGTGCCGGGGCGACGTCGGATCCGAAGTGCAACTGTTGAAAGTAGTCGTCATAGTCCGGGTAGGGCAGCGCATTGAGGTCAACGAACCCGGCCGCCGCCTTCGATGGCGCATCGGCCAGCGAAAGGGTCCGGCCAGTCACGACACCGGGTAGGTCCTCAACGGCCTGACCGGACAAGACGCGAAGCACCAACTGCGGGAACACCGCGTCGGCTTCGCCCGACACCGCGGCGTCGAGGAAGCCGAACTGGCGCACCGACTCGATGCCCATGACACCTTCGACATTGGCGCCGCCAATCACCACGAACGTTTCCGGTAGGGCTTGCTTAACCCGTGACGCCAGCGCCAAGGAAGCGATCTGTTGCTGAAACACACTGGTGAAGCCAAGAATCCGCGGACGGCGGCGCACCACTTCGTCGACGCAGCCATCGAGGAAGGACGCCACCGCGGCGCGGGCGCGGAACACGGTTTCGATGAACTCCTCGCGCAGGCGATCTGCCGGGACCCCGGAGTTCGCACCCATCCCAGCGTCGAACCAATCGCGGTCCGGTGGGACGGCGAAGTGATCGCTGCGTGAGCCGCGGCCGCGTTTCCGGAGCACCTCCTCTACATAGGCGTCACTGTCCAGGCGCCCTGGCCCCCACAGCGCTTCGGCGAACAACCACTCCCCGAGCATCGCCGTAGTTCTCGGCTTCCCCTTAGCGAGATCGGAATACAGCTGCTCCCCGATCGTCGCTGCGAATGGGAAGGTGAAATATCTGACGGCGCAGCTTATTCCAGCACGGTTGAGACCAGCCTTCAGCAGCCCCAGCGCAATCGACGGATCGCACAGAGAACCGAACGGCATGCTCACGAGAAGAACATCGTCTTCCGCGGCATCAAGGTCTGCAGCAGCCTTCGTCAGCGGCTGGTGCTCCACTAAACCCCCTACCTGTTGGCCCTCAACGAGGATACGTCGCGCGATGCGAACAGAGGTAGGGCTCCTCAGGGTTGTCTGGGGAGTTCGGTGATCTCGTGACCGGCAGAGGCTCAGGGCGATGCCTACAGACTCGGCTACCGGCGGATTCACGCCGATCAACGTCGAACCGCGCGAAACTTCATGCAAGTTGAGTGTCCCTACTGCCGATCCGCAAATCGCGGGGTTCGTGCAACCCATGCCCATGCCCATCACGGTGAGCCCAATTAATACCGTTGGTGAATACGCGTAGTGCTGGCTGACGGCATAGGCGAATTGGCCCATCCCCGGCGCAATCATTGCGATTTCGACCAGCGCCAACTTGCGCGGACCACACTTGTCCGTGAACCGGCCGGCAATCGGCATATTCGAAGCCACCCCCAGGGCCTGGGTAATCAAGTGCAGGCCGGACTGCAGCGGTGTCTGGCTTAGCAATTGCTGCAACTAACTGGGAAGCAACGAACCGATGCCAAGGCAGGCAACGAGGTACAAAAACATCTTTGTGTTGGCGAGCGCGAACGTTCGGGTTCTTGAACGGGGTCGACCAGCGGATGGCGTGGCCGGCACAGCGCGTGGAACATGAAGCCAACGAAGAGCACAGACCCGATCGACACGGATACGTATGCATGCGGATTAAGTATCGTGCCGTGCCCCGGTATTGAGGATATGCCATAGAGCAATGTTGCAAGGCTTGGCGACAGTAGCAGCAAGCCGATGAAGTCGAGGGACTCCGCGGCCGAGGGCTCGCCTGTCGGGAAGATGACGGCCGCCAGTACAAATACCAGTAGGCAGATGGGGGTTGATCAAGAAGATCCACCGCCAGCCGAACGAACCAATCAACCAGCCACCGAGGACTGGAGCAAAGACCGCGGGGAGCAGCATCGGGATGCCGAGAACCATCATCAGCCGACCGATCCGTTTGGGACCGGCCTCCCGGGTCACGTTTATGAAAGTCAGTGGGAGCAGTATGGCGCCGCCGAGACCCTGGATCACCCGGAACATCACCAGCAGCACGGTGTTGGACGCCATTGCGCACAGCAGTAGAGCCGCTTGGTACCGAAGCGGTCGGCGGCCCAGCCGGTGAGCGGAATCACGGTCGCCAGCGACAATGTAAATAGGCCGTCATCGTCCAGGCGATGGCTGGCGGCGAGGTGAATTGGCGCACGAACGTCCGTTGCGCCACAATGACGATCCAGGAGTCCGGGTCGGCCATGATCAGATCTGAGACCCCATGACGCCAAACGGGATGCCCACCTTCGGCGTTTCGATGGCGGGAGGACGACGAGCTCAGTTCCAGGAGATGCGGCACGACTCGCAGGAAAATTGGCATGAATATCTTGGGAATCAGTGGCTTTGAGAATTCGATGCCGTTCAAGAGAGCCCACTGGCCCTCGCTCGACGAACGCGAGTATCGGATCTCGCAGGGACATGATTCTGCGGCGGCCCTGGTGGTCAACGGCCGGGTCGTCGCCGCCGCGGAAGAAGAGCGGTTCAATCGGGAGAAGCACAGCGCGCGGTTCCCGGTCCGGGCGATCGAGTACTGCCTTTCGGAGGCCGGTCTAGCGCTCGCGGACGTTGATGAACTGGCGCACGGGTTTGACTACAAACCCTACCGGCCCCTCTTCTCGCTCGACCCGGTTACCTCGGAGCTGTACCGCGAAGTCTATTCCCGCGAGGCACTCCTTCGCCTCGTCGAGCGAGATCTGGAGGGCTTCCCTACGGACCGAGTCCATCACGTCGGCCATCACCAGGCCCATGCGGCGAGTGCCTACTTCACGTCAGGGTTTGACGAATGCCTGGTCGTCGTCATCGACGGCATGGGTGAGGTCGTTAGCGCGACCGTCTATCGAGCGAGCGCGGGACGGTTAGAGAAGCTTCACGAGATCTCGGCGGCCCACTCGATCGGGATCCTGTATTCACTCGTGACGCTCCACCTCGGCTTCGACTTCGGCGCCGACGAATACAAGATCATGGGACTGGCGCCTTACGGCGATCCGGAGCGGTTCCGTCCGTTCTTCGAACAGGCGATTGACCTTCGTCCCAACGGTTCCATCCGGATTCCCCCGCTCGCTCTGAACGAGACGCGCGAAGAGCGGGAGAATCACCTGGCCACACGTCGCTATCTCGCGGAGCACTTGATTCCGCCGCGAATGCCGGACGACCCGATCACCGACGACCACCGGGACGTCGCCGCGGCCTTGCAGGCCAGTCTCGACCGGGCCATGGAACATCTCTGCGGGCACTTCGGCCGGGAGACCGGCTTGCGCAAGCTGGCGATGGCCGGCGGCGTCGCGCTGAATTGCACGGCCAACGGCAGGCTGCTTCGGTCCGGCCTCTTTGATGAGATCTACGTTCAGCCTGCGGCGGGCGACGACGGGTCTGCGCTGGGGGCAGCTCTCTACCGGGCCTCGCTCCATCATGAGGATCTTCCTAATCGACGATTCCCGGTTCCGTTTCTCGGTCCCGCCCATTCTCACGATGCAATCGAATCAGCGATATCCGGGATGGGCGATCGGATCGAGGTGGAGCGGTTCGATGGACTGGAGTCGGCGTGCGAGCGGGCGGCCGACCTGATCCGGGAAGGTCGCGTCGTCGCGTGGTACCGGGGCCGGATGGAGTTCGGCCCGCGTGCCCTGGGACACCGGAGCATCCTGGCGGATCCCGGACACCCGGAGATGCGCGACCGCATCAACTCCATGGTCAAGATGCGCGAAGCGTTCCGGCCGTTCGCTCCCGCGGTGACGATCGAGCAGGTGCACCGCTGGTTCGAGGTGCCGCCGATGACCGAGTTCCCGTACATGATCATCACCGCGGACGTCCGACAAGAACATCGCGCCCAGCTCCCGGCGGTCACGCACGTCAATGGTTCGGCTCGGGTACAGACCGTCAGCACCAAAGACAACGCGTCGTTCCACACATTGCTTGGCGCCGTCGGCCGCGCTACGGGTCGGGAAATGGTCCTCAACACGAGCTTCAACGTCAAGGGGCAACCGATCGTGAATACCCCCGCAGAGGCCCTGGAGACATTCCTCAGAACGGGGATCGAGTTCTTGTTCCTGGAGAACACCCTGGTCAGCCGTCCCCGGTAGCCCGCCCCCGAGCGGGATGTCCCTCGATCTGTGCGCCAAGTGAGAAATTCTTAGTACACTCCATTCCGCATTTAAGCTCGGACAACCCGAGAATCTGATAGTAAGTAGCTCCATCGGGGATGTGACACCCCTTCTTACGACTGATGGCCTACCAACCAATCAGGAGAACTGACGACAATGGCAGCCTCTTTATGCTGGTCAACGGCGCGGCTATCCGAGAGGCGTGTCTGGACCATGTCGAACAGAACTGGACCGACAAACGCCCAAGGATGCTGCGCGAGAAGCTCGCGTGACCGGCTGCAGTGCTCTTAGACAGGTGAGCCGGCCGGGCGTTGGAGACTCGGATGGACCTGGATGAGCAGGCACTTCCTCTGACGCGAGGACAGCTAGACAGATGGCGAGCGCAGGAAATCGGTGGCTCCGGCGCGGCGTGGAAACTCAGGGCGGCCCTGTTTGAGACCGATGGTCGGCTTTACCGACGGCCAGTTGATTACCTGAACTTCGAGGTTCTCTGCCATGGATTTGCTCGACGGGGATGACCATGCCCGCCTAGATAGGTGGGGTAACCGGGCGGTGTTGACCCAGCCGGCACCCGCGCCGGTGTCGATTCCGGAGGTGTTCGCCGCCCAGGTGGCGCGCACACCGGAGGCGGTGGCGCTGAGCTGCGGGGGCCTCTCAATGACTTACCGCGAGCTTGAGGAGGCCGCTAACCGGTTGGCGCATCTGTTGGCCGGCCAGGGGGTGGGTCCGGGCGGGTGTGTGGCGCTGCTGTTTTCCCGGTCGGTCGAGGCGATTGTGGCGATCTTGGCGGTGCTCAAAACCGGGGCGGCCTACCTGCCCATCGACCCCGCACTGCCGGCGGCCCGGATCGGATTCATGCTCGCCGACGCCGCCCCGATCGCTGCGATCACCACCGCCGGGTTGCGCTCGCGGCTGGACGGGTGCGATCTTGCGATTATCGATGTGGAGGACCCCCGCATCCCCAGCTACCCGTGTACGGGCTTGCCGGCGCCGGCCCCCGATGACATCGCCTACCTCATCTACACCTCGGGCACTACTGGTGTTCCCAAGGGGGTGGCGGTCACCCACCACAACGTCACCCAGCTGCTGGAGTCCCTGGATGTGGGCCTGCCGCCAGCGGGTGTGTGGATGCAGTGCCATTCCTTGGCCTTTGACTTCTCGGTGTGGGAGATCTGGGGGGCTTT
>JARLGR010000076.1 GCA_031292665.1 Mycobacterium sp. | reverse complement strand
TGCACGACAGTCCGTTCCGATAAATCCAGGAGACGCGCTATTGCCTGATGTGCGGGATCTGCGCGATATCTCGACGGAGATCGCCGAGGCCGTCTATCACGCCGCGGTGGCTGACGGGGTGGCTTCCCTCACGCATGACGAGGTCCGGCACGTCATCCTGGACACCATGTGGACGCCGGCTTACGACTAACCTCACTCCGCTCCCCCCGGATGACTCGAGCCTCCGAACCTTCAGGTAGCGGGGTGCGGTTATTGGTAGCTGTGCAGGGTTACCGTTACCTACTGCGCCGTAACCGAATTGACGGTCTGACAGTTGCGACTGGCAGACGGTGACTCATCGGCATGGTGAAGCAAAAGATATCGTCCTGGTGCGGGTGGCTCAAATGTTTGCACGCGAGACCTGAACCCCGCGCCGCGAAGGTGATTGGCTGCGGCGTGCAGGATGGTGACGGCTTGGTGCTTTCGGGTCGATGTTTATCTCCAGATGGGCGGATAACCAGGAGTTGCTGTGTTTTGGCGCTACTGTCTCCTGTGTCGGCGCCGGCTTTGTTCTCCGGTGAGTGGGCGGTCGAATAGGCCGCGGATATGGAGTGGGCAGCATGAAAGGTCCGGTATTTTGTGCCGCAGGGCCGGGGGCGGTATGCGCGGTCGTTATCGGGTTGGCCGCGTGCAGTGGTCACAACGCGGCAGCGCCGCCTGCGTCGACGGCGAGCCCGTCGGCGGATTACAGTGCTTTGCTGATCAAGGCGAGCGACATCATCCAGCCCGCCGACTTCTTCACCAATGCGCCGCCGACGGGGTTCACCGCAGGAGCACCGACGAGCAAGCCGAACGGTAAACCTGGGGTCGCCGGCGTGTTCAAAAGCCAAGATGGTAGCCGACAGATCAGCGATACCGTCTTGGTCTTGACCGACGAGGCGGCGGCCAAGTCGGCTCTGGGTGCGGCTGTGGCCGGGGTCGGTGGTTCGGTCAGCTTCCCAACCCCGCAGACGTTTTCGGTGGGCGATACCGGCACGCTGTTCTCGGGGGTGTCACCGGATCAATCCAAGAGCGTCACGGTCGTGCTGTTTACTCAGGGCAAAGCTTTCACCACGCTCGAATTCGACGGTGCACAAAATGATCCCGTGGCAGTCGATTTCGTGAACGATGTGGCGCAGAAGCAGGACGCGGCGATCAAGGCCGGCCTTTCCCACTGAGAGGTGACGGCATGGTGGCCGAGGCTGCCAGATTGCGCGACCCGGGCAGCGGTCGGGATCTTCCCATCGACCGGGGGCATGCCGCACGACCCTGACAACGTCAACCGCGCGACGGTTGTCAGACTCATTGATGACGAGCGGCCTCGCAACCCGCGTCGGTGCCGACCACTTCGGCCACACGCACTTCTCGATGACTGAAGGCGTCTATACGAATTTCCATTTTCAGGTCGCGAAGGGCCGGAGGCCCAGGCCGCGGGAGACGACCTTCGAAACGGTGCATAAGCGCCGAGCGACCTTGTGAGGTGTGAAAAAGCCCCCAACCTGCTCCCCCGCCTGGACTCGAACCAGGAACCTATCGGTTAACAGCCGAACGCTCTGCCAATTGAGCTACAGGGGATCAACCCGATTGCGGGACGACTCTAGCGTACCGGCATACCCACACCCAACTGGAGGGTTTCGGCACCTCCTGCGCAGCTGGAGAGATCGGGCGCGCGCGCACCCGGCCGCGTGAGGCAGGATGGAGCCATCGATCGTCGGGAGGAACGCTTTGATCGGATATGTCCTGGTGCTTGGAGTGGGTTACGTGCTGGGCTCGAAAGCCGGACGTCGCCGCTATGAGCAGATCGCCGGCACCTATCGCGCGCTGACGGGCAGCCCCGTGGCCAGGTCGATGATCGAAGGGGGGCGCCGCAAGATCGCCGATCGGATCTCGCCCGAAAGCCGGTTTGTCACCCTGACCGAGATCGGGGACGAAACCGTGATCGTCGAAGGGCCCGCCGACGTGGCCGTTACGCCGTCAGATCGTCGCCGCTAGCCTGTTCCAGCAGGCTGCGTCGGTACGCCTCCATGGCGACCAGGTCGCCGAACAACGCGTGATACTCATCGCCCTGCTCGATCGGCGACATGCGCTGCAACTTGGACTTGACTTCGGCGATCTGCCGGCCCATCCAGACCTCCTGCAGGCGGGCCAGCACCCCGGCGATATAGCGCGGCAGCCTCTCGTCGTCGACCGCGACTGCCTCCACCCCCAGCTCGTTGATCAGGCCTGCGGTCAAGTCCGACGTGGCCTGCCGGCGGACCGCGTCGATCCACTGCGCGCCGGTGACACCGGTCGAGGTGCCGCCGGCCGCGTCAATGGCCGCCCGGACGGCGGCGTAGCCGGGGTGCGTGAAGCTCTCGACGGTCAGCGTGTCGAAGACCGGGCCCGCGAAAGCCGGGTACTGCAGCGCCGACTTGAGCGCCTCGCGCTGCGGCCACAGGGTCGGGTCGCGCGGATCGGGACGAGCGGCGGGCTCGGCCGGGGCCGCGCTACGGGGCTGCTGCGCGGGGCGCCGGGCGGCGGTGGATCCGGAGCCGTTCCGGGCGGGCATCTTCGACCTTTTGGCGTGGTCCCGCACCCGGTCGATGACCTGTGCGACGTCGTCCCAGCCGACCCAGCCGGCGAGCTGGCGCGCGTACTCGTCGCGCAGGGTGGGGTCCTTGATCTGGCCCACCATGGGGACGCAGCGGCGCAGCGCGGCCACCCTGCCTTCGGCGCTGTCGAGGTCGATCTCAGCCAGTGCGCTGCGAATCGCGAATTCGAACAACGGGGTTCGCCGCGCCACCAGGTCGCGCAGCGCGCCGTCGCCGGACTTGAGCCGCAGGTCGCACGGGTCCATGCCGTCCGGGGCCACCGCGACAAAGGACTGTCCCGCCAGGTTCTGCTCGCCGTCGAAGGCCTTGATCGCGGCGGCGCGGCCGGCGGCGTCGCCGTCGAACACGTAGATCAGCTCGCCGCGAAAGAAGCTGTCGTCCATCATCAGTCGGCGCAGCATCGAGAGGTGCTCGTCGCCGAACGCGGTCCCGCACGACGCCACGGCGGTGGTGACGCCGGCCAGGTGCATCGCCATCACGTCGGTGTAGCCCTCGACGACGACCGCCTGATGTCCCTTGGCGATGTCGCGTTTGGCCAGGTCGATGCCGAACAGCACCGACGACTTCTTGTACAGCAGGGTCTCGGGCGTGTTGATGTACTTGGCTTCCATCGGGTCGTCGTCGAACAACCGGCGGGCGCCGAAACCGATCACCTCGCCGGCCGAGCTGCGGATCGGCCACAAGAGCCGCCGGTGGAAGCGGTCCATCGGGCCGCGGCGGCCCTGTCGGGACAGGCCGGCCGCTTCCAGCTCCTTGAACTCGAAACCCTTGCGCTGCAGATGTTTTGTCAGTGAGTCCCACCCGGACGGCGCGAACCCGCAGCCGAACTGGCGGGCGGCCTCGGCGTCGAAGTTCCGCTCGGTCAGGTACCGGCGGGCCAGCGCCGCCTCGTCGGATTCCAGCGCCGCCGCGTAGAACTCGGCCGCGGCGGCGTTGGCCGCGGTCAGCCTGCTGCGGCTGCCGCGGTCGCGTTGCACGCTGGTCGCCGGGCCGCTGTAGCTGATCGTGTGGCCGACCCGGTCGGCGAGCAGTTCCACCGCCTCGACGAAGCTGACGTGTTCGATCTTCTGGACGAACGCGTACACGTCGCCGCCTTCGCCACAACCGAAGCAATGGAAGTGGCCGTGGTTGGGGCGCACGTGAAACGACGGCGACTTCTCGTCGTGGAACGGGCACAAGCCCTTGAGCGAGTCGGCGCCGGCGCGACGCAATTGGACGTAGTCGCCGACGACTTCCTCGATGTGGACTCGTTCGCGGATGGCGGCGATGTCGCGATCGGGAATCCGGCTCCGGCCCCCCGAACGGCCGGCATCTCGTGAACCCGCCGGACTTGACATCGGCTCAGTCTAAAGTCGCCGGACCGCTCAGCTGGCCGGTCCGATGACACCGCAGGCGACCCGCTCCATTGGCATCGCCATTTCGCCGCCTTCGGCGCCGTGCAGCATCAAAGCCGTTTTGT
>JARLGR010000075.1 GCA_031292665.1 Mycobacterium sp. | reverse complement strand
GCGCCTCGGTGGACTGGTCGCACACCCTGTTGACCCAGCCCGAACGGGTCTTGTTCCGCCGGCTGGCGGTGTTTCTGGGTGCCTTCGACCTGGACGCTGCCCGGGCGGTCGCCGGCGGTGGTGACGTGGAGCGTTATCAGGTGCTGGATCAGCTCACCCTGCTGGTAGATAAGTCGCTGGTGGTGGCCGACGACAGCGGGGGACGGACCCGCTACCGGCTGTTGGAGACGGTGCGCCAGTACGCGCTGGAAAAGCTGGGCGAGTCCGGCGAGGCCGACGCCGTGCGGGCGCGCCACCGCGACCACTACACGGCGATGGCCGCCGTGCTTGACGCGCCGGCAGGCCGTGATTATGAGCACCGCCTCGAGCAGGCCGACATCGAGATCGACAACCTGCGCGCCGCGTTCGCCTGGAGCCGGGAAAACTCCGATGTCCAGCTGGCGTTGGCGCTGGCGTCCTCGCTGCAGCCGCTGTGGCTCGCGCGGGGACGCCTCCGGGAAGGGCGGACCTGGTTCGACACCGCCCTCGCAGACAACAACGCACAGCATCCTGAGGTGGCGGCCACGGTGCGGGCGCGGGCGCTCGCCGACAGCGCCAAGCTCGGCCTGTGGGCGGGCGCCGCCGACAGCCCGGATCAGGCGCAGCACGCCCTGGCGATCGCCCGTGAGGTCGATGACCCGGCCCTGCTGGCGCGGGCGCTGACCGCCTGCGGCTACATCGCCAGCTACTTCGACACAGAGGCGGCCCGGGCGTACTTAACCGAAGCGATTGGCCTGGCTCGGGAATTGGGCGACCCGTGGCGGCTCAGCCAGATCCTCACCTGCCAGGCGGTCTTGGCGTTTGCGGCGGGTGACCCGATCGCGTTGCGCGCGGCCGGTCAAGAAGGAGGCGATCTCGCCGACGCGATCGGCGACCGATTCAACGCGCGCCGGTGCCGCTGGTGTCTCGGAGTGATAGAGGTATTCACGGGTGATCTGGCCGGAGCGGTAGCACTATTCGCCGCGGTGGCCGAGGAGGCCGAGGCAGCTCACGATGAGATCTGGCGGACGGATGCCTCGCATTCCGGGGCATCGCGCTGGCGTTCCAGGGTGACATCGCTGCGGCCCGGGCTGCCGCTGACGCGGCCGTCGAGGCCTCTGCCGAGCTTGGCGGGATTAAAGCGGGCGCCGCCTACCATGCGTTGGCTACCGCGGCCCTAGCCGCCGGCGATGCTGCGACGGCGCGGGACGCGGCCGAGGCGGCCTGGTCACGCGTGAGTGCCCTGCCCCTGACGGCGGCGGCGGGGCGCTTCTACAATGCCCAGGCCGCGCTTGCGGGCGGGGATCTGGTCGCAGCCCGCCGCTGGGCCGACGAGGGTGTTACGAACTCGACCGGCTTCTACTTGGCGATGACGCTGACGACGCGCGCTTGCGTGGCGATCGCGCAGAGTGAGCCGGAACAGGCCGAGCGTGACGCCCACGACGCGCTCGCGCTCGGCGCCGGAAGCAACGCCTACCTGCTCATTCCCGACCTCCTGGAATGCCTCGGCACTCTGGCCGGCGAGGCCGGCAGTCACCACGCGGGGGCGCGGCTCTTAGGCGCGGCACACGGCATTCGGCAACGCATGGGCGCGGTGCGGTTCAAGATCCATGACGCCCGCCACGAGGCCTTGGTGGCGGCGCTGCGAGATGCGATGGGCGAGAACGACTTTGACGCCGCCTGGGCCGAGGGCGCGGCGTCGTCTACCGAAGAGGCGATCGCCTACGCCCAGCGCGGCCGCGGTGAACGCAAACGCCCCACCACAGGTTGGGCCTCGCTGACCCCCACCGAGCGCGACGTGGTGCGACTGGTCAGCGAGGGGCTAGGCAACATCGACATCGCCACTCGGCTTTTCGTCTCACCGCGCACCGTGCAATCCCACCTCACCCACGTCTACGCCAAGCTCGGGCTCAATTCCCGCGTGCAGCTCGCCCAGGAGGCTGCCCGTCATACTTAAACGCCGCCGCGACAACGGACCCGAATTAAACTGTATAGATAGGTGTTTCGCTCTCAGGTCCACAACGCAACGAATGTCCCAGCAAAACCCGGCCGAGAAAGTAGCCTTCGTTGCTATGCCGTTGGCCGTTCGGGCGTTGTCTGCGACGTTTGCATTGCTGCTGCTCGCGATTGGCGGCGTTGGCGCGGCGGGCACCGCGCCTGCCGCGCCGGCCAGCACAGGGCCCGGCGAAAGGCTGGTGGGCTGGGACACCTACCGTCGACTGGACCGGTTGCCGTATCTGAGCGCCGGCACACAAACTCTCGAGGTGTCGAGCTTCGATCGAAGCGGCGGCAATTTCGACATCTCCACCGGCAACGACAACGGCAGCGGCGGATGTTTGGCGTCCGGCGGCGCCGGCTGTGTCATCGCGGAGGATCGCGGCGCCGGCGAGGTCGATTCGATCTGGCTCACCCGCGACGGCGGCAATGTGACCCGCCTCGGAAACATCCGCATCGACCTGGACGGACAGACGGTGATCGACGCACCATTGCAATCGCTGGTCGACGGTGCCCTGGGGGCTCCATTCGTGTGGCCTCTGGTGGCCAACGCGGCGCAGTCGCCCGGAGGCGTTTACATCAAATTGCCGATGCCGTACCGGCATTCGATGCGAATCAGCGTCGCCTCGAATCTGCAGTACTACCACGTCGACTATCGCCAGTTTTCGAGCGCCGACGGCGTGGCCACCTTCTCGCCGTCGGACCCCGCGCTTGACGTGATCGCCACCCTGCGCGCCGCGGGCACCGGCGATCCCAAGCCGACTGCCCCCACAGCAATGCACAGCCATCGCGTCGTCGACCTCCCCGCCGACACGGGACTGACGGTCGCGGAATCCACCGGCTCGGGAACCATCTCGGCGCTGCACCTGCAGCTACCGGACCCGACGGATCAACTCCTGGCCGGGTTGCGGCTGCAAATCGAGTTCGACGGCCAAACCCTGGTCGACTCCCCACTTGGGGAGTTCTTCGGCGCCGGACTGGGCATCGAGAACGTGCGATCGCTGATGTTCGCCGCCATGCCACAACCCGGGGGAGCGTTGTCGTTGTCGGCGTGGTGGCCCATGCCTTTCGCGCGCGCGGCCCGCGTCACCCTGGTCAACACCACCGACAGCCCGGTACCGTTGATCGACAGCGACGTCGTGACCACAGCCGACCCGCAGTGGGCGCCCGCGCTGTCCAGCGGCCGCGCCGGCTTCTTCACCGCACGCTCGCACGCCGGACCGACGAATTTCGGTCAGGACTGGTTGTTCGCCGACGAACACGGCCACGGCAAATTCGTCGGCGTCAGCCACACCATCCGCGGTTCGCGGATCAGAACGGCATTCAGTGACGACGCCCCTTACTTCCTAGAAGGAGCCGAGCGCGTGTACACCGACGGTTCCGCGTCGCCCCAGTGGTACGGCACCGGCACCGAGGACTTCTACGAGGGCGGCTGGTACTTCAAGAACGGCACCCGCTTCAGCGACCCGCTCACCGGCCAACCCGATCAGCGCACGGCCACCGGCGGATGTGCGGACTACTGCGTCGCCGCCTATCGGCTCATGCTCGCCGACGCTATCGACTACCACTCCGCACTGCGATTCGGCATCGAGCACGGCAAGCGCAACATGGTCCAACCCGACTACAGTTCAACCGCATTCCTCTACACACAACCGAACGACACCGCTGCCCCCGGCGACGACGTCACCCCCACCGAGTCCCCCAGTCGGCTCGTGCACGATTACACCGACGCCGACGCCACCGACCAGCTGCTGATCAGCCAGTACGAGGGGAACGACGACATCCGCCCCATCGCCGGGTTGGTCCGCACCACCCCCGCTGCGCTCACGTTCCGCGTCCAAATCACCCCCGACAACCACGGCATCCGGCTGCGCCGCACGTCGGACCAAACAACCGGCTATCAATCCGCAGACGTTGCCATCGACGGCATCCCCGCCGGGATCTGGTTACAGCCACGCAGCAACGGCTTACACCGCTGGCTCGATGACACCTACCTCGTACCCGAATCCCTCACCGCCGGCAAAGCCCAGATAACGGTCACACTGACACCTATCCCCGGCACCCCGCCCTGGACAGCCAGCCGCTACCACATCGACACCCTGACGGCGGCATCCGAGTAATAGCTGGTCGCGGGAGCGTGGCTTAAGGCACGCACACCGGCGGCGCGGTTGACGAGCTGATTCGCCTCACCAACTGTGCAATGAGCGCGCCCGCCAGACCCCAGACCGGTGCCACCATCGACGGCCCGGAGAGCACCAAAAAGCCGAATGCGGCACCGACGACAAGCAGAGACACGTGTAGCGGCGTCCAGCGCGCCATCGAGCGCAGCCGGAAGGACAAACCGATGCCCAACAGCAGCGCCAACATGTGGCCGATAGCGGTGAAGTCCGCGCTCAAGGTCGCCGGCAGGGCGACGCCTAGCCACCAACCGACCCAGACCGGCCGCCAGCGCGCGGGTATGGAGGCGGTCAAGGCGCCCAGCACACACACGGCGCCGTAGCTCGTTCCCACGTCGCTGGCGCGCGCAATGGATGACGGCAGTGACCCCGTCTGGACCGCAGCCACCAGTCCTACCGCGACGAGCAAGGTGGCACCGATATGACCGACCGCGAACGTGACGACCAAACCCGTGCCGCGCCAGATGGCTTCACCCAGCGCCAGCAGGCACACCAGCCCCGGCAGCCAGAAGAAGACGTCATCCCCGTCGTTGACGAACGCGCTGCCGATCAAGGTGCCCACGCGACCGTGCGCCAGATTGTGCAGATTGGTGCTCATCCGACTCACCGCGACAGCGCGCGCGTGCGGACCCATCGCCGTGAGTGTGAGAGACACGGCAAGCAGCATGACGGTGTAGATCGACGTGACACGCAAGGACGCCGCGCCGGATAGCGTTCGGGCGGCCACTGCGGTCCAGCGGTCGGTCCTGTCGTCGAAAAGGGCGGTGCTGAACATGATGCGCTACCCGGCCCTTCGGGAGCCGTGCCAGGAACAGTCGCGCGCCAGCAGGTCGGCGACGGTTTCACGGCGCACCAGTTCGCGGAACTTGCCGCCTGCGACGCCGATCAACGGCGGCTGGCCGACGAGGTTGCGGTTCGACCCCGTCGAGTGGTGGTAGGCGCCGGTACCGGCGACGGCCAGCAGGTCGCCGGGGTGAACATCGGCGGGCAGGTCAACGTCGGCGGCGATCTCATCCCCGGCTTCGCAGTGCCGGCCCACCACCGTGACGGGGGCGGTGGCGGTCGGCACGTGCCGGTTGGCCAGTGCCACCGTGCGCTTCGCGCCGTTGAGCGCGATCCGCGCGTTGTCGCTCATGTCGCCGTCCACCGCGACCAACGTGCGGCCGCCGGGCTGACGCTTAATGGCGATGACCCGGTACAGGGTTATCCCGGCGCGCGCGGCGATCGCTCGGCCCGCCTCGATCACCACCTTTGGGCGTGGGTACCCGTATTCCGCGCAGGCGGCTCGGAGTGCGGCGTCGATGACCGTGGCGAGCGCCCGCGGGCTGAGTTCCGGGTCGCCGGAAACGTAGGGGACCGCATGCCCGCCGCCGAGGTTCAGCTCGGTGAGCACGACCTGGTGGCGGTCACGGACCTTGGCCATCGCGGCGATCATCTGCCGGATGGCGTCACCGTAAATCGCGGCGTCGGCGAGCTGCGACCCGAGTTGGCAATGCAGCCCGACCAGGTCCAGCCACGGCTGGCCCAGGACGCGCTTCACCGCGCTGGCCGCCCGTCCCCCCGCCAGGGCGAAGCCGAATTTCTGATCGAGCACCCCGGTGCCGACCGCGCCGGTGTCGAGGTCGGGGATCACCCGGATCAGCACCCGTTGACGACGACGCACCCGGCCGGCGAGCAGCGCGATCTCGTTCGGGGTATCGATCACGACGCGTCCCACCCCGGCCGCGACCGCGTCGTCCAGTTCGGCGGCGGTCTTCGCATTGCCATGCAGGATGATCCGCGACGGCGCCACGTCGGCCGCCAGCGCGATGGCAAGCTCGCCGCCCGAGGAGACTTCCAGCCCGGCGCCTTCGGAAGCGGCCCACCCGGCCACAGCGACACTCAACAGGGCGCTACCGGCGTAAACCAGCGTGGCGTCGGGGAGCGCGGCGCGGTAGCAGCGAATGCGGGCGCGAAAATCCTCTTCATCCACCACGCGGGTGGGTGTGCCGAACGCGGCGGCGATCTCCGTCGCGGCCACCCCGCCGACACACAGCCGGCCCCGTTCGTCGACGTAGGCGCTCAGCGGCCAAATCGCGCGGTCGAGGTGCGGGTTCACCCCGTGCCGCGGCGAAGGAAGCAGCTCGAAGGGCGTCATGCTTCTACGGTGCTGGTCCGGCAGCGGTCAGGCCACCTTCTTAACGCAGCCCTTACACGGGTGTGATTAATCTTCACGGATTCAAGACGACGGCCTGTGGCATCCGCCATACCGGGGCCGGAATCTCCGCGTTTTCGCTGATGTATTGCTGCGTGTGGCTGTCGCATGCTGGCTAGCATGAGCGAGGTCGATCCACGCGCGGACGCGCCGCTGGTGGACTGGAGCGAAGTTGGCATGAGCGGGCTGTTGCCGACGGGCACCGTGACGCTGCTGTTGGCTGACGTCGAGGGCTCGACGCGGCTATGGGAGACCCAACCCGGGGAGATGGCCGCGGCCATCGCTCGTCTGAACCAGGCGGTGTCGGAAATCATCGCCACCCACGACGGGGTGCGGCCGGTCGAACAGGGCGAAGGTGACAGTTTCGTGGCGGCGTTCGCGCGCGCCTCTGATGCTGCGGCGGCCGCGCTGGAATTGCAGCGTGCGCCTTTGGCACCGATCCGGCTCCGCATCGGTGTGCACACCGGCGAGGTCCAGTTGCGCGATGAAGGCAACTACGCGGGCCCGACGATCAACCGGACGGCGCGGCTGCGTGATCTGGGGCACGGCGGGCAGATCTTGCTATCAGGGGCAACCGAAGCGATGGTGCTGGACCGACTACCCGATGGTGCCTGGCTGACCGATCTGGGCACCCACGCGCTGCGCGATCTGCCCCGCCCCGAGCGGGTGGTGCAACTGTGCCACGCCGATTTGGTTAACGAGTTTGCGCCGCTGCGTGTCTCCAAAGCGATTGCGCCGCAACGTCTTCCGTTGCAGCTGACCAGTTTCGTGGGCCGTTCCGCGGAGCTCGCTCAAGGGCGCGAGCTGCTTGCCGAGCACCGGCTGGTCACGCTGACCGGCGCGGGCGGGGTGGGGAAAACACGTTTGGCGGTCCAGCTCGCGGCTCAGGTCGCCGGTCAGTTCGCCGACGGGGTCTGGTACGTCGACCTGGCGCCGGTCACCGATCCCGACGTCGTGCCGATCGCTGTGGCCCGCGCATTCGAGTTACCCGACCAACCCGGCCGCTCGACGATGGACACGATCACCCGATTCGTCGCCGATCGCCAAATGCTCGTCGTCCTGGATAACTGCGAGCACCTGCTGGAGGCGAGCGCGGCGCTGGTCTTGGCTTTCCTCGGCGCCGCTGAGGAGTCGACGCTTTTGGCGACGAGCCGGGAGGCGATCGGGGTGCCCGGCGAGGTGGCTTGGCGGGTGCCGTCATTGCCAGTGGCCGATGAGGCCGTTGAACTGTTCATCGATCGCGCACGTCACGTTCGGCCGGATTTCGCCGTCGGCGACGACGACACCGCGGCGGTGACCGAAATCTGCCGGCGCCTCGATGGTTTGCCGTTGGCGATCGAGCTGGCGGCGGCGCGGGTGCGCGCGTTGTCGCTGGCCGAGATCGTCGACACGCTGCACGACCGCTTCCGGCTGCTGACCGGTGGTGCGCGCACCGCGGTGCGCCGCCAGCAGACGCTGCGCGCCTCGGTGGACTGGTCTCACGCGCTGCTTACCGAACCTGAACGGGTCTTGTTCCGCCGGCTGGCCGTGTTTCTGAACGGTTTCGACCTCGCCGCCGCCCAAGCGGTCGCCGGCGGTGGGGACGTGGAGCGCTACCAGGTGCTCGACCAGCTCACCCTGCTCGTGGATAAGTCGCTGGTGGTGGCAGACGAGAGCCGGGGCCGAACCCGCTACCGGCTGCTGGAGACGGTGCGTCAATACGCGCTGGAAAAACTCGGCGAATCCGGTGAGGCCGACGCCGTGCGATCGCGTCACCGCGACCATTACACGGCGCTGGCCGCCCTGCTCGACGCGCCGGCAGGCACTGATTATGAGCGTCGCATCGAGCAGGCTGACCTCGAAATCGACAACCTGCGCGCCGCGTTTTCGTGGAGCCGCGAAAACTCCGACGTCGAACTGGCCCTGGCGCTGGCCTCGTCGCTGCAGCCGCTCTGGCAAGCGCGGGGACGCCTCCGCGAAGGGCTGACCTGGTTCCACACCGCCCTGGCCGACGACAACGCGCACCACGCCGGGGTGGCGCCCGCGGTACTCGCGCGGGCGCTCGCCGACACCGCCGCGCTCGGCCTATGGGCGGGCGCCGCCGACAGCCCGGATCAGGCTCAGCAAGCCCTGGCGATCGCCCGCGAGGTCGATGACCCGGCCCTGCTGGCGCGGGCGCTGACCGCCTGCGGCTACATCGCCAGCTACTTCGATACGGAGGCGGCCCGGGCGTACTTGGCCGAGGCGATCGGCCTGGCCCGGGCGTTGGGCGACCGGTGGAGGCTCAGCCAGATCCTCGTCGCGCAAGCCGCCGCGGCAATGGTCGCGGGTGACCCGATCGCGTTGCGCGCGGCCGCC
This sequence comes from Mycobacterium sp., assembly GCA_031292665.1. Classification (GTDB taxonomy): domain Bacteria; phylum Actinomycetota; class Actinomycetes; order Mycobacteriales; family Mycobacteriaceae; genus Mycobacterium. The sequence continues at coordinate 11,389 of JARLGR010000075.1, read as the reverse complement.
GAAGAGGGACGCGATCTCGCCGACGCGATCGGTGACCGGTTCACCTCGCGCCGGTGCCGCTTTGGCCTTGGAGTCGCACAGGTGTCTAAGGGTGATCTGGCCGGAGCGGTAGCACAATTCGCCGCGGTGGCCGACGAGGCCGAGGCGGCTCACGATGAGATCTGGCGGGTGGATAGCCTCGTGGGCCAGGGCGTCGCGCTGGCGTACCAGGGTGACATCGTTGCGGCCCGGGCCGCCGCCGACGCGGCCGTCGAGGCCACTGCTGAGCTTGGTGGGCTTAAAGCGGGCGCCGCCTACCACGCGTTGGCGATAGCGGCCCTGGCCGCCGGCGATGCTGCGACGGCGCAGGACGCGACCGAGGCGGCCTGGCCACGCGTGAGTGCCCTGCCCCGGACGGCGGCGTTGGGGCGAGTCCTCAATGCGGAGGCCGCGCTGGCGGGCGGGGATCTGGTCGCGGCCCGCCGCTGGGCCGACGACGCCGTGTCGACAACGACGCGCTCGGTGCTGTGGGACGCGCTGACGGCGCGCGCCCGCGTGGCGATCGCACAAGGTGAGCCAGACCAGGCTGAGCGTGACGCCTACGACGCGCTCGCGCGTGCCGCCGAAGTCGAGGCGTACCTGTTCATCCCCGACATCTTGGAATGCCTCGGCACTTTGGCCGGCGAGGCCGGCAGTCACCGCGAAGCGGCCCGCCTCTTCGGCGCGGCAGAGGCTATTCGGAGGCGGATGGGCGCGGTGCGGTTCAAGGTTTGGGACGCGGACTACGAGGCCTCGGTGGCTGCGGTTCGTGATGCTTTGGGCGAGCAGGACTTTGACTCCGCCTGGGACGAAGGCGCTTCGATGTCCACCGAGCAGGCGATCGCCTACGCCCAGCGCGGCCGCGGCCAACGCAAACGACCCACCAGCGGCTGGGCCTCGCTCACCCCCGCCGAGAGCGACATCGTACGACTGGTCAGCGAGGGACTCGCCAACAACGACATCGCCACAAGGCTTTTCGTCTCACCGCGTACTGTGCAATCGCACCTCACCCACGTCTACGCCAAGCTGGGTCTGACTTCCCGGCTGCAACTTGCCCGAGAGGCAGCCCGACACGTCTCGTGAAGTGGCACTGCTCGCGATAGTGGTCAGCGCGCCGCTGGTCGTCTACGAGACCGCTACCGCGACATGGCGAAAACGCTTGGCTTCGAGGGCCATATCGAGTGGGCTGTGGCAATGCCATAGCCACGGCGCTCTTGACGAGCTCGTCTAACTGCTGCTAAACAAGGCGTGCGCGGCGAGATTGGGCGATCGCCCAACATCGAATCGAGGTGGCTTATGACGGGCCGGATGGACGGCAAGGTCGCATTCGTGACCGGCGCGGCACGCGGGCAGGGCAGAAGCCACGCGGTACGACTGGCCCAGGAGGGCGCCGACATCATCGCCGTCGACATCTGCCGGAAATTCGAGGCGTCGCCCGCAGACGGTGCAACGCCGGAGGATCTCGACGAGTCCGCGGGATCAATCAAGGACGCCGGAGGCCGCGTGGTCACCGCCGAAGTCGACGTCCGCGACTTCGACGCCCTGCGGGCCGCCGTCGACAGCGGCGTCGAACAACTGGGGCGCTTGGACGTCATCGTCGCCAACGCCGGCATCGGCACGACGGCCGGAAAACTGCACAAGGCCGACGAAGAGCTGTGGCAGGAGATGATCGACGTCAACCTCAGCGGGGTGTGGAAGACCGTCAAGGCCGGGGTCCCGCACATCCTCAAAGGCGATCGCGGCGGCTCCATCGTTTTGACGTCCTCGGTGGCCGGCTTCAAGGCCTATCCCCATGTCGGCCACTACGTCGCGGCCAAACACGGGGTGATCGGCCTCATGCGCTCGTTCGCCGTCGAATTGGGTCAGCACATGATCAGGGTCAACGCCGTCCTCCCGACCCATGTGAATTCGCCGTTGCTGATGAACGACGCCACCTACCGGGCTTTTCGGCCGGAGTTGAAGGACCCGGGACCGGACGATCTTGCGCCGGTGTGCCAGAGCTTCCACTACCTGCCGATCCCGTGGGTGACCCCGGAGGACATCAGTAACGCCGTGCTGTTCCTGGCCTCCGACGAGGCGCGCTACATCACCGGCGTCGCACTGCCCGTCGATGCCGGCAGCTGCCTGAAGTAAGGGAAGCGTCGATGACCGTCACACACGACACCGCCGTCTACTACGACCCCTACGACGTCGGCATCATCGCCGACCCGTATCCGGTCTACGCGCGGCTGCGCGAAGAAGCGCCGATCTACTACAACGAGCGGTATGACTTCTGGGCGTTGTCAAGGCATTCCGACGTCGAACAGGCACTGGCGAACTGGCAGACATTCTCCAGCCGTCGCAGCGACATCCTCGAGCTGATCAAGTCGAAATTCGACATGCCCGGCGGCGTCATGATGTTCCAGGATCCACCCGAACACACCATGCTGCGGGGGCTGATGTCACGGGTGTTCACCCCGCGCAGGATGGCCGCACTCGAGGACCAGATCCGCCAATATTGCATCCGGTGTTTGGACCCGCTCGTCGGGTCCGGCGGATTCGACATCATCGCCGAGCTGGCGTCGATGATGCCGATGCGCGTGATCGGCATGCTGCTGGGAATCCCTGAGTCCGAGCAGATCTCGGTCCGTGACGCCAACGACGCCAACCTGCGCACCAAGCCGGGTGCGCCGCTCAAGGTCGCCGACGCCGACTCGATCGCCGACGGCAGGATCTACGCCGACTATGTCGAATGGCGATCCAAGAACCCGTCCGACGACCTGATGACGACGCTGCTCAACGTGGAGTTCGAGGACGAACAAGGCTTGCGCCGCAAGCTGACCCGCAAAGAGGTGCTGCATTACACCCAAGTGGTCGCCGGCGCCGGGAACGAGACGACCGGCCGGCTGATCGGCTGGCTGGCCAAAGTGCTCGCCGAGCATTCCGACCAGCGCCGCGAGGTCTACCAGGATCGCTCGCTGCTGACCCTTACCGTCGACGAGACGCTACGGTTCGAGCCCACCGGCCCGCACGTCGCTCGTTGGATGGCACAGGATTTCGAGTGTTACGGCACCACGGTTCCGGCCGGCAGCGCGATGCTGCTGCTGTTCGGCTCCGCCAATCGGGATCATCGCCGCTACGCCGATCCGGACACCTTCAACATCCATCGCGACAACATCTCACACCTGACGTTCGGGAAGGGCCTGCACTACTGCCTCGGTGCGAACCTGGCGCGACTGGAAGGTCGCGTGGCGCTGGACGAGATCCTCAACCGCTGGCCCGATTGGGACATCGATTACCAGACAGCGCAATTGGCGTCGACGTCTACGGTCCGCGGCTGGGAGCGGCTGCGGGTCGTGCTGCCCTGAGTGGGCGTTACGTCGGCGTCTCGAACCGGTCGATGAATCGGTTGACCAGCGCGACGGCCTCGTCGTGACCACCCGTAGCGCCAAGCGCCTGTTCCAAGATCAGGCCGCGACCGATCGCGGCGATGACGACCGCGATACCCGCGGGCGGGAAATCCGTTTCTTCCAAGTCGTTCTCGCGCTGAACGGACTTCAGCGCGGTGATCTGCATGTCGCGCCAGCGCTCCGACCAGGTCGCGATCTCTGCCCTGATCTCCTTGCGGTGGTTGGCAAGTCCCATGAACTCGAGCAACAGCCGGGCGTCTTTGGGCTCAATGAGGGTGTCCCACAGAGCATGCAAGGGTCGGTCGGAGGCCAACGCTTCCTTTTGCCGCTCCAGGTAGGCGGCGGCGCCGCGACGGAAGACGTCCAGGTACAGCTCGTCCATGGTGGGGAAGTAGTAATGCACCAGCGCCGGCTTGACGCCGGCTTTGGCCGCCACTCGGCGCGACGTGGCCGCGGCGTAGCCCTCCTCGACCATGATCTGAACCGTTGCGCCGATCAGCATGTCGCGGGTGGTCGAGTCCCTGGCCATCAACGGACCGTAGATTGGGCGGCCGTGGATAGGCAACACTTCGGTCCCGATCCGTGGAAGGCTAAACCGACACTGGCAGTTGACGGGCAGGCGCTGCACGGCTGGATAACGCTCGCTGGTCTAGAGTCCTTCGCCGCAGTGGCCGATCGGTTTACGCTGAGGCTCGTGGACGGCCACGCCGGCACAGTCGCAGAAATCGGCTGCTAGATGGCACGGGGACGGCTCCGTGTATACCTGGGTGCTGCTCCGGGGGTTGGCAAGACCTACGAGATGTTGCTCGAAGGGCACCGCCAGCGCAGGCAGGGCGTCGACTGCGTGATCGGCTTTATCGAGCCGCATGGTCGACGGGCGACGCGGGAGCTGGTTGACGGGCTGGAGGTGGTGCCTCGGCGTTATGTCCGGCATCGAGGCGGGGTGCTGCCGGAGATGGATCTTGACGCGGTGCTTGCTCGCCGTCCGCAACTGGCATTGGTCGACGAACTGGCGCACACCAACGCTCCGGGTTCCCGGAATCCGAAACGCTGGCAGGACGTTCATCAACTGCTTGACGCCGGTATCGATGTGATCACGACGCTCAACATCCAGCATCTGGAGTCATTGCGCGATGTGCTGACCGAGATGACCGGAGTCGAGCAGCGCGAAACGGTGCCGGACGCAGTGGTGCGCCAGGCCGACGAGCTGGAACTTGTGGACTTGTCGCCAGACGCGTTGCGCCGGCGGATGGTCGCCGGCGACATTTATCCGCCCGATCGCATCGATGCGGCGCTGTCGCACTATTTTCGGCCGGGCAACCTCTCCGGGCTTCGGGAACTGGCGCTGCTGTGGGTAGCCGATCGGGTCGATGAGGGCTTGCGCCGTTACCGCAGTGACCACGGGATCAGTGCCAGCTGGGAGGCCCGGGAGCGCATCGTGGTGGGCGTATCCGGCGGCCCGGAAAGCGAGGCGTTGATTCGGCGGGCGGCCCGGCTGGCCGCCCGCACACCCGGAAGCGATCTGATGGCCGTTTACGTGGCGCGCAGCGATGGACGTCTAGGGGCCGACCCGGCCAGATTGGCCACGCTGCGCTCTTCGGTCGAAGGCTTGGGTGGTAGCTGGCATCAGGTTGTCGGCGCCGACGTCAGTAGTGCGCTAACTCAATTCGCGCGACACGAAAACGCCACGCAGATGGTGATCGGCGTCAGCCGTCCGAGCGCCGGCTGGAGAATCCTGACCGGCCGGGAAGTGGTGTCCCGCAGGCTGTCTCGGCTCGAAACCACCTTGGATGTGCACGTGGTGACCGATAAGACGCCGGCAAGGTTTGCGACACGGCTTCCACAGCTAAGCGGTGTCAGTCCGCGCCGGCGGCTGCGGGCGCTGGCGCTGATGGCGGTGTTGTTGCCGGCGGTGACAATCCTGTTGGGACTGGTCCGGACGCGGCTGAGTTTGCCGAGTGATTTGTTGGTGTACCTGCTCGTGATCGTCCTGATAGCCGTGGCGGGCGGGTGGTATCCGGCGCTGGTCGCCGCGGTGGCCTCCGTGGCGACCGCGGATTTCTTCCTGACCCGGCCGCTGTATTCGCTCCGGGTCGCGCTGTTCAACGATGCTGTGGCCTTGGTCGTCTATGTGGCGGTGGCGGTGTTGGTGAGCTGGACGGTGGAAGTCAGTGCCCGGCGGCGTCGGCTTGCCGCGCGATCGAGCGCCGAGGCCGCGGTGCTGACGTCGATGGCCGAGGCACTGCTGCGTGGGGAAGGCGAGCTTCCGCAACTGCTGGAGTTGGTGCGTGAGACGTTCGGGTTGGAGGGGTTGAGCGTGCTGGAACGTCCGACGGCCACACCGGGTGGCCAACCCGGTGACAAAGGCGGCTGGGTTGTCCGCGCCAGCTGTGGAATTCGGCCCCCGGAGTTGCCCGAGCAGGCCACGGTGCAGGCCGAGCTGGATGTCTCGTCACTGCTCGGCGGCCGCGGCCCGGCGTTATCGGCAGCTGACCTGGAGATTTTCACCGCGTGCGCGGCACAGATCGCCGAGTATCTGGGCCAGCGCAGGCTCAGCCAGCGCGCCGCCGGCGCCGAACAGGAGGCCGAGAGCGAGCGCATGCGAACCGCGCTGGCCGCCGCCGCCGGTCGCGCCCTTGCCGAGGGCGTCGACTCCGCCAAGCGGGCCGTCGCGGCGCTACGCGCGATGCTGACTGTGGCGCGGGAGAGTGAGCAGATCGACACGCTGGAGCGCGCGGTCGACCGGATCGGCGTATTGGCAAAGCAACTAGACGATGTGGCCAGGGCCCGGGCCGGGGCGCTGGATGTGCGAATACGTCAGGTGGATGTCGCCGAGGTGGTGGCCGCTGCGCTCGACGAACTTGGTCCCGGTCACCACGCCGTGGATGTCGTAGTGCCAGAAGACGTTCCCAGCGTAATTTCCGACGCTGCGGTGCTCACCCGGGTGGTAACGGCCTTGGCCGCCAACGCGATCCGGCTCAGTTATCCGGGTAGCACACCGAAGATCGCCGCGACGCTTTGCGGCGACCGGGTCGAAATCCGTTTCCAGACAGGCTATCTCGAGCAGGGGGTTGCCAACGGTCGCGGCGAGTACTTCACCGTCGAGGCAGCACGCGACCTGCTCGAGGCAATCGACGCGTCGCTGCGCATAGAAACCGGCCCGGACGGCGCCGCAATGGTGGTCGTCAGTGTGGCCGCGGCTGCTGCTGATCGAGCGCAAGGTTGAGTTCGACGACATTGACCACGGTCTCCCCCAGGAAACCCAGCGCGCGTCCGGTGGTGTGGTCGCGCACCAGCGCCGTCACGGTTTCGGGCGGCAGATGCCGGGCGGCGGCGACCCGCGGCGTCTGCAGGTCGGCGTTGGCCACCGAGATGTCTGGATCGAGACCTGATCCGGAGCCGGTCACCGCGTCGACGGGCACCGCCGCATCGCCGGGTAGCTGGTTGAAGGCGCGGTAAGCAGCGGCTCGTTCACTGATGGCAGCGAGCAGCTTCGGATCGCTGGGGCCGAGGTTGCTGGCTCCGCTGGCTGTGCCGTCGTAGCCGTTTCCCGCCGCTGAGGGTCGGGGCTGAAAGTACTGGGGCAACGGGTTACCGGCGGGATCTGCAAACGATTGGCCGAGCAGGCTTGAGCCGACGACCTGATTGTCGCGGCTGATCAGCGAGCCGTCGGCCTGATACTTGAAGGCGAGTTGTCCGATGCCGTAGGTGGCGAGCGGGTAGGCGATGCCCAGCACCAGGCTGGCCAGCACCATGAGGACGACCGCCGGAAGCAGTTGAGCGCGCAGCATCAGTGGATGCCTATCGGCGCGACAATGGCGATGTCGATCAGCTTGATCAGCACGAACGGGGTGATCAGTCCGCCAACCCCGTAGATCAGTACGTTCCGGCGCAGCATTGCGGTGGCGCCCATCGCCTTGACGCGAACACCGCGCAGCGCCAGCGGGATCATCAGCACGATGATGATCGCGTTGAAGATCACCGCGGACAGGATCGCGGTGTGCGGGTTGTGCAAGTTGAGGATGTCGATCGCTCCCAACTCCGGAAAAACGGCATGGACCATCGCCGGGATCGCGACAAAGTATTTGGCTACGTCATTGCAGACCGAGAACGTCGTCAGCGAGCCGCGGGTGATCAGCAGTTGCTTTCCTACCTCGACGATCTCTATGAGCTTGGTCGGATCGCTGTCCAGGTCAACCAGGTTGCCGGCCTCTTTGGCAGCCTGCGTGCCGCTGTTCATGGCCACCCCGACATCGGCCAGAGCCAGGGCCGGCGCGTCGTTGGTACCGTCACCGGTCATCGCGACGAGGTCGCCGCCGGCCTGTTCGGCGCGAATCCGGTCCATTTTGTCTTCCGGTGTCGCCTCGGCGATGAACTCGTCGACACCGGCCTCGGCGGCGATGGCCGCGGCAGTGGCCGGATTGTCGCCGGTAACCATCACGGTGCGGATTCCGAATGGCCGCATGGCGGCGAGGCGCTGCGAAATGCCAGGCTTGACAGTGTCTTTGAGGTGGATGATCCCCAACAAGGTGCTCTCGTCGGCAACAGCCAGCGGGGTGCCGCCACTGGAGGCGATGCGTGCCACGACGCCATCCATATCTGGTGGCACGGTGCCGCCGTTGGCCCGTACCCAGTCGCTGACCGCTGCCACGGCGCCTTTGCGGATTTTGCGGTTTGGCAAGTCGATGCCGGACATCTTCGTCTTGGCGCTGAAGTTGACCAGGTTCGCCCCGGCAATGTCGCTCGGTTGGCAGCCGTGGTGGTGCTGGGCGAACTCCACAATCGAGCGGCCCTCGGGGGTCTCATCGGCCAGCGACGACAGATGCGCCGCCTCGGCCAAGGCGTGCTCGTCGGTGTGGCCGACCGGGACGAACTCGGTGGCCATGCGGTTGCCGAACGTGATGGTGCCGGTCTTGTCCAAAAGCAGCGTGGTCACATCACCGGCGGCTTCCACCGCCCGCCCAGACATGGCCAGCACATTGTGGCGGACCATGCGGTCCATGCCGGCGATGCCGATAGCCGAAATCAATGCCCCGATGGTGGTCGGTGACAACAGCACCAGCAGGGCGACCAACAACACGATCGGCTGCTTGACGCCCGAGAAGATCGCGACCAACTGGAAAGTACTGACAGCGACCAGAAAGATGAACGTCAGGCTGACCAGCACCACGGTCAGGGCCAGCTCGTTTTGCGTTCGTTGGCGGTTCGCGCCCTCCACCAACCCGATCATGCGATCCAGAAAGGTTTGCCCGGGCGGGGAGGTGATCGATACGACGATGCGGTCGGACAGCACCACGGTGCCGCCGGTGACCGCCGACAGGTCACCGCCCGATTCCCGCACCACGGGGGCCGACTCACCGGTGATGGCCGATTCGTCGACCATCGCCATTCCTTCGACGACCTCACCGTCGCCGGGAATTGCCTGCCCAGCCTCGATGACACACCGGTCGCCGACTTTCAGCTCCTGGGAGGGTGTGTCCACCACGGTGCCGTCGGGCTGCAGAATGTGGGCGACGGTTTCCTGCCGGGCGCGACGCAACGCGTCGGCGTGCGCTTTGCCGCGGCCCTCGGCCATCGCGTCGGCGAAGTTGCCGAACAGCACCGTGAACCACAAGAACAGCACCACCAGGCCGGTGAACAGGTTGTCTGTCCCACTGGATCGGGGTGCATCGCGCACAAACAGCAGCGTGGTCCAGATGCTGCCGACATAGACCACGAACATCACCGGCTTGTGCACCATCAGTCGTGGATCGAGTTTGAGCACCGCATCGATGATGGCTCTGCGCACGATCCGGGGATCCAGGATCGACAACTCGCGCAGCTGGCGCGTTTCGCGCCCCAGGTGCCGACCGGGCGGGACCGCCGTCTGCGTCGTCATCGCTCAGACTCCGAAGTGCCCGGAAAAGTGCTCTGCCAGCGGTCCGAGGGCCAGCACCGGGAAATAGGTGAGACCCACCAAGATCACGACGATCGCCGCGAGCAGCGCGGTGAACAGCGGCGTGTCGGTACGCAAGGTCCCAGCGGTCACCGTGTAGGTGCGTTTGCGCGCCAGTGAGCCCGCCAGCGCCAGCGCGGGAATGATCTCGAAGAACCGCCCGATCCACATGGCCAGACCCAGCGTCGAGTTGTACCAGAGGGTGTTGCCGGCCAGCCCGGCAAATGCCGATCCGTTGTTGTGTGCGGCAGAGGTGAACGCGTAAACGGTCTCGGTCACCGCGTGCGGCCCGGTCGTGGAGATCTGGTGGGCCGCGGACGGCAGCAGCAGTGAGATCCCGGCCAACGTCAACACCGTGACCGGCAGCACCAGGATGTAGATCGCCGCCAGTGTCATGTCTCCGGCCAGCAAACGTTTACCCAGGTACATCGGCGTTCGCCCGACCATGAGCCCGGCGATGAACGCGGTGATCATCACAAAGATCAACATCCCGTAGAGGCCGGTGCCGGTGCCGCCGGGAATGACCTCCCCGAGCATCATGTCCAACATCGGCAGGCCGCCGCCCAACGGCGTGTAACTCTCCACAGCGGAGTTCACCCCGCCGGTAGAGGTGCCGGTCATGGTGACGACGCCCAGCGCAGAGCCGGTCGCCCCGAGCCGCAGATCCTTGCCTTCCAGGTTGCCGCCGGGATTGGTGCCCGTGGCGGACTGGGCGACGCCGAACTGCGCGAGATGGGAGTTGCCGTGAGCCTCCAGAGCGGACACCGCGACCAACGACAGCGCATACAGGGTGACCATGGCCACGATCACCACCCTCGCCTGGCGCATGGATCCAACGAGCCGGCCGTAGGCCCACGGGAAGGCGAACGGAATCGCCGCGGCCAGCCAGATGGTGAGCACGTTGACGATCGGGTTCGGGTTCTCGAATGGATGTGCCATATTGGCGCCGAAATAGCCGCCGCCGTTGTCGCCGATCATCTCGATCGGCACCATGCTCGCCACCGGACCACCCGGAATGCTCTGCTGAGCCGCGGCGCCGGTGGAGTGTGTACTCACCGACGAGATCGTCGGCACGACTTGTGTCGGGTGGAAGTTGTCGATCACCCCGGCCGCGAGCAGCACGATGGCGAACACGAAACTCAGTGGCACCAACACCCGCACCATGGACCGCACCGTGTCGACCCAGAAGTTCCCCAATGTCGTTGTCCGCGTGCGGATCACACCGCGGATGAACGCTGCTGCGAGCGCCATTCCGGTGGCCGCGGACAAGAACTGATGCACCACCAGCGCGAACATCTGACTGAACTGGCTCATCGTGGATTCGCCGCTGTAGTTTTGCCAGTTGGTATTGGTCACGAAGCTGACGGCGGTGTTGAACGCCAGTGGCGGACTCACTCCGCGGAGGTGATCGGGGTTGCCCGGCAGCAGGTGTTGTACGCGAAAGACAACGTAGTTCAGCAGCACGCCGACGACGGTCAGCGCCACCGCCGAGCCCACGTAGGCGATCCAGCGTTGCTCACCATCTGGGTCGATGCGCAGCAGGCGGTAGACCAGCCGCTCCACGGGAAGAAACACCCGATCGCCGGGCGCTTTCTCATTGCGGTACACCTTGGCGAGGTAACCGCCCAAAATCGGGGTGCTGATGACCAGCAGCGCGAACACCGCCGCGATCTGTGCCCAACTCGCCGCAGACATCTACACGTCCCCGCGCCGGACCAGCCCGTAGACCAGGTAGGCACCCAACAAGACCGCGACGACGATTCCTGTCACATCGTCAAAAGTCATGCCGACTCGAGCCCGGTCCGCGATGCGCCGTCACGGCCCGTCTCAGCCAGCACAGGCTCGTCCGGACCCAACAACCGATCACATGCTGCGGCGAATCCGACGGCAAGCGCGGCCAGCCCGACCAGCAGCGCGACGAATGCCAGGTCCAGCATGGCCGACCTCCGACAATTGTGAGCAGTGCTGGGGATGACGGTACGACGACTCCGCCCGATACAACTGCCGGATATACGGTATCTATACGGCCCGCACTGCGCAGCCCCTC
>JARLGR010000014.1 GCA_031292665.1 Mycobacterium sp. | reverse complement strand
TTGATGCCTTCGGTGAGGTCGGTGTCGGGTTTCCAGCCCAGCACCCGGCCCGCGCGGGTCGGGTCCAATGCGCTCGCATGAACCTCGCCGGTGCGGGCCTCGGCGTGATCGGGCGGACGCGAGACGCCGACTACCTCGGCGATCAGCTGGTGCAGCTCGGTGACCGTCGTCTGTACGCCGGTGCCGATGTTGAAGGTGCCGGTTGTCGTGATCGGCGCTTCCGCGGCGCGCAGGAAGGCAGTCACGACGTCGTCGACGTAAACGTAGTCGCGGGTGGCGCTGCCGTCGCCGTAGATGGTCGTGGGACGGCCGGAGATCATCGCACTGCCGAAGAGCGCGACCACGCCGGCTTCCCCGTGCGGGTCTTGGCGTGGCCCATAGACGTTGGCCAGTGCCAGACAGATGGGTGCTAGCCCGTACATGCCGGCGTAGGCGCGCATATACAACTCGCCGGCGACCTTGGCCGCCGCGTACGGGGAAAGCGGGTCCACGGCAGTGTCCTCGGTGGCGGGCAAGGTGGCCGGCGCACCGTAGCGGGCGCCACCCGAGGACGCGAAGACGATCCGAGGTACTCGCGCCCGCCGGCTCGCCTCCAGCAGGTTGATGGTGCCCAGCACGTTGTTGCGGGCGTCGAATAGCGGATCAGTAACGGAGCGGCGCACGTCGACCTGGGCGGCCAAATGGAACACCACGTCGGGGTTGGAGCCCGCCACGATGTCGGACAGCTCGGGGTGCCGGACGTCGACCGCGACGAAGGTGAAGCGACCGGGGCCGTTGTGCCGGTGGGCCGACTCGAGGTTGGCAACGGGGGGGCCGGCGCTGAGATTGTCGACTCCTATCACCTGGTGTCCTTCTACCAGCAGGCGGTCGACAAGGGTGGAACCGATGAATCCGGCAGCGCCGGTGACGAGGGTGCGCATTATCAGCTATCTCCAGTTCGACGGTGAAGTGTGGACGACGGCAACCGGTTTGAGGCGGAATCGGAGATGGCAGCGCGACGAGATCCCGGTGCACGGGCGCGGGCGGTACAAACCGCCACGCGGTGGTACGGGTCGGTCGCCTCGCGGATGTAGTTGCCAATCTGGCGCAACGACCGGTCGGCCTCCGGCACTATCGGCGCGGCGATCTGGAACACATGCATCTGGCCGGGCCATACCCGCAGCTGGACCGGTACTCCGGCCGCGGCCAGCCGCCGCGCGGCCAGCCGAGCGTCGTGCAGCAGAACCTCGGAACTGGATACATGGATCAACGTGCGGGGCAGACCGGCCTTGATGTGGTCGAGCGGCTCGTAGATCTCCTCGGGGTGCCCATCCAGGATGTGACGCTGGCTCGCCTTGGCGATCAGGTCGACGAATGCGTCAAACGCCTTGACCGGGAACATCGCATCGCCGCGGATGTTGGGGTGCGCCTGCTTGGGAGCCTTGGCGATCTGCAGCAGCGGTGACATGCAGACGATGGCCGCGAGCTGCTCGCCTTCGTGGAGCAACCGTTCGGCCAGCGTGAGTGAGAGATAGCCTCCAACGGAGTCGCCGGCCAGCACGATCTGGTCGGGCCGGTAACCCGCGCCACGCAGCCACCGGTAGCCGTCATAGCAATCATCGATCGCCGCACCGATCGAATGCTTGGGCATCATCCGGTAGTTCATCACCAGCACCGGGGTATCGGCGTACTCCGACAACGTGGTGACGAGCCGGTCATGCGTGTGGGCGCCACAGGTCAGAAAGGCGCCACCATGCATGTACAACACGACGCGCCGGCTGCCGTCAGCGGGCAGAACACCAGCAGCGCGGACCAATCGCGCGGTGCAATGCGACAACCGAATCGTGGCGCGAACGCTGCCCGGCGCGGGCGTCACGATCCGTGCAGCGAAGTCGACGAGGCCCCATGGCCACGGCACGTTCGCCAAGTGGCTGCCAATAGCCAGGGCCGGCCGGATAGTAAGCCGAGCGCCCAGACACGCAAGCCGGCCAGCGACGCTCGGACCATCCTCCACGACCTCCCGAACCATCCCCGAGCCCCGCTCGTCGAACATGATCGACGTTCCCCGGTGAGCCGCGGCTACCTCGGCACCGACAGCGGCCAGGCCACCAGGCCGACCATGTTCTGCGAGCGTTCGTTGTGCGTTTTGCAGCTCAGCCATCGGCCTGATTTCCCGGGGCCTGTGCGGCGTCCTCGACGGGCGGTGACGTGGTCATCGGAGCACCGTTTGCGGTGCCGCGGCCCGCGCGGGCCCGCGCGCTTGACCCGTCGGATCCGTGCCACGCGGCGACGGCGTCAAGCACCGGAGCCACGTTGGTGGCCCACCAGATGTGCTGGTTGGGATGGGTGGCGCGCTTGCGGCACAGGTCGCCAGCATGGTGCAGCCAGGTCAATAGAAGGGCAACACGCTCGTCGATGCGCTCACGGTGGCCAATGTCCGCGTCCGCTCGGTCGTGTGCGGCACGCAGCGCGTTACGCTCGCGGTCTAACAGGCCGCCCGCCCGTAGCCGCGCAGCGACGACTGTGCCCAGCTCAGCTCGCTCCACCTGGCAGCTCGCCGTCAGGATCATCAGGTACTCGTCGATCAGCGCCGGCTGGCCCGGGCGCGCGCCGCCCCAGTCCACGATGCCGGTGACCGGGCCCCGCGCGCCGGCCACCCGAACGTTGCCGGGGGTGTAGTCGCCGTGCGTCCAGCTCACCGGCATGCGCCAGCCAACGAGGGCCTGCCGCAGCATCGTTCCAAGCCGGTCCACCTCGGGAACCCGATGAGGATCCAGCCTCCGGCACAGATCCGTCAGGCCGGCCAGTGGTTCGATGACCCATCGCCGTAACAGGCAGACGTTGTCGACGACGACGAACGTGGCAGTCCGCCGGTGCAGCGGTGCGATGGCGCTCAGCGCCGCAGCGGTCAGCTCCTCGACACGGTGCGGGTGGCGCGCCAGCACCTCTGCCAGGTCTGTTCCCGGCCGATAGGACTCCACGGACACGGTCGCATTGGTGCGCTCGTCGAAGGCCAGGATCCGCGGCAGCAGTTCGCGCCATTCCTCGTCGAGCCCCGAGTGGATGGCAAGTTCGGCGAGCACGCGCCGCTGCGTGCGCAGGTCCGCGGCTCCCAGCAGGCCGCGAGCCACCTTCAAAACCGCTGCGGGCGGTCCCTGCTCGGGCCGCAGCAGGAACGCGGCCGTGTCGTCGACAAGTTCGGCCGACGGCATGCTCAGTTCGATGTCGATGAGACCAATCGGGAAATCATTGACGTCGATCAGCCCCGCCGATGAGAGTGGCGCTG
>JARLGR010000074.1 GCA_031292665.1 Mycobacterium sp. | reverse complement strand
TCGACGATGACGAACCCGTAGCCGGCGGTGATTTCTTCGACATTTTCGCGTCGGGCGAGTGTAGGTAGCAGTGCGACATCGATGATGCCGGTGGTCTTGGACCGCCCGCCACCGATCTGACCACACTTGACGCCGAGATGTTTGTGCAGCCGGTCGCGCCACTGATCCGTGAGCGCCTTGCGGTCCACCAGGATCAGCGTGGACGTGCGACGTGAAGCGATTGCGGCGCAGGCGATCACAGTCTTGCCCGATCCTGGCGGGGCGATCAGGACTCCGGTGTCTTGGGTGGCGAGGTGTCGCACGGCCATCGCTTGTTCGGGCCGGAGGTCCATCGCACAGGTGAATTCGTGGTCAGTCCCGGTGACGCGGGTGTCGTCGATGCGCATCGTGCTGCTGGCGGATTCGACGAGGGTTGTCAACAGGGACAACAACCCGCGCGGCAAAATGAGGTCTCCCTCGACGGTTTCGTCGTAACTGCGCAGAAATCGCGGCGTGTCCCAAGTGCTTCGGCGGGCCCGTTGACGGGCATGGAACTCCGGGTTAGGGATCGATGCGGCGTGCTTGACTGCCGAGATCATCGCTGGGCCCAGATCTGCTGCGGTCAATCTCAGTCGGGCCCCGAACGACGCCCGGATGATCGCCGCGGGACGGGGCACGATCTTCGACGACGTGGGCAGCTGCAACCGACGCACGTCGTGGCCGATCTTAGGATCTGGCAGCTTCCGAGCCAGGGCGGCGACTTCGTTCACCGACAGCCGGGCGATGCTGGACAGGTAGGCCCACTGATCGTCGAACGGTTCCAGCGTTGCCGGGTCGAGAAACAGTGTGGTGCCGTGTTGGCGGCGAGTGCCGTTCAACGGTGCGGCGATAAGGTTGCCCATGCCGCGTCCGGTGTGCACGTCTTGGGACGGAAACAGTCGGTCATAGCTGGTCAGGCTCATACTGCCGCGTAACTGAATCGCCTCACCCAGCAGGCTGGTCGCGATCCGGCGTGCCGCCGACGCGGGCGTGGCTTGGGCGAAGAAGATCCATACGTGTGCGCCGCGACCGGACTGCGACACCTCCAGCGCCGCCGGAATCCTATAGGCGTGTGCGGCTTTCAGGTAGGCGAGGGCGTCCAGCATCGCAGAGTCCTTGTCGAAATCCGCGGCCACCCACCAGCACGCGTCGTCATCGCCGAGCGGGTAGAGTCCGACGTGGAGATCGCCGCGCAGGTGTTTGGCGATCACCTCCGCCGTCAGTGTCAGATAGGGTGCGTCGGCTCGGCTCATTCCCTTGCGCCAATAGCCGTTGATGGCAGGCATCCACCCCGATCGCCCGTCGCGTCTATTCTCCCAGCGGAGCGCGTATACATCGGTGCGGCACCGAAACAGGTTTGCATAGAAGCGGATCTTGTCTTCGGGTGCCGACCGCATATCCACAGGCGCGGTCGGCGCACCTGTGAGAGTTGCCTGATCGGGATCTGCGGCGCGGGCCTGCTCCTCGCTGAGCGCGAGCAGCCGACGCAATCGGACGTTATCGGCGCGCAACGTCTGCAACTCGCCGGGAAACCGCTCCTCCACGACTTACAGTCTGCCTGCCTGGAATCCGCTGACTCAGAGTCTCGCGAGTGTGGCGGCGATGTCCTTGGTCAGCAGGTAGAGGTCCAGGTTTGTCGAGTCCTCGGCATCGACCGGGTCGAAGCCAAACCGCTGCCACCAGCTGAAGGCGGCCGGGTTGAGTGCGTTGACCACGACAGCTCGGCATGCTGCTTTGACGTTCAGCTCGGCTGCTGTCGCCAGGATGTGTTTGACCATCTGGGTGCCTAGCCCAAGCCCGTTCACGCGGGCGTCGGTGGCTAGCCGGCCCACCAGGAGCGCGGGAACCTGCAATGGGGCGCCCTTCGCCAATGGTGTGGGACTTGCAGACCGATCCACCGATGTCATCGACAAAGTCGCGTAGCAGGCGACTCGGTAGGTGGCGTCGGCGATCACCCAAACCGCTGCGGTGTTGCCGCGCCGGCTCTGGCCGGCGTAGCGGCGCAGCCAATCGTCCAGGGACGAATCGCCCGACGTGAATTCGGCGCGCCGGTGTCTTTCCGGGTCGAGCAGGGTCGGCCGGTAGAACTGCACTTCAGTCGAGCCAGGTGAACTTCGCTGGCCGCTTCAACGTGGCCGCCAGCCGCTCGTTAACCCGTGCCGGTTGGTTCAGAGCTTCAGTGAAAATGGCCGCCGAGTCGGGGGACAGGTGAATGGTCTGCCGCTCGGCGAGCAAATTGTCGGCGGCCTGGTTGGCGGCCTGCAGCACGAACGCCGTCACGCTCAGGTGCGCCTCGGCGGCAGCCTCCTCCAGCCGTCGCTTGGAGGTTGCGTCGACGCGCAGCTGCAGGCGGTCATCCTTCATCGAAGTCATGTACTCACAATGGCAGTACGTGGACTTCCAGTCAAGCGAGAGGTCACCGGCACCGGCGCACGACACGTCTGGGGACCATTTTGGGACCACACGACCTCTGCGCCGATGAACGATCTGCGAGTATGCACACGCTTCGCCCGACGGCACAGACGCGGATACCGCTCGTGAGCAGGCAGGACGTGCTTCCGCTGTTTCCTGGGGGTCAAGTGGTCGCAGGTTCAAATCCTGTCAGCCCGACGCAGGTCAGAGGCTATTTTTGACCGCCTCGACAAGCCGTAATCGGCGCCGTACCCAAACGTGGTACCCAAACCAGCTTTTGCCGAGCACCGACGAGCAAACTACAGACCAAGCGCGCTGGTCAGGCCGTCGATAGCGGCCCGCGTCGTCGCGTCGGACGTGTGCCCGTAAGTCCGGAGCTCAGCAGGCTCGCCTACACCAAGCTAGTTCTCATCAACGCCGCCGAGAGCATCAACGACCTACGCGTGCCGCCGGGAAACAGACTCGAGAAACTGGCCGGCACCCGCGCCGGCCAGTACAGCATCCGCGTCAACGACCAGTGGCGCCGGGAACGTGGAACTCGTCGACTATCGCTAGAAGGGAACACACCGATGGCAGACTTCGCACCCACCCACCCTGGCGAGGTCCTCAAGACCGAATTCCTCGACCCGATGGGGATCTCGCAGTACCGGATCGCCAAGGCGATCGATGTGCCACCGCGGCGCATCAACGAGATCGTGCACGGCAAGCGCGCAATCAGCGCCGACACCGCACTGCGACTCTCGCGCGCACTAGGGCTAAGCGAAATGTTCTGGATCAACATGCAAGCCCACTACGACGCCGAAATCGCCCGCGAACACATCGCAACGAAACTCGCCACCATCGAACGCATCGCCTGAGGCCCATCCGAAATCGGCTGCGGCACCGGCGCAACCGATTTCGGATGGGCCGCTTCCTCGAACACCCGAAACCCCCAGTTCCCAATCTTTCTCACCAAACCCCATCTCTTAACCGTCCCACCCCATTCGTCCCTGTACCATCTAAAACCTCAGTCCCACTAGACTTCTCACTACCGGTCCTCTCGATCGCCCTCACCTCAATTTCTGCATGGCACATCGGCACAGGGTGCAATACTGGATCTGGGGCAGAGTTGGTGGGCCGCATCCCTTGTGGCGATGGCGGTTTCGTCGAGACGGTCCAAGATGCGGGCGGTCGGCCCGGAGATGCACATCACCGCTGCCACCTGATCGTCGATCAGGATCGGGGAAGCGACGCCGGAGTCGTCGGGCTCCGTTTCCCCTAGTTGGCCGCGACACCCGCGACTGCGATCTCCCCGCCACGGACTTTCCCTGACATCGCACACGCCACCAGATGGGTCCGCATAACACAAGTTTGGTTCGGCGGGCACCCGGTACTCGTCACAGACATCCCAAGTTTGTCTCGGGCTTTCAGGGCTCCTCCGTAGCCCTCGCGGCTGACCGCTTTCGATTGTGTCCAAATGGTTGTAAACCTCCGATGCTCAACGGCGCCGCTGCGATGATCCATCCCGGAGTCGGCGCAAGCGGACGGGTAGGAAACGCGAAAGAGCATCAACTTTCAAGTCCAGCTCCGGGAAAAACGCATGGCGCCATGGCGCCTTTCGCTAAACCCAGTGAGGTGCCGACGGTAGGGCCGTCTGCGCTGATCGCAACCGCATGCCGACGAAGCCGCCGCGGCGGTCTCATTGCCCGCAGATCGGCGATGACCAACAATGACCACCATGGACTGGGACGACCTCTACAAAGATCGATCGTTTCGACTTCACGACCCGAATGACGAAGCGGTGGTATTTGCCCACTATTTGGACAAAGTAAAACCTGCGCCGTCAGTCCTCGACGTGGGCTTTGGTGCTGGCCGGCATATCGTGTATCTGGCCAAAAGGGGATACCCGATGTACGGCATCGACATTTCGCCCCGCGGCATGGACTTCACCCACCGTTGGCTAGCCGACGAGGGACTCCGCGCCGAACTTCAGCTTGCCGATATGAGAAGCTTGCCCTTCAGCGAAGGATTCTTCGGGGCCGCACTGTCTATCGGTGTCATCACCCATGCCGCCATCGAGGACGTCCGTCTGGCGCTCGGCGAGATGGCGCGCGTGTTGAGGCCGGGCGGACTGTTCTTGTGCACATTCATCTCCACTGAATCCTCCTTGGTTGGAAAAGGACAGCGGCTCGACGACTCCACCTGGATTTGCGACGACGAGTCGGAGTCCGGCGTGATCCACCACTTCATGACCGGAGACGAGGTGCTGGCCGAAGTCAGCCCCTACTTTGAGCCCGTGCGACTCCCCGCGCTCAAGCACGTCCGTCACGGCGGTGAGATCGACACGGGTCGACCCTACGTTTCTGCCCATTGGGTTTATCTCGGCCGCCGGAAGGAAGCCACCGGCAGCTGAGAATGATCTGCGTTGCCGTCAATCCGTTTCACGCCACCATTTCACTGGCGGTTGACCCAGTTGCACGGGTTTCACATACCGGTATGCCTCATACGGGGACAACGTGATCGTGACATCGTAGGGCCGTCCGGCTTTCGTGTAGCGGCGCCTTATCTCTTCACGGGTTCGACGTGACTTGTGGATGGCGCCGTCGGGTATCCGGCGCGAAAAACAGTGAACTGGCTGAAAGACGAGGTAGGTGCGGCCGGTCTGGAATCCATATCGGGAATTCGTCGACGGATAGCACGGGCCGAATGCGAGGACGAAAAGTTTTTCACCTGCGAACGAGAACCACCACGTGGCATCCTCGATTTTCGCCTCCATGCAGTGAGCTTTGACAGGGTCGTTGGCGCTGAGGTAGTCCAGAATCGTGAACGTGGTGCCGCCCAGCTTCTCAACGGCGTCACCGAATGGGCCAGGTAGTTCAAAAACCACGCCGTCGATCTCAAGGCTCTCCGAAACTCGACAAAACTGTGTGAACAGGGGCAGCCACCCATGGAGGTTCGCAGGCAGGCTCAGGCGGTCGTCGTAGTCCGGACATCCCCACATGTTCGCAGTCGGGGCGAAGATGCATTCGGTGGCGGTCTGGATGCGCGCAAAGCGACGCAACGACCTGGTGGAGGCCGGGTTGTAACCCAAAGCGTCTGAGTGCCAGCTTTGGTGTTCGAGCATCCCGACCTCGACGATCTCTGGGCGTCGGTTGCCGCCGATATCGTTGCGGCCCCCTCTCGACAATATGTCACCCGGCACCGACGCGGGCACGATCCCCGATTTGCCGAATCACTACGCACACCGGGTCAATTTGTCGTAGACTGCGCAAACCCGGAGCCCGGAGAGTCATGGGAGGTCGCATGCGCCGCATCACGTTGATCCGCGTCGAGCAAGTCAAGGCAAGCAGCACCGTTCTGGCCAACTAAGCAATCCAACTAAGCAATCTAATCGTCATCGACAGGGCCGCTGTCCGCGGACACGGCCCCTGTCGGTGCTCGATTGCCCAGTATTGCCCTGCCGGCCGGGCCGGTGTTGGTCAACTATTGCTGCCGCGGGCAGGGCGACTTCATCGCAGCGTGCTGACACCATGGTTGGACGCTGCGTTCTTAAACGTCAGTGCCGTCCCGCCCCGAACAGGCGTACAGCGCATTACGCGCCGCACGACACCAGCTCATATCGCTGTCTGCGCAGCCACTACCATCCAGGAGCATGATCCACAGATACCGGACCCACACCTGCGGCGAGCTAAGAGCCGAAAATGCGGGCACAATGGTACGGCTGTCCGGCTGGCTCCATAACTGGCGGGATTTGGGGGGAATACTCTTCGTCGACCTGCGCGACAACTATGGAATTACGCAGCTTGTGGCTCGACCCGGTGCCGAAGCATACGACCGCCTGAGCAAGGCGTCGAAAGAATCGGTCCTGTGCGTGGACGGGCAGGTTGTGATACGAGACGCGGAAAACGTCAACCCGGCTTTGCCAACCGGGGAAGTAGAGGTTCAGGTCGAACACGCCGAGGTGCTCTCGCAGTCGTCCGCATTGCCATTCAGCGTCTACCCGGAGGAGCCCGTTGGTGAGGAGAACCGGCTGCGCTACCGATACCTCGATCTCAGGCGCCAGCGGATGCATCACAACATTCTGCTGCGCTCCCAGATCGTCGCCAGCATCCGCCGCCGCATGCTCGCACTGGGATTCACCGAATTCCAGACGCCCATCCTCACCAGCTCAAGCCCCGAGGGCGCCCGCGACTTCTTGGTGCCCTCCCGACTGCACTCCGGGAAATTCTTTGCGTTGCCCCAGGCTCCTCAGCAGTTCAAACAACTGCTGATGGTGGCCGGTTTCGACCGCTACTTTCAGATCGCGCCGTGCTTTCGGGACGAAGACGCGCGCGCCGACCGATCACCCGGCGAGTTCTACCAACTCGACATGGAGATGAGCTTCGTCGAGCAGGATGAGATATTTGCGGTGATCGAGGAGGTGCTCACTGGTTTGTTCACCGAATTCGCTCCCGATACCCCGGTCACGGCCCCGTTCCCCAGAATCACGTATCGAGAAGCGATGCTTCGCTACGGTGTGGACAAGCCCGACTTGCGGATCCCGTTACAGCTGTCGGATGTGTCGAAGGTCTTCCGCTCAAGTGAGTTCCGGGCGTTCGCCGGCAAGCACGTCCGCGCCTTGGTCGTCCCCAACAGCGCGGAACGGCCGCGCTCTTTCAGCGACCGCCTCGAAAAACACGCGGTCGAACACGGCGCGAAGGGGCTCGCATGGGTGGGCGTAACTCGCGAAGGCGAGATTACCGGGCCGATCGCCAAGTATCTCAGCCACGGCGAGGTCCAGGAGCTGTTAACCGAGACCGGGGCGGAACCCGGTGCGCGGATATTTCTCTACGCGGCCAACCGGCCCGAGGACGCGGATCCCATCATGGCGGCCGTCCGGGTCGAAGCCGGAAAACAAGCTGGCGTCTTCGACGAGCATCAGTTCCGCTTCTGCTGGGTCACCGATTTCCCGCTGTACGAACGTGACGAAGACGGCACCATCCAATTCAGCCACAACCCGTTTTCCATGCCGCAGGGTGGCCTCGAGGTGCTCAACACTCAAGACCCACTGGACATTCTGGCGTGGCAATATGACATCGTCTGCAACGGGCTTGAACTTTCGTCTGGAGCGATCCGGAACCACCGGCCCGATATCATGTATCGGGCCTTCGAGATTGCGGGCTACTCCCGGGAAACGGTCGAAGAGAAGTTCGGGGGCATGTTGCACGCGCTGCAGCTCGGTGCGCCACCGCACGGCGGCGTCGCTCCCGGGATCGACCGGATCGTCATGCTGTTGAGCGGAGAACCCAACATCCGCGAAACCATCGCCTTTCCGCTCACCCAGAACGCGCAAGACCTGATGATGAGCGCTCCCAGCAAAGTCTCCGAACGCCAGCTCGCCGAGGTACACATCAAAGTGGTTAAACCCAAGTGAGCGCCCACTGAGATGACCGCATGAAAATCTGGCTGGCGCCGTACATTTCGGTTCGTCGAACCGCCGACCGGTTGCGGCTGGGGACTCTGCCGCCGGTTGCGTACGAGGTCGACGATCCTCCACCATTCTTGGCGGATCTGCTTACCCAGCTTGGTCGGCAGGCACGGGAACGAAAGCACGTGGTGGCTGACCTCGCGCGCGAGCAGGGCTGGTCGTGGGAGGAAGCCAACGCTCTCATCGAGGATCTCGAAGGCATCGGGGTGCTGATACCGGGGTTCGACCGAACAGACCGCTACGATCGCCACCGCCTCTACTATCGGATGCTCGGAATCGACGGGGATGCGCAGGAACGCCTGCAGAACGCCACCGTCGGCCTGATGGGAATGGGCGGCATCGGCTCCAATCTGGCCGTTCACCTGGCCGCAGCCGGGATCGGTCGGTTGGTCATCACCGATGGTGACCGCATCGAGGCATCCAACCTGACCCGGCAGACCCTCTACCGCGAAGCTGACGTGGGGCGGCTCAAAGTGGAAGCCGCCGCCGAACACCTCGCCGAGCTGCGTAACGATCTGAAGGTCGATGTCATACCTGAAGACTTCACTGGGCCCGAACTGGCCCAAGCGGTCGCCGAAAGCGCGGACATCATTCTCCTGTCGGCTGACCGCCCGGCGAGCGTGCACTCGTGGGCGAACAGCGCCATCGTTTCTGTCGGCATCCCGTTCAGTGCCGCAGGCTATATCGAAGGCCATGGATGTGTCGGGCCCCTGCTGCGCCCACCGTCCACCCTGTGCTACGAGTGCATCCGCACATCGGCGGATGCGTTGCCCGGCCAGCCTCATGATGCTGCCGCTGTCCGCGATGCAGCGACGGAACTCAACCCCTCGTTCCAGGCGCCAAGCTATGGACCGCTCAACGGATTGGTCGCCTCGATACAAGCCAACGAGGCGATCCGATGGCTGCTCGGTGTTCCCGTTGCAACCCAGGAGCGCCGCCTGTTGATCGACTCCCGAACCTACGCGGTTACCTGGGAGGAGTTCGCCGCTACCGAAACCTGCACCGCCTGCGGCAGGGCTGCCCAGAATGGCAACGCGGATTGGGACGCCATCGCCGAACTCTACCGCGAAGAACGCGAGCAGCATTCGTTCAACTCCGTGCTGCTCGACGGGCTGGTCCCGGCCTTGTTACCCCCACTAGCGGGGAAATTGGTTGCCGATGTCGGGGCCGGCGCGGGCGAGATGACGGCCGAACTTCTCAAGTTGGGCGCGACCGTCGACGCGTACGAGCCATCCGCCGCGATGCGGTCTTTGTTGCAAGAACGGCTGGCGGATGTGCCGCCGCACAACCTGCGCATTCACGAGACGGGGCTGGAAGCGCTGGCACGGCGCGTCGGAGCGTACGACGCCGCCCTGTGCCTGAATGTTCTTGACCACATTCCGGATTTAGCTTTGGCTATGCGGACTTTCGCGGCGGCGCTTCGCCCGGGCGGCACAGTCGTGTTGTCCATACCGCACCCTGTAAAGGACCGGGGGAGTTGGAAAAAGGTCCCGACGGCGACCGGGTGGAGTTATGAGCATTACATGCTCGACAACTACTTCAATGAGGGGCTCTGCCGCAAAGCCCGGGAAGACCGGCAAGGCAACGTCCGGGTGCGCAACGTTCAGACCTACCACCGGACCATCGCAACGTATCTCGATTCGGTGCTGGCGGCAGGCCTGACGATCAGCCGCGTCCTGGAGCCCTCGCCCGACCCGCAAACTGCCGATAACGACCCGATTATCTATTCCAAGGCCAGTCGGCTGCCCTATTTCCTCATCGTTGTGGCCACTCGTGGGAGTTCCGATGCGTGACGAGCTGTACCAATCAAAAGACCACATCGAGGATTTCACGTTCAGCCATGACGTCGCCGACGTTTTCGACGACATGCTCAACCGCAGCGTGCCCTTCTACTCGGAAGTGCAGCGCATGGTCGTCGAGATAGGGTCGCTATTCCTGATCGGCGAGGGCACTGTCTACGACGTCGGTTGCTCAACAGGCAACACTCTTTTGGGCTTTGCGGACAAGGTCCCCACCGACAGCGCGATCAGGTTCGTCGGCATCGAACCGGCAGCAGCCATGTGTGAGAAAGCCGAGGCGAAGTTGATCGCGAGCGGTCACCGCGATCGTGTGAAGATCCTTGCTGATCCGGTCGAGAAGTTTGAGCGCCTCGATGACGCCCGTGTCATCGTGATGCTTTATACCCTGCAGTTCATACGTCCCATCTACCGCGCCCAGGTATTGCGGATGTACTTCGAATCGCTTCGGGTGGGGGGGTGCCTGCTGCTCGGGGAGAAGATCCTGGCCGATAACTCCATGCTCAGCCGGATATACATCGACTTGTACCACGACTACAAGCGCCGCAGCGGCTACAGCGACACCGAGATTGCAAAAAAACGGGAGGAACTTGAGAACGTTCTTCTGCCCTACCGTGATTCAGAGAACGTCGAGATGCTGCGCCAGGTCGGCTTCACCTCCGTCGATCACGTGTTCCGCTGGTACAACTTCGCGCTATACATTGCGCTGAAAGGTTGATCGCTGTCCTCGGCGGACCATCGATCGATGCGTGGGTTCAGCAGTGCTCGGTTGGCGGACAGTGACTCTCCAAAGAGCCACGACAGCATCATGGCGGCCGGTCGCTACCTCGCCGCCAACGGCTTCGCCGACGATCACGACCACGCCATCTTCAGGTACAACAACTCGAGCCGTGCGCAATGGACAGCGCTGGCGCGTCACCCGACTCAATCCCGATAACAACCGGCTCATCGCCCGCCGACTCGACGACAACACCCTGGGCGCCTTCACCAACGACTATGTGCACCAGCACATCACCCACGGCTACACCGTCACCGTGCACTCCGCCCAAGGCGTCACCGCCGACACCACCCACGCCGTCCTCAGCGAAACCGCCACCCGCGCAATGTCCTACGTCGCCATGACCCGCGGCCGAGACGCCAACACGGCGTACCTCTACGAGCAGACCACCGAGCACGAATACCAACATGATTCCACCGAGCTAGGCCACGTCATGCAGCGCGGAAGCAGACAGCACGCGGCGAAACTGCTCCGTGCCATCGTCACCAACGACGACCATCTGTTAACTGCCCATGGCCTCGCTGCCGCGACGGGACACACGTCGCTGCCTGCGCATGTCCGCGACGCGATCGAGCACCGCACAGCGGCCATTCGCCACCGCACCGCGAACTATGAGCGTCGGCGCGCCGCAGCCGTCATGTTCGATAACTCAACCCGCGAGGCTCGCAGCCGCGAACTTGACCGGGCTCGCTCGATCGACGATGACGAACCCGTAGCCGGCGGTGATTTCTTCGACATTTTCGCGTCGGGCGAGTGTAGGTAGCAGTGCGACATCGATGATGCCGGTGGTCTTGGACCGCCCGCCACCGATCTGACCACACTTGACGCCGAGATGT
>JARLGR010000013.1 GCA_031292665.1 Mycobacterium sp. | reverse complement strand
TCTTCGGAAATCCCTGCGGCCCTTCGTATTTCGATGAAGTCGGCGATCATGGCCTCGGTGACCTCATGCGGGTCCTGCAGGGTTCCGTCGCTGAGCACCGAGATGTTGAGCTGATCGACGTAACTCCAGACGGTGATGTTGAGGCCGCTGCCGGCAGTCAACGGCCCCACCGAATAGATCTCGGTGACCAGCGCCCCGCCCACCCGGCCGCGCTCGCGGGGACCGGGCACGTTCGAGATGTTCAGGTTCAGGATCTTGTTGTTGCCGTCACGACCGGACGCCCACCGGAAGAAGGCCTCGGTCGGCGCGGGAGGCATGTAGGCCGCCCAGCGCCTGACCAGCTCCGGACCCATCAGCTGGTGGCTTTCCTTGGCCGAAATGGCATTTTCGTGGCAGGCCCGCACCCGCTCGAGCGGGTCGTCGAGGTCGGCGGGCAGCGCCACCAGCATCCCGGCGAAGCGGTTGCCGGAGATCCGCTCCGGCGAGAAGTCGAAGCTCACCGGGACGGACGCCAGCAGGGGATCGGCCTTGCCGTCGTAGCGCAACAGCAAGGTTCGGAGCGCGCCCGCCGACATGGCGAGGACCATGTCATTGATCGTCGCCCCGAGGCGCTTGCCGGTCTCCTTGACGTCGGCGAGCGCGAGCGTGGCGGTGGCGAACCTGCGCTCGGGCGTGAGCTTGTGGTTCATGAACGTCAGGGGCGGCTCGAACGGCCGGGTCAGTTCCGGTGACAGCTTGCGCAAGCTGCGCCGCACCCGGCCCCGGCCCTGCGCGGTATAGCGGATCGTCCGCGGGATGCGGCCGATGTGGCGCATGTGGTCGGCGAACGCCGAAGACACCAGCCGCCCGGTCCTGGGCGCCGGGTCGGAGACATAGGGCCCGCCCTCGGGACCGGGCTGCAGGTCCATACCGCGGGCCATCAGGTTCGCCGACGCGACGCCGTCGGCGAGCGCGTGGTGGATCTTGCCGACCACCGCGATCCGGTTGTTCGCCAGACCCTCGACGAAGTACATCTCCCACAGCGGACGGCGACGGTCCAGCGGAGTGCTGGCGATCCGCCGATCGCCTCGTCCAGCTCACGGCGACCACCGGGGGCGGGCAACCGCCAGGGCCGGATGTGGTAGTCCAGGTCGACCTCGCAGTGTTCCCGCCACATCGGATGGTGGAACTTGAACGGGACCTCGATGAGCTGGTAGCAGAACGGCTCGAGCTTGCTCAGCCGGCCGGCTATGACGTGGCGGAACCCCTCGACGCCGAAGTCGAGCCGTTCGGCGTCCAGCTCGATCACGGCGACCTTGATGGTGTGCATGTGCACGTTCGGCGTCTCGCTGTAGAGCAGTACCGCGTCCCACCCGCTCAGCCGCTTCACCGCTGCCCCCTGCCCATACAGGGACCATACTCAGCGGCGCGGGCTCAGATAACCTCTTTCGCCGCGATCTGCGTCTTGGTGCGGTGAACGTGGTTGAGGAACAGCGACGTCGCGTGGGCGGCGATCCCGGCCCGGTGACCGTCGAGGAGGTCGAACCCGTGACCGGCCCCGGGCAGCTCGAGGTAGCCGACCGTCGAATGCGACACCGCCCGCAACCGCTCCACGAAGCTGTGGGCCTGCTCGACCGGGATGACGTTGTCCCTGCTGCCGTGAATGATCAAGAACGGCGGCGCATTCCGATGCACGCGCGCGATCGGTGACGCCTCGCGGAACACCTCGGGATGGCGGTCGATGCTCCTTCGGACCACCACCCGCTCCAGGAAGTCGACGAACCGGTCCCGTTCCGGGGTGGATCGGTCCTCCCAGTCGTATCGGCCGTAGATCCCCACCACCGCGTCCACCGAACTGTCGGCGCCCTCCGGCAGGTGCGGCTCGTGCGCGGAGTCGTCCGGGGTGAGCCCGGCGAGCGCGGAAAGGTGGCCGCCGGCCGAACATCCCGCCAGCGCAACGAAATTCCGGTCACCACCGAACCTGTCCACGTTGGCCCGCGCCCAGGCGATGGCGGTCTTGACGTCGGTGATGTGGCGCGGCCAGCGATGATGCGGCGCGACGCGATAGTCGATCGCGAGGCACACCCAGCCCTGCTCGGCCAGCCGCGACATCAGCGCCGAGCCCTGTCCCCGAGACCTGCCGTGTACCCAGGCACCGCCCGGGACGAAGACCAGCACCGGCGCGGGCTGTGCGGGTAGGTCCTTGCGACGCCACACGTCGAGCACCTGCGCGGGGCTGTTCCCGTAGTGGACTCCGCGGCGGTAGACGTAGCGGCGCTGGCGCATGGCGTCCCAGATCGGGGGCGTCGATTCCGCGGTGGGCCATTCGGCGTCGAGATCCGCGGCGGAAACGACCCCGCGCAGGGACGCCACGGAGACCTGCTGGGTGCTCTCCCGGTCTTCGCGGCGCGTGCCCCTATGGTCACTGTCGCCCGGCTGGAACCAGTCTTTGGCCATCGACGAGACGAACGCGGGCGCGTGCCGGGCGCCCCAGGCGCCCATGGCGGTCACGGTGCCCAGCGGCTCGAGGTGCCTGCCAACCACGGGCAGCGAAGCCCCCGCGACGCTCAGCGCCAGCGCATAGTCGGCGGGGCCGGCCCGCAGCAACCATTTCACCCACGGTGTCATGCCCGGTACCCTCGCCGTCATGCGAGGGAGCCTACCCCCGCACGGTCCGGCAAAACTGACGTTTGTGTAAGACATTTGTCGAGCCGGATCCCTACCGTTCGCGGGTGCGGCGGCGCGCGACGAGCAGGCGGGCTCCGTAGACCAATGCACTCGCCGCGAACATCGCCGCGGTGAGCAGCAACCACCGGCCCAGGAACGGCTCCTGGGTTTGGCCGGTGGCCGCCCGGTAGGTTGGCGCACCCTGTTCGATGATGCCCGGCAGGAAGACCAGCAGCGTCAGTGCGGGGCCCAGGGTCGGAACCCGAATGTGGTTGCGGGCGCTGATATTTGGATCTTGCTCCGCGCGCCGACCCGGCCGCGCGGACAACACGTGGTCGGCCAGCGTGTAGAGCGGGAACAGCAGCAGGTCGTGGGCGACGACCGCGGCGGCCAGCCAGACGGCGATCGACTGCCACCAGGTGCCCGGGTTCCACAGCGCGGCCGGCTTGACGGTGGCGAGCAGGTAACCCAGCAGCGCGAAGCCGGTCAGCATCGTCAGCAGATGCAGGGGGTGCGAACCGTAGAGGGCGGTGAAACGCCTTGCGATGGAGGGCATCTCAGCTCGCCTCGAATTCCAGGGACGCCACCCACTTCGTGTTGTGCACGCCGGGCAGCGCCGGAACGATGATCCGCGCCGGGTAGCCGTGATCCAATGACAGGTCGGCACCGTTGACCCGCAGCGCCAGCAGGGCGTCGGGGTCGCGAATCTGATTGGCCTGCAACGTCGCCGACCCGAATGCGCCGCCGGTTTGCAGCGACGTCACCCGCGCCGCGCGGGGCGTCGGAAAGCCCGCGGCCCGGGCCAAGTCGGCCAGCCGCACCCCGCTCCAGGTCTGCACGGTCGACCACCCCTCGACGCAGGCGATCGGCAGCCGGGCGCTCCATTGCGGCATGGCGGCCAGGGTGGCACGGTCGAGCACCACCTCCGAGGGCCCGCCGCGCAAGACCAGTCGCCAACTGCCGCCGACACTCTCGGGCGTGATGCCCGCGGCGACCGCGGTCTTGTTGACCGGGAAGTCGCCACGGCCCCGCCCCCGCGGTAGCAGCAGCACCGCGCCGCGGGCCGCACCGCCGAGCGTCTGGCCCACCGTCAGCACGCCGATGAGCAGCGCGCCGGACCCCACCAGCGCGACGGCGCCGCGCCGGCTCATCGTCGGTTCGGCCGGGTCGGCGGCCACCAACCCGTCGGGATCGGGTGGTTGCGGACGGGTGTCGGCGCGGCCGGTGCGCAAGACATCTTGCAGCGGCAGCGACCGCAACCCGGTGACCATCCGCGGAATCTTGACCGCGATGTGCATCAGGAATCCGGCGATGAGAATCCAGGCCCCGAAATAGTGGCCGGTGTAGAAGCTGAAGCCGAAGATGTAGTCGTACTGGATGTTGAGCACTCCGGTGACGATTTCGAACAGCACCCCGCCGACGAGCATCAACAACGACAGCCGCTCGAGCAGCTGGGCGATCGACCGGGCCGGCGGCCACACGAACAGCCGGGGAATCACCGACCACAGCTTGGCCAGCACCACCGGGATGAGCACCAGCCCCAGCCCGACGTGCAGACCCTGGGTCAGCCGGTACAGCCACGCGGGACGGGTGGGCCAGGTGAAGGCGGGCAGGCGCAACCAGCCGACCTCCGCCGGGATGGCCTGGCCGAACTGCGGCGCGTAGGCGATGTAGGACAGCAATCCGGTGACGATCACGATCGGCAGCGCCACCAGCAGCACCAGCCCGAACACCGACGTCAGCCAGGGACCGCGCAGCGGACTCCGAAACCGGAGGAACAGGCGCCGCGCTCCGGGCGGTGGGTGTCGGTCCAGGGCACGCCACAGCCTGGCGGGAAAGCCGTAGTCGCCGGCCACGGACTATAAGGCTGCCAGACTCGCGACCACGCGGCTGCCGATCAGGCGGACTTCGGTCGGCTTCAGACCGACCTGTGCGGCCAGCGAGGCGGCGCCGTCTACGCCCACCGATGCCCACCGGAACCAGGGCCCGACGTCGCGGCCCGACTCCAGACGCACCCATCGCTCCCGGATGCCGATGCCCTCGGCGTCGAACTCGGCGACGCAACGCCCGCCGCGGGCCGGCAGTTCGACGGCGCGGCCCAGGATCCGGCGCGGGTCCCCGCCGAGGCCGACATTGCCGTCGACCAGCAGGACCGTATGCCAGAAGCCCGTCCACGGCTGGGGGCACCTCCCGCTTGCGGGGGATGGCTCGAACACGTCGCCCAGCAGGGCGGGCGCACCGCCGCGGCCCGCCAGGCGGATCGCGGTCGCGGACCGGTCGATGCCGAGCGCGGGCATCCCCCGCCGGATCAGCCGCGCCACCAGCCGTCCCGGCCCGCATCCGAGTTCGATCGTCGGCCCGCTGCACATCTGCGCGACGCCTTCGTCGAACACCTCGTCGGAGGCGTCACCAGATGAACCATCGGGACTTAGCACGCCCAGCCAGCGATGGGCCGGCAGTGACCGGAGGTCCCCGTCCTGGTGGCGGATCCAACATCGCTCGCCGTCCAGCGCCCGATCGTAGAGTTGCCCCAGCATTTCACGCCCCTTGCGTCGTGCCCGACCGGGCGGCCGCATGGGCTCGGTCCCCGCAGGGGTTACCTGCGACAACGAACAGCAAACGCCCACGTACCGACGTCCACCGCGTTCCCCAGCACTTGCGCCTGCTTGCGCGGCATTTCGGCGGATTGTCCGGACGGCTACGTTGCGTCGGTAATACTTGGGCGGTGTCGAACACTGACGTTCACCCTGACTTGCGCCGAGTCGCCCGCTTCACTCCCCGGCAACTGGTGGGCGCCCGGACGTTACCGCTGATTCGGGCGTTGCTGGCCCTCCGTGGAGGCCGCGCAGACAGCGATGCCGAGGTGATCATCGTGGGTTCGGGGGCCGGTGTTCGGCTGTTCCGGCCCGCCGGCGTGACCGAGCCGGCGCCCGCGCTGCTGTGGATCCACGGCGGCGGGTACGTGATCGGCAACGCCAAACAGGATGATTCGCTGTGCCGCCGGTTCAGCACGCGTCTCGGCATCACCGTGGCGTCGGTGGAATACCGGCCGGCGCCCGAACACCCGTATCCGGCGCCGTTGGAGGACTGCTACTCGGCGTTGACCTGGCTGGCCGGGCTGCCCTCGGTCGATTCGCGGCGGGTGGCGATCGGCGGCGCCAGCGCCGGCGGCGGCCTGGCGGCGGCCCTCGCGCTGCTGGCCCGCGACCGGGCCGAGGTCACGCCCACGTTCCAGCTTCTGGTGTACCCCATGCTCGACGACCGCAGTTCCATGGCCGCGGAGAACCCGAACTATCGGCTATGGAACCCCCGTAGCAACCACTTCGGCTGGACGGCATATCTCGGCGACACCGATCGGCAGGTCGCCGTGCCGGGTCGGCGCACCGACCTGAGCGGACTGCCGCCGGCATGGATCGGCGTCGGCAGCAACGACCTGTTCCACGACGAGGACCTGGCCTACGCCGAGCGCCTGCGCGACGCCGGGGTGCCCTGCGGCGTCGACATCATCCCGGGCGCGTTCCACGGCTTCGACATCTGGACGCCGAAAGCCGAAGTTTCACAACGGTTCTTCGACAAGCAATGCGATATCTTGCGGGCTGCGCTGACAACCGCCGGTTGATCGGGCCGGTCACATTTTGAAGTAGACGAGCTCGCCGCCGATGACGGTGGCCGCCACCATGCCGGCGTCCAGCTCGGCCAGCGCCGTCGCCGGTGGCTCGTTGAGCACGCAAACGTCCCCCGGCTGCCCGGCTTCGACGGTCCGCGCCCGGCCCGGCTCATCGGGCCGGCCGAGGAACATCGTCAAAGCCGTTCGCGCCGAGACACATTCGTCCGGATTCAGGACGGCGCCGCTGGGTGTAGTGCGATACACCGCGGCGCGCATAGCCGTCCACGGGTCGCCGTGGCCGAACGGCATGTCGGTGGACAGCGCAACCGGCACCGTCGCGTTCAGCAGGGACGCGACCCGCCACAGCTGGCTGTGCTCGGCGGCGGGCACGTCGGCGAGGTACTGATCGCCGCGCTCGGCAACGAAGTTCGGCTGCGTCACGACCGTGACGCCGAGCCCTGCAAGGTCGGCCACATTGTCGTCGGGCACCACGGCAGCGTGCTCGATGCGATCCAGCGGATGGGTGCCCGCCGCACGCAGCGCCGCGATCGTGACCACCATCTGGGCCGCCGTCACGCAGTGCACCGCGACCGGTCGGCCGGCGCTGTGGTGGGCGGCGATCCAGGCGGTGAGCTCGTCGAGGTCGAGGCGGTCCTCCTGCAGGATCATCTTGGCCGGGGACAGGAAGCGCAGCCGAGGCCGAAACTCGCCGCGGCGGTGCGCCGCCGACAGCGATTCCACGTCGGCGGCATCCAGGTCGGGGGTGGCGTCGGTGACGCCGGTGACGCCGGTCGCGGTGATCCGGCGGCTGAGATCCGCCAGGTCGGATTCGCGCCGCTGCAGCGCCTCCGACCAGCCACCTTCGGCGCTGCGCAGGCGGCCGTCGGGATGCTCGGCCAGGTTGACGCGGCCCAGCGCCTCCGAGTTGAGGATCCACAGCGCACCGCTGCGGTGCTGGACCCGCACCGGAACGCGGGGCACCACGGCGTCGAGAGCGTCCCGGTCCAACTCGCCGGCGACCGATTCGTGGTAACCGACGGCGCGAATCCAGCCGTCGGGACCCGGGGTGGCATTCGACAGCAGTTGCTTCAGCTCCGCTTCGGTGCTGACCCCGGGCGGCCCGACGAAAAACGAATACAGCGCGGACGCCGCCGAGCGGACGTGCACATGGTGGTCGTACAGCCCGGGAAGGACGGCCCCGCCCCCGGCGTAGAGGACACCCTCCCCCGGCTCGGCCGAGAGACCCGGGGAGATCGCGGCCACATGCTCGATTCGCTCACCCACCCGGACGTCGACCACTCTGCCGTCGAGCAATGTCGCTCGCTTGATCAGCATGTCAGGCAACGTCTTTGCACGACGAGGCGGCGCACGGCGTCATTGTCGTGGCCAAGTTCCGGCGCCGGGCCCGATACCTGCGGCAACGGCGGCGGCGGGGCCGGGGACTCCGACACCGACACCGCCGTCGGCAGCGCGGCGTACGTCGCGGCGACGGCGGCCATCGAGACGTGAATGAGCTCGCCGCCGCCGCGGGCCAGCGACTCGGCCACCGCCGCACCGGCTTCCAGCCCGCTCAGCGGATCGGCGATGGCGTCCCCGCAGAACACCGGCCCCTCCGGACTGGTACCCACCAGGCCGCCGGCGACCGCGGCGTCGTCGCCGAACCCGGGTCGGGAATCGTCATACCCGCTGAGGCGCAACCAGATTCGTCCCGGCCGCGGTGCGATGTCGGTTGGTCCGAGCCGGCGCCGCGCCAGCGCCGCGGGACGCGAGCCTTCGATCACAACGTCGGCCGCCGCGATCAATTCGCGCAGCTCGTCGGCTTGGTTGTCGAAATCGACGCAGTAGGAAAGCTTTTGGCCGTTGATCCAGTCGAAGAAGGCCCGGTTGCCTTTCCGGGTGCCGTCCGGGCGACGCGGGCTTTCGACCTTGACGACGGTGGCTCCGGCGCGAGCCAGCAGCTGCCCGCACAGCGGACCCGCCCACATCGAGGACAGGTCGGCCACCAACAGGCCCGTCATCTCCCGTGCCGACGCGCGGGGACCCGCGGGGCGGATCCGCGGCGGTGCGGCCGCGGCCTCGCCCAGGCCGGCAGCCGGGATGTCGAGCAGACGCGCCCGCTCCACGATCGTGGACGCCTCACACGTCGCGGCCCACCGCGTCAGGCTCGGCCACGGGTCGACCGGGACCTCGTCGGCCTGCAGCAGCGCGGGCACGGCCGCGACATCGTCGGGGCGCGACAGCGTGATCGCGCACCAGCCATCCCCGGCCGCGAGCAACCGCGTCGCGCCGCCGGCCGACACCCGGCCGCCGCGGGTCAGTCCCAGCAAGGCCGCGCGACCGGTGAGCAGGCCGGCCGCATCGATGGCGACGCCCAGGCGGCTCCCGGCGGTGGCGGCAACGGCTTCGGCGCGCGCCAGCAGGTTCGCGCGGGAGAAGTCGGGATTCCCGCCGGGGAGACCGGTCAGGTAGGCCAGTCCGCTCCTTCCCCACCCGTCGGCCAAGTGGGCCGGCATCGAAGTCATCCCACCATCGTGCCCGCACCCGGAGTCTCGGCGCCCGTCACGGCCTTACATGCGCCGATGTGGTTTCGGGGGGGTACTGAGACTAGTGGAATCTTTTTTGACGAAATAGCTCCAATTAAGTATTTTAACGGTTCAGAATCTTAACAGCTTGCCTCACCTTTCCTCCTGCCGAGGCATCGGCGGGCAAAACGCATAACGGGGGCCACGTTCACGACTCAGTCGTGGCCAAGACAAATAGGGGACCCGTATGTCGTACCTGGTCGCAGCGCCGGAAGCCTTCTCCGCCGCGGCCTCCCCGGCACCGGCGGCGACGGCGGGACCTCCGGGACGGCCGGCAACGGCGGCAACGGCGCCAACGGCGCAAACGCCAACAACACCACCAACCCCAATGGCGGCAACGGCGGCAACGGCGGCACCATGACCGAAGGCACCGGCGGCGCACCCGGCGCACACGGCACCGGCGGCACCGGCGGCAGCGGCGACAGCGGCGGGAACAACGCCACGGCGCCGGTTACCGCGACCGGCAACGGCGGCACCGGCGGCAACGGCTACAGCTACACCGGCACCGGCACCGGCACCTCCGCCAACGGCGGCAACGGCGGCGCGGGCGGCAACGGCGGCACCTACGGCAATGGCGGCACCGGCGGCACCGGCGACAGCGGCGCGGCCGGCAGCGCAGGGTCCAGCCCCGGTGGCAACGGCGGCACCGGCGGTAACGCCGGCGCGGCCCTAGGTTCGGGCAACGGCGGTCTTGGCGGTAACGGCGGCAACGGCGGCACCGGTGGGGCACCTGGGACCGGTGGCGCCGGCGCGACCGGTCAAGCTGGCGTCAACAATGGCGCCGGCGGCCAAGGCGGCAACAGCGGCACCGGCGGCCAAGGCGGCGCCGGCACCGCCGGCGGCGCCGGCGGTGCGACCTCCGGCAACGGTGCAAACGGCGGCACGGGCGGCACCGGCGGCAACGGCGGATCCCAGAC
>JARLGR010000073.1 GCA_031292665.1 Mycobacterium sp. | reverse complement strand
TCGCGGAAGTGCTTGTAGAAGGGCAGCGTGAACGCACTCAGCTCGGAGAGCGCGCCGCTGGCCTGCGCGACCTCCTCCACGAGGCCGTCGCGCACTCCGGCAGCCCGGGCCAGCTCGACCGCCTCCATCATCGCGGCGAAGCCCGCGTAGACGACGATGTTGTGTGCCAGCTTCAGGGCCGCGCCGCTGCCCAGCCGGCCCGCCGCCACCACCTTCGACGCGAAGCGGCGCAGCGTGGGCTCAAGCCGGGTCACCAGCTCACCGTCGTCGCCCACCATCACCGACATCGTGCCCTCCTCGACGCTGAACATGCCGCGACCGGCGACCGGGGTGTCGACGAGAGGCACGCCCCGCTCGGCGGCCGTCGCGGCGAGGCTTTCGATCGTCGACGGCGACACCGTCGAGAGCACGGCGATGCAGGTGCCCGGTGCGGCGCCTTCGAGCGCTCCGCCTTCTCCGCAGACCGCGGCGATGCACTGATCGTCGGTCTGCACGCAGACCAGGACGACGTCACAGCGTTCCGCGAGCTCGGCGGAGGAGCCGGCCGCAATCGCGCCGACCGCGACTGCGCCTTGGACCGCTTCGGGCTTCACGTCGAACACGAGCGGCGCATCACCGGTTGCGATGAGCCGGTGCGCCAGCGCGCTGCCGATCAAACCCAGCCCGATGACGCCGACCGATGTCATGCGCTCAACCTCCGCCCTGTTGCCGGCAAACTGGTCCAACTCGACCTGGGTGGTCAAAGTCGAATCCTTCCCATGGTATTGGTGTTCTTTCGACTGTCGTCACTTTTTCAATCGCCAATCGGTCGTGGTGTTTTCTTGTGCAGTACGCGGCGCGGGTCGCCGCGTACGTTTGGATGGCTCGCCATTGGCGCGGCGGTCGGAGATGTATTCAGCGAATTTGCCGTAGAGGTATTCCAGCGGCGAGTGATGCATCGTCTCGCCCTCGCTGCTGCCGATCGTGCCGACCTCGGTCAGCAGCGCTTCGCGGAACTCCGCGTGGTCGGACTCGGGAACACCCAGCAAATCGGCGATGACCAACATCGCGAACGGATTGGCGAACTCGCCGATAAACTCGCAGCGGCCACCGACCAGCGCGGCGTCGTACTGGCGATCGGCGAGGCGCCAGATGAACTCCTTGTTCTCCTTGAGGCGTTTGGGGTGATCATCCGGGACAGCAGCGCCCGGTGTGCGGTGTGCACCGGCGGATCGAACGTCGGCAGCTGGTCGTAGAACGGGATCTCGTCGCGGTGCGCGGCGATCAGCGCGGAGATGTAGTCGCCCTCCAGCGGCACCGGGAAACCGGGGAACGGCCCCGTCACCGAGATGCACGACGAGAATCGCTCCGTGTCGTTACAGATCGCCATGCCTTCGTCGTAGCCCGTAACCATCACCACGTCGTGGTGCTTCTCACGCCGAAGCGGGCATTCGTCACGCAGGGCCGCCAGGTAGTCGTAGGGATCAGCCAAAAGCTCTTTGTCGGTGAAAAAGTCGACGGTATCTACATCGCTCATCCCGAGATCTCTACTCCTTCAAAGCTTTTCAGCATCTCGGCGGGGGAGAGTGCCATCTGCAGATACAGGTCGATGTGCCGTATCCTGCCGGCGTCGGTGAACTCGTAGACCGACAGCGAGTTGACCACATTGTCGAATTCGCCTATGCGGCTACGCTCCTCGAGCTCGAGAAACACCGCGCCGGGTACGCCAGCACCCTCAAATATCGAAAGCGATAGAGCATAACGACGACTATTTCGGAGGGAACCGCAATGCCCCGTCGAGCCGGATCACCTCGCCGTTGAGGTAGTCGTTCTCGATGATCGACGCGACCAACGCGGCGTATTCCACCGAACGGCCCATCCGCTTCGGGTGCGGGACCTGCGGGCCCCAATACGCCTCCAGCTCGTCGCCGGCCTTGCCGTAAGCAGGTGTAAGAAAGGTGCCAGGAGCGATGGTGACGACCCTGATTCCCAGGGGCGCCAGATCGCGAGCGGCAACCAGGGTCATACTCACCACACCGCCTTTGGCGGCGGCGTACGGCAGCTGGCCGATCTGGCCCTCGTAGGCCGCAATGGACGCAGTATTGATGATGACGCCACGGGTGTCGTCGACTGGCTCATGCCGGGCGATTGCCGCGGCGGATAAGCGCATAACGTTGAAGACAGCGGTGAGATAGAACTCGATTGTCGTTTTGAATCCAGCTAGGTCAAGGGGACTTCCGTCCTTACCGATCAGTCTGCCCCCGCTGGCCGGGCCGCCATGGGTGTCGACAGAGACGCGCAGGGGGCCCAGCGAATCGGCCTCGGCGATTGCCGCTAAGACGGATTCTTCGCTCGTGGCATCGGTGCGCACATACCGCACGCCCAGCTCAGATTCGAGCGCCTTGCCCTTGTCATCGGCAAGATCGGCAATGACTACTTTGGCCCCCGCCCCGTGCAGCCGGCGTACTGTGGCCTCCCCCAGGCCCCCGGCGCCGCCCACGACGATCGCAGAACTACCACTGATTTGCATTCTGATTTCCCTTCTCGTAAACGACGTTCCGTATTGGTGCCCGACGTAAATGGCGAGTCCTCGGCTCTTCAAGAGTTGGTTACAGCGAACGTCAGATGTGCTCGG
Organism: Mycobacterium sp.; assembly: GCA_031292665.1. Classification (GTDB taxonomy): domain Bacteria; phylum Actinomycetota; class Actinomycetes; order Mycobacteriales; family Mycobacteriaceae; genus Mycobacterium. The sequence continues at coordinate 14,369 of JARLGR010000073.1, read as the reverse complement.
GATAAAAACAAGCTGCCGGGTAGGGCAATGTCTTTCACTATCGCTAATCGTCCTCGCTGCGGTCAGCTGATCGAGAATCCGCCATCGATTGCAAGCACCTGATTGGTGATGGGGCGTGCCGCAGGCGAGGCGAAAAACAGGACGGCGGCGCCGATCTCGAGCGGCTCCTGGAAGCCGAACGGCGTCTGACGCGTCGCCGGGCCATCGCTGATCGCTCTCTTGGCATTGATGGCGCCGGGCGTGATGACCGCCCCTGGCAGGATCGTGTTAACCGTGATTGAGTGCTCAGCGAGTTCGAACGCCGTCGCGAGGCTCAGCGCCGCAAGGGCTCCCTTGGACGATGCGTACGAGATCAGGCCTTTGATCAGGCCGCCCCGCAGTGCGTTGGATGCGATGTTGACGATCCTGCCGCCATGTCCGGATGCAACCATGGCGCGCGCCATTTCTCGCGTCATGAGAAAGGCACCGCGGGCGTTGACCGAATGGATTCTGTCCCACTCCGCCGCGGTCGCTTCCAATAACGGTTCACGATCCTGCAGCGCGGCATTGTTGACCAACAGCCAGGGCACGCCAACATCCGCGACGATGTGCGCGCACGCTGCCACGACGGAGTCTTCGTCAGCGAGATCTACCGCGACTGCGAGGGCAGCATGCCCGGCTGCGGTGATGGCTGCGGCCCGGCGCACGGCCTCTGCATGATCTCGGTCGGCAAGCGCGACCCTGGCCCCGGCATTCGCAAGCACCTCTGCGATGCCCAGACCGATGCCGCCGGCCGCGCCCGTGACGACCGCGACCTTGCCGGTCAGCCCGAACAAGTCGTCGAGGCTACTTGCCAACGTTGAAGGTGTCTCGTCTACGCTGGCGGACACATTCGATAGCAGGTTCACAGCCGCCCCTCCACCCTCAATTCCGGGTGCACCCAATTGGGAGATCGGCGTTCCTTGAAAGCCAGGAAGCCCTCGATCGACTCCGGTGCACCGAGGCTCGACTGCATCCCGATCCGGTCGTAGAGGCCGAGATAGTTGTCCAGGCTGGACTTGATCACCGCGCGGGCACCCGGTGCCGTGCGGCAGCATTGGGCGAGCACCTCCCGAGCGGCGTCGGCCAACTCGTCGTGCGGAACGACGCGCGCCACCACGCCCCAGTCCAGCGCCTCCTGCGCGGATAGGGTGCGGCCGGTGAACATCAGATCGCGGGTGCGGACCGGGCCGATGAGCCGCGCCAGCATCTGGCTGTAGTAGGTGTCGGCGATGCCGCGGTAGAGCTCGGGGACCCGGAAGGTAGCGCGGTCGCTGACGACGGCCATGTCGGCACACAACGCGATCTGCAGACCGCCGCCCTGGCACAGCCCATTGACCGCGGCGACCACCGGTTTGACGGATTGGCGCAGGGTGTCGAATGGCAGGGCGTCCATTCCCAGCGCCGAGCCGAACGTCAGCCAGTTGTCCGCACCGCCGCCGCCCATGTCACCGCCGGGCGCGAAGACGTCGCCGGTGCCGGTGATGAGCAGGCCAGCCAGATCGGAGTCGGAGCCCACATGGTTGACCGCGTACTTGATGCCGAAGTACATCGCCGGGGTCATCGCGTTGCGGGCCGCGGGCCGGTCGAGGGTGCAGACGCCGAACGCGCCCTCACGGGTGAACTTCAAGAACGGAGTTCCGAGCCAGTCACCTTCAGGCGGTTTCGGGCCACGCGGTTGAGCTGAAGTCTCTGTCATCAATCTCCTTCTTGCCAAACGTTTCTGAAACTGCCCTCACCGCGCCCGCTAGGACATCTTGGCCAGGACGTCTTCGGCGAACCGCTCGATAGGTGCTCGGTAACGGTCGGCAGTCAACTTGAAGACATCATGTGCGCCGGAGGACACGGCATCGGCCATCGCCCAGGGACTGCACATGACTGCTGTCACGCCGATGTCCTCGGCTCGTTTGAACAGATCGACTGATGCGGGCTCGCGAAGCGCCAGCATGATCTCGAAAGAGTCGTTCTCACGCCCGTATTCGCGTCGCAGTGCGGTGAGTGTTCGGACCTTCTCAACCGCGTCCTGCCAGGTGTAGGCGTTGCCGACCCAGCCGTCGCACAGCCGCGCTGCGCGCCGCAACGCCGCCTCGGATTCTCCACCGCACATGATCTTCACCGGTGCGTCCGGGTGCGGCTCGATCATCAATTCCGGTATCTGATAGTGCTTCCCAGTCCAGCTCACCCAGCCTCCGCGCCACAACGCGGGCAGGGCTCGGATCATCTCGTCGAGCCGCTTGCCGCGATTGGCAAAGTCCTGGCCCATCAGCTCGAACTCTTCGCGCATCCATCCTGCCCCGACGGTCAGCGCCACGCGACCCTGAGAAATAACTGCGGCAGTGGCCACTTGTTTCGCGACCTCCAACAGAGGGCGAGCCGGCGCGATGTAGACGGCATTGGTGAAGCGGATGCGACGTGTCACCGCGGCCATCGCGCCGATGAGCACCCAGGAGTCGGGCCAGGCAGTATCGGGGGTCCACATCGGCTTGCCGGTCGGTGACGGGTATGGCGACGACAGTTCGCGTGGGTAGATCATGTGATCGGAAACTACAATTCCGTCGAATCCGGCCTCATCGAGCATGCGCGACACCGGAATCGCTTCGGCGGGCTTCATGAACGCCGTGCCAGTCCAGATCTCCATTCCCGTCCCCTAGGCGGTCAGTTCTGGGGTGCGTTGGTGAACCAGACGTTCTCTTCGCGCAACTTACAGCTGCGCCAGCCGTCTTTGGTCCGCACGAGTTGGTGGTGGTAATAGCCGCCGCATGAGCTCATCTCTGCCATGCCCGGTAGGTGCATCGGGTTGTAGAACATCGCCCGCACCCGCGCGCTGTCGCGGTCGATGTCGACCTCGACGTTGGTGATGTAATGCATCGTCCACGGAATCGCAGCAAAGCCATTACTGAGCCAGTCGGTGACCTCATCGCGCGAGCCAGCGATCGCCCCGGCCGAGGAGTAGTCGATGACCGCATCGTCGGTGAAGACTGAGCAGTAGAGCTCCCAGTCCTTGGTGTCGACCGCGCGGGCGTAGCGGTGGAGCAGTGCAGTGATCTCCAGCTCGTCGCTGATCCGCTGAATGTCCGTTGGTGCTGTCATCTGCGCTCACACCTCACAACAATCGAATTCCTGTTGGTCCGTGCAGCGATACGCTGTCCGTAGAGGTTCTAATCCGCCGCGTCGAACGCCCTCGCCAATACCGCGTCGGTGCGATGGCGATGCCCACAAGCCACGGCATCGCACCCGCTGCCCCCCTGCGGTGGCGTGCCCGGCTATAGCCCACTGGTCGACGCCCTCATCGCCGGTGGACGACTTGGCCGACACAAGACACTGATCGGTCCGGCGGTTCCCCGATGTGGTCTTCGACGCCGACCACAATGAGGTCATCCATGTTCATGACGGGGTCCTGTTCTTATGCGGCGGTTGACGCCCCGCGGGGCTACACCGTTAGGGCACTTCAGCCTTCGCCGCGACGCCCTGCGCCACACACTCTAAATGCTTAGAGGGTGTGGCGCAATCAACAAATGGCCGGCCCACGTGTCGTGATTCTGACTTCGCGGTGAGGCGCCAACCGGTCCTGTGCCTTGCCAGCACTGACCGCGCGCGAACCGGTCACCCGCCCCTAGCAACCGCCCGAGACAGTTAAGTAGCGTAGCAAGAAGCCGACCGGCCGAAGACGTGGCGCCGTCCTAAGTCTTGGCCACCGGATCGGTTCATCGACGCAAGAAGCGGATCGCGCCGACCGCGTCGTATGACTCATATCCTGCCGGTGATAGCCCCGCGATAAGGGAATGCCGCAAAACGGTGCGCGATTCTCGCTGAAGGTCTGGCCGGTAGGATTCGTCCATCGTGAACCGACGAAAGCCCGATGGTGAAGAACGTCGCAGATTGCTGTGCGATACGGCGATTCAGCTGCTCGCCGACGACGGACTCAAGGGCTTAAGTCACCCGAAAGTGGACCAGCGAGCGGGCCTTCCCGCCGGTAGCACGTCGTATTACTTCCGGACGCGGGCTGCACTATTGTTGGCCACTGCCCAACGTGTGTGCGAACTCGATCTTGCCGACCTGTCCGCGGTCCTGCGTCCTCCTGAAGTGGAAGGGGCTAAGGCGAAGTCGTCTGATATCTCTCCCTTGGCGGCGTTGATCATGCTGGCGGCGCAAGAGCCGCGACTGAGTCGCACCAAGGCCCGGTTCGAGCTCATACTTCAAGCCAACCGAGATCCCGCTCTGGCTGCGGTCTTCCACGACAACATGCAGCTGTTCGCTGAGACTCAACGCGATATCGTCATTCGCTCACAGCCGGGTCGACACCTCGATCCGGTGATTGTACGCGAGCAGGCCTCGGCCACTTTGAATTTCGTTAGCGGCTTGTTCATGCGGCTGGTTGCCGGGGATCGAGCGTTCGACAGTGGTGAACACCTCGACCGGCTACTTGCCGGCATCGTCAACGGCGTTGCCAGTGCATATGAGGACGTCGCGTGTGACAAGTCGGGCCAGTAAACTCGGCACGCCCACACGCTCCACATCCGTGGTGAGACCCCGAGCCGCCGAGCCTCATCCGCGCCACGACCGATGCTTGCGACCGTCGACTCTAAAGAATTAGAGTATGGTCAATCCTTCGGGACCGGGCCGAGGCTGCGACGTTCGTATCGGTGTAGCCCCGCGGGCCTTAAATCGCCGCACAGAAGAGGACACTCTCATGGACGTTGACGATCTGATTCTGGTGAGCATCGATGACCATGTCGTGGAGCCGCCGGACATGTTCGTGCGCCATGTGCCGGCCAAGTACCGCGACGAGGCGCCGATCGTCGTCACCGACGACAAGGGCGTCGACCAGTGGATGTACCAGGGTAGGCCGCAGGGGGTCAGCGGGCTCAACGCCGTCGTCTCCTGGCCCGCCGAGGAATGGGGCCGCGATCCGGCGCGCTTCGCCGAGATGCGCCCCGGTGTCTACGACGTCGATGAGCGCGTCCGCGACATGAACCGCAACGGGATCTTCGCCTCGATGTGCTTCCCCACCTTCACTGGATTCTCCGCGCGCCATCTCAACATGCACCGCGAACATGTCACGCTGGTGATGGTGTCGGCCTACAACGACTGGCACATCGACGAGTGGGCCGGAGCCTATCCGGGCCGCTTCATCCCCATCGGGATCTTGCCGACGTGGAACCCCGAAGCGATGTGTGCGGAGATCAAGCGGGTGGCCGCCAAGGGTTGCCGCGCGGTCACCATGCCGGAGCTGCCGCATCTGGAGGGCCTGCCCAGCTACCACGACTTGAACTACTGGGGGCCGGTGTTCCAGACGCTGTCCGACGAGAACGTGGTGATGTGCCTGCATATCGGCACCGGGTTCGGAGCGATCTCGATGGCCCCTGATGCGCCGATCGACAACCTCATCGTGCTGGCCACCCAGATTTCGGCGATCTGCGCTCAGGATCTGTTGTGGGGGCCGGCGATGCGCAGTTACCCAAAGTTGAAGTTCGCGTTCTCTGAGGGCGGTATCGGCTGGATCCCGTTCTACCTGGATCGCTGCGACCGGCACTACACCAACCAGAGGTGGCTGCGCCGCGACTTTGGCGGCAAGCTGCCCAGCGAGGTGTTCCGCGAACATTCACTGGCCTGCTACGTCACCGACAAGACGGCGCTGAAGTTCCGCCACGAGATCGGTGTGGACATCATCGCCTGGGAGTGCGACTACCCGCATTCGGACTGCTTCTGGCCCGATGCCCCCGAACAGATGCTGGCTGAGCTGCAGCGCGCCGGCGCCAATGACGAGGAGATCAGCAAGATCGGTTGGCAGAACGCGTGCCGGTTCTTCAGCTGGGACCCCTTCGCCCGCACTGCCGTAGAGCAGGCGACCGTCGGCGCGCTGCGGGCCACCGCCACCGACGTCGACGTGTCGATCCGGTCGCGCACGGAATGGGCCCGGCTGTACCAGGAGAAGCAACTGGCCAAAACCTAAAACCAACCGCGCTTCAGTGCGTGATCGGATGAGGGAGGACTCGTTGTGAGGGCTTTCGTTGACTCGGGCCGGTGTCAGGGCCACACCCTGTGCGCCATGATCGCCCCCGACTCATTCCAGCTCGACGACATCGACGGAAGCGCGTCGCCCATCGGCGATGCGGTACCCGCCGACCAAGAGGAATTGGTTCGTGAGGCTGCGCGGTCGTGTCCCGAGAGAGCAATAAGACTCGCCGACTGAGTTGACGCAGCGGTCGATTCACCAGGAACACACGAAAGGCACTGCCGTGACCGTTGACGGGTCCGCCCCCCGAGATGACCGTCGCCGCAACCAGTATCACTTCGACAGGCATACACCTGAATACCGATACCGGTTCGAAGAGATCACCCGGGAGATGCACGCCAAATGTCCGGTGGCATGGTCGGAAACCTACGACGGCCATTGGGTCGCGGCGGGTAGCAAGGAGGTCTTCGAACTCGCCCGTTGCCCGGCAGTCTCCAATGACCATGACATCCATGGAGAGCGCAAGGGGTACAAGGGGATCTCAATCCCTACCGCCCAACGCCAGGGCGCAACGCGCGGCGGCATCCTGGAAATGGACGACCCGGAGCATCGGTCGTACCGCAACGTACTCAACCCGTACCTCTCCCCAGCGGCGGTCAAGCGCTGGGAGCCGTTCATCGATGAAATCGTCCGCGCCGCCATCGACGAAAGAATCGAATCGGGACGCATCGACTTCGTCGACGATCTGGCCAACGTCGTACCCGCGGTATTCACACTGGCGATGATGGGCATCCCCCTCAAGAAGTGGGAGCTCTACAGCGAACCTACTCACGCCGCGGTCTACACCCCAGAGCACTCCCCGGACGCCGCCCGGGTTGCCGAAATGCACCGTCAAATGGGGCTGGATCTACGTGCCAACATGCTAGAGATCCGCGAGAACCCCCGCCCGGGACTGATCAACGCGTTGCTCTCGATGCGGATTGATGGTGAACCAGCACCCGACCTCGAAATACTGGGCAACTTAGCACTCATTATCGGCGGTGGGTTTGATACCACCACAGCCCTGACGGCACATTCGTTGGAATGGCTTTCACAACACCCGGATCAGCGCGAGCTGTTGTCACGAGAACGCGAACATCTCCTCAACCCAGCCACCGAGGAGTTCCTGCGGTTCTTTACTCCGGCGCCTGGCGATGGTCGCACCTTTTCCGACAATGTCGAGATTGACGGAATGAGTTTCAAAGAAGGAGAACGGCTGTGGATTTCGTGGGCCATGGCGAATCGCGACCCATCGGTTTTCGACAGCCCCAATGAAGTCGTTCTTGACCGTAAAGGCAACAGGCACTTCAGCTTCGGCATCGGAGTACACCGTTGCGTCGGATCCAACGTCGCACGTGCCCTCTTCAAGGCCATGGTGACCGCGGTGCTCGATCGCATGCCCGATTACCGATGTGACACTGACGGTACGGTGCACTATGACACCATCGGCGTCATCCAGGGCATGCGGCACCTGCCGGCTACCTTCACCCCAAGCAAACCCCGTGGCGCCGGGCTTGAAGACACTTTGGACAAGCTGCAGCGCATCTGTGATGAGCAGCAACTGGCTCGGCCGATTACCGAACGCAAGGACGCCGCCGTCATCGATTGAGTGCACCACCCTACGAGCTGCCACATTCCGTGCGGTTTGGCCTCCTAGAAAGCCTCTCCGAACGCTACAGCCTGTACGCCTTCGCGATGTACGCCATTGATTTAGTCGCATCGGCGCGGCCGGCGAGCCCTCGAACATGAGCCAGCGTCAAACCCGAGAACGATTAACTTTCTGCGCAATGGCCCCGAGAAAAATGATCGTTGCGGGCGATTCTGGGGGGGAACCTCAACTCGCTGACGAATATGCAAGACCCAGAAGGTCGGTCGAGATTCCACACCACCACGGTGTCGCCGTCGCGGCGTAGTCGAGCAGGGCAGCCATGACTTTCGAGCTGTGCCTTCTCTCGAATCGACCTGGCCTGCACGTCGACGATTGCCTCGATACGAGCTCGCGAGCCCGCAACGCAACGACCACGGGCGCGGTTCCTGCAGCGCACTTTGTGGCACGCCGATACGATATGTGGCATGCTTAGGCCATGGATGCCACATTGGTGCTGGGCCAGCAAGGTCGGCTGGTGATCCCGGCAGACATCCGGACCTCGTTGGGGCTGGCTCCCGGTGATCGCTTGCACCTGCATGTGACTGGTCGGCGGCTGGTGCTGGAACGGCAGCAGGACGCCGTGGCTGAGCTACGGGCCCTAGGAGCCGAACTTCCCAAGGACCGCTCACTTGTCGAGGAGTTGCTTGCTGACCGGCGTCTGGCCGCCGAGGCCGAGTGACAGTCCTGGATGCGTCTGCGGTGCTGGCTCTCGTTCACGACGAGCCCGGCGCCGACCTGGTCGCGACCGAACTAAATTCTGCGTCCCTGGGCGCAGCGAATCTGGCGGAAGTCATTGGCAAGCTGGTTGATGCCGATCTCGATGTCAGCCGGGTCCGTGAATTGCTCGCCGCCGCTGGTGTCACGATCGAGCCCTTGACCGAACCCGATGCTGAACTGGCCGGGGCAATGCGGTCCCTGGCCGGCGGAGGTGGGTTGTCTTTGGGTGATCGCTGCTGCCTCGCCTTGACGGTGCGCAGCACGCCCGCCGAGGTACTGACCGCCGATCGCGCGTGGTCCCAGCTCGACCTACCCATCCGGGTCCGCCTGCTGCGGTAAAGGAGCAAGGTGCGTCGCAATGGCCAGCAATCCTGCAACCGGTCGATTATGAGACGACACGGCGCGAACGAAAAGCTGCCAGCCATTCCAGGGCTCCTCGTTTCCGAGTCCGGAAGCCAACGTCCATCTGTGGTCGGCGGTTGGTCGGTGAATCCGCGACACGCCGTGTTTCGGTTGGTGCCGGATGGCGTTATATCGCCAGTTGAGAACACCTTTCGGTACCACCACCGGGAGGGCTTGGAGGCTCTCCTAAAGCCGGTGTCGCAGGTTCGAATCCTGCCGGGGGCACAAGGCGAAATGCCTGGTAAGAAAATATTTCTGTGGGTCGACCCACCGTGGTCGTGCGATATATGTGCGACGCATAGCCATCAGTGGCCAGCACTGGCCAGCACCTGTGGATTAGTCGGCGCGGCCTACGCAGCCCCTAGGAGCCCTGGCGATCTGTTTACCGGCATCGGACAAATTGATTTTCGCAATACATTCCGACACCACCCCAGTTGGTTGATGGACCGCCTTCATCCGCCGGATCCACAAACAGTGCTGGAGTCTGCGTCAGTAATTGATCGATTATCCCCGGCCCCGGCGGCAGAAAAGGGTCTGAATCCGCGTGCGCTACGCCGGTGCCGCCCGCGAGAGCCACGACGCTGATCGCTCCGGCCAGCAGTCCGCGAGCGCACGTGTGAAGTTTCATCGCCGCCCTCTCCGTCCTCGGCCCGGATCTCTGATTATCCGCCACCGAACTATTCTAGCGGTCTGGTAAACGAAGCGAGTGCAGGATTCCTGGCCAACGCCGACCAGCGCCAACGGCCCCCCTAGCATTCCGCACCCATATCGCATAACAGTTACAAACCCACAACAACTTTGGTGAGCCGGCCAGCAAATTTCGCACCTTGAATCGGACCGTGCGTACGGTGTCGCCCGTGAGGCCCATAGCCGTGGTCGTTCGTCGCGCTGCGTTTCTGGCCGTCTGCTTCGTCATGTCAGTGACCACCGCGCCTTCAACGGCTGCTGATCCTGACGCTGAGCCTGCCGCTGCTGCTGCGGCACCACCACCCGACGGGCGGGTGCCGTCAGCCGATCCAGCAATCCTCAACACTCCTGACGGCTGGATCCTGGGCCTCGGAGCGAAGGACGAGATGCAAGTTCCCGTTGCGCCGTTGACCACTGCGGTCTCGTCTCGCGAATACCTCGCCAGCGGAACATTCGTCGGTTCGCTGAGAGGACCGGGACAGCCTCGCGGCGTCCTGGAGGTGGGTTACGAGATCGGCTGCGGAATCGATATGAGCACCTCCAACGGCGTCACGATGGCGGGAAGCGCCGGCGTCAGCCCGGGCCTCGGCCTGACGGGCCTGTTGACCGGTGTGCCGGGTGTTGTGCCGTTGGTTACTGCGCCGGTCAACGGCGTAATCACCGTGGGCCTCAAGCCCGGCATCGTAATCGTGGTGCCTGTGGACAAAAAGGAGTTCAAGGGTGCAAATCCCTGGGTCATGATCAATAACTTCCACGTCAAGATCGACGGATGTGTGGGCCAGTCGTTCATCCGCTCCTACGCGGTGCTGACTCGAGTGACCGATGAATCCGACGTGGTGCTGTCCTACGTCGGCGTCACCAAAGCGGTCTGATCCCTGTCGTCCGGTCAGAACGCCACTCCCCAGGAATACTGCGTGTACGAGCAGCCCTGACAACCGCTTCACGGGCAGACTTCAACGCCGGGAACGGACGGGCTGATGGTGTCGTCAGCGGCCACCGCGACCGCGCCCAGGTAGCCGTAGAGCCAGCCGACATCGGCGGTCGGCAGGTAGCGCCGCACACGGCGGTGACTGTGCCCGACCTTGTACGCCGGAAGCTTCCCCTCGCGAATCCATTGCCGCAGAGTCGATATCGGAATTTCGCTGGCTTCGTCCAGCATCGCAACATTCGCGGACGGGCGCAGATGCGGAGATTGCGGTGTGTCAGAACGCTTTTGCTTGGTGGCGGCAGTTGCGGCCATGGTGACGGTTCCTCCGAGAATGAAAAGAGCAAGCGGCGGCTAAGGCGCTTAACCCTTCAACTCTCAAGGTCATCCCTCGGAGCGATCCTTTTCCGCGCGTAGCGGCCTCTCAGACCCTTTGGCAAGACTGGCGACCACGCTACGCCCGCGTGTGACTGGCCATTGCTCACCAGCCGAAAGTCTCAGGAAATTCCCAACTTTGTGCCCACAACTGGGGAGCCTGTGGCGAATCGCCACACCCTCCGTCACTTCCCGGCAGTGGCCAGCTCCGACAGCGCCGCCGCCATCTCCGCGTCCCGGCCCGAAACAACCTGCTGATAAAGCAAACTGGCCTTGACCGTGCTGTGCCCCAACCGGGCCATGGATTCGGTGAGGTTGCCGACGCGGGCCGTCTGGGTACCGGCGAAGTGCCGCAGGTCGTGAATGCGGAGATCCGCGCGCTTGATGTCGTGCAGCGGCTTGGCGATGGCGTCACGGAACACCTTGTCGTTCAGGTGGCAGCCACCGCGTAGCGGGGCGAAAACCACAGCACCATAACCCTTCTCGGTGAACACGTCCAGGTGGTGCTTGATGTCGGCGCGGATGTGCGGCGGGATCACCACGGCGCGCGGCTTGCCCGACTTCGGGCTGTCGATCCGGCATTCCCCGCGATGGGTGGCCGCATTGCGGACGAAAACAACCTCGCAGTCGTTCTCAAAGTCCCTGCGGCGCAGTTCGATAACCTCGCCCCACCGCAGGCCGCACCACGCACTCAGCAGCACAAGGGCTTTGAGTCGTTCGGGCACAGTGCTTGCCAACGTGGCCAGCTCAGGCACAGTCAGGATGACCGGCTCACGCTTGCGGGCCACGTTCATGGCGCGTTCGATCTGGCACGGGTTGACCAGCACCAGGCCATCCTTGACCGCCGTCGCCATGATCGCGTGCAGCAGGCCGTAGACGTGGCTGTTCCGGCGCGTGTGCTCGGAGCCGAGAGCGGCGAACCATGTGCGCACCGCGTCGGGCGTGACGGCGGTGATCTCCGACGCGCCGATGCCGTCGCGGATGTGGTGCTTCAACAGCGACTCGTACATCAGCCGGGTGCGGGGCTTGACCTTGCGCTCGGAGATCCACTTCGCCGCGTAGTCTGCGAGGCTGACTGCGCGGGCTGTACGGGCCGCTGCGCGCTGTTTGGGCGGCGTCCAGGTGTCCGCTTCGATCCGCGCCCGCTCGTCGGCCAGCCAGCCCTCGGCGCGGACCTTCCCGGCCTTGGTGTTGCTGTAGGTGACCGGCGCGTTGTGGCGGCGCAGATCGGGGCCGATGTAGCTGGCTTGCAGGTTGCCGGATGGCAAGCGGCGGATGTGCCCCCAACCGCGTGATCCCTTAGTGCGTGCCATCAGTCAAGAGCGTCGAAGTTGCTCGAAGGCGGCGGCAATCGTCGCGTATGCGATTTCTTCGGCGCTTTTGCCTTCGCGTTTGGCGACCCGTTCCCACTTCGGCATTTGGTCGGGCGGTATCGCGATGCTGAAGTTTGCCTCGCCGTCGTCAGCCTCAATGAATTTGATGATCACCGTGGTCAGTTCGCCGTCTAACTCCACGTCGAGCGCATACTCGTTTCCAGGGAACGGCTCAAAGTCCTCGGTGCTGGTGTGTTCGAATTTGATAATGGCCATGGTTATCCTCTCGGTGGGCCGTGCGATATTCGTGCGATATTTACACAGTACCAGCCATCACCCACCAGCGCACAGAGCAAACGGCAGCCGACCCGTAAATGCCTGGTAGATAGCTATTTCCGCAGCTAGTGGCACACGTGTGCTCCGAGCGTACCGGCTAATTCGAATCCTGCCGGGGGCACTGCCGGGGGCACCTTTGCCGGGGGCACTTTTGCCGTGGATGACGTCCGACCGTTCGGGACTTGCTTAGTCTCGGAACCAGGTTTCGTTATCTCTCTTCAAGTTTCGACAAAATCGTACTCCGCATCGGCTGGACCAGCCCGGGTAGTTCAGCCAGGAGGACAAGAGCTGTAGTAATTGCAGACATAGGATCGCCTGTCATCCCACGCATTGAACCAGGTCCCTTGCGGGGTTATCAGGAACTTGAAGTCACCATGCCCGCAATACGTGTTGCTTTCCGGTGTGACCGCACAGGTCGTCGAGTTGTAGGTCAGGTAGCTGCGGGGCGGCAGCGTCCGCTCCGCTTGTCCGGTAGGGAACTGCATGCCCGCCGTCCAGCCGTGGTGCACCGCGCGATTTCCGTTGAACCAAGCGATGTGGTTGTCGCCCGGGGGTGCGCCCGGGATATCACCTGTGCAGCCGAAGCTTCCCCAGACCCAGATCCCGCAGGTGAGTCCAGAAGGCGACAAAAACCAGACACCGGTGGGACCGAGGAATTCGTCCGGGTCTAGTTGCGTGTACCAGGCTGTTATATGGGCCATCTCCGGAAACGGACTGGAAGCGTCGCCAGGCGGATCTGCGCGTCCTGGAATCGCGGCGCCGGAGGCCAACCCGATCACGGACCCGATCACCGCGACCCAGCGCCAACAGCTCTGCATTCTGCGCTCGCGCCCCGCGGGCTCGACGCTGCGGCGCGAAACCGGTGACGTTGCCACCCGACGGCGTATCAATGCCCGGTGGAGCGGGAACCGCCGCGACAGTCGGGCTGGACAGCGGTTACGCATATCTGGTTATTCTACGTTAGCTCTTGTAGGTCGCGTAGTAATTTCTATTTGCTGGTACGCAGAGTACAGCTGGTCTGGCACGGATGTGGAGAGGGGACCGGTGCGCATGCAAGCCCCGATACCCCAAGGGCGCGGTCCGTGGGTAACCGCACCATTGGTGATCGTGACGGTTCTCGCTGCCGCTCTCGCGCTCACGCCTTCCGCCCGGGCGGATCCAGAAGCCGACTTGAGGGACGCAGTGGCGTCGGCCCGTAGCGGCACGTCATGCGCATCCTTGCGTTACGACCCAGTTGTCGAACAAGTGGCGCAGATCATCAATCGATCGACCGACGACTACCTCAATCACGCAGCAACGCGCGTCCCGATCCTCGACCCATTAGAAGGGCTGAAAGATCTCGGCTACGGCGGCACCAAGGCACACCTGCTTCAGGGCGCCGGCAAGAGCGACGCGCTCGCGATCCGGGGCGCAGTACTGCAAGGCTATGGCGCCATCCCCGATTGCTCGTACACGGACTTCGGGCTGAGCGTCCGGCGAAACGAGACGACCGGATACAACTTGGCTTCTGTGGTATTGGCCGGGGCCTAGACATGATTCGCAAGGGACTCATACCTTTTGCACTGGCTACCGCCGTCTCTGCGGTGGCGCCGGCTCCCATCGCTCGCGCTGACGAGAGCGTGACCTACGAAGTCGTTTCTGATTCCGTCGGCGTAGCAGACGGGATCGAGTATTTCGACGGGGCTGCGCGGCAACTCCTGGAGCGCGTGCCGCTGCCATGGCGAACCGACGTGACGATGGCCAACCCGCGCAGTTGGTCAATGGACGGCGCCGAGGTTCGCGCCGACTGGCGAAGCAGCATTGCCGCCCCGGTGTGGCGGCCCGGCAAATGGGTCACAGTCCGCGTCTATATCGGCAAAACCCTAAGATGCCAAAACACCCTCGACGTCGGCAATGCGGCTTGCTATGGCAGCACGTCGTTCCAGTCGTAATCACTACGCTTCGCAACTATCG
>JARLGR010000072.1 GCA_031292665.1 Mycobacterium sp. | reverse complement strand
CAGGCGAGCGTAACGTCACGGCGAAATTCGGCGCCGCGGATTTCCGCCCCAGCGCTACGCTCGCGGCACCCTCAGCCTCAGTTCCCCTCGAGGATTCGCCGTTTCTCGTCCTCGAACTCCTGGTCGGTCAACGCGCCCGAATCCCGCAGCGATGTCAGGGTTTTCAGCCGCTCAAGACCGACGCCCTCGTCGCTGGGTTCGTAGGCCTTCGACGGCGGAACGGCCACCGGCACGGCCGCGCCGACCGGCTGACGCCGCAGCCGGGCCAGCCACCTTCCCGACAGGATCGACGAGGCCAGGCCCACCACGAACAGGCAGACGAACAACCACACCACAAAGCCGTAGGAACTCTTGTGGCCGAACGCCAGTCGCGGGTCGATATATCCGTTGACCTGGCCGTCCGTCGTGACGGTGTAAGTGCCGGCGGCGGCGATGTGAGCCACCCACACCCGGATGTGTGCGTCATTGTTGACCGTCGTTGTGCTGCCGATGCTTTCGGTCACCGCCGGTTGTGCCACACCGTCGGGCGGCGTGATCGTCACCCCCAGCCGCGGCACCGGTAGACCACCGCCGTTGGGGCTGCCGATCACGACGGTGTGAAAGCTGATCGTGATGTCACCGGCCGGCAAGTCGAGGCTGCCCGACCCCGGGACCGGCACCTCCCCATAGGCGTTGTACTTGTCCAGGAAGAAGATGTTGAGCACCAGGGCGACGACGAACCCGCCCACCGACACGCCCATGACCACGATGGCGACGGCCAGCGAGGTCTTTGCGAGCCGTCGGCTGCCCATCGACGCAGTCTGTCACCGCGGAGTGCGCGACGCCAGCGAAGGAGGAGCACACTGGGACGTGCCTCGTACCGAGAAGACGTGCCTCATACCGAGAAGGAGTGATACGCATGGCCCACGATCTCGTCGCCACCGTCCCCGACCTGTCCGGGAAACTGGTGGTCGTCACCGGAGCCAACAGCGGTCTGGGCTTCGGGCTGGCCCGGCGCCTGTCGGCCGCCGGCGCCGACGTCGTCATGGCGATCCGCAATCGCGCCAAGGGCGAGGCGGCGATCGAGGAGATCCGCGCCACCGTTCCCGACGCCAAGCTGGCGATCAAGTCCCTGGACCTGTCGTCGCTGGCCGCGGTCGCCGCGTTGGGCGAGCAGTTGAACGCCGAGGGCCGCCCGATCGACATCCTGATCAACAACGCGGGCGTGATGACGCCGCCGGAACGCGACACCACCGCCGACGGGTTCGAATTGCAGTTCGGCAGCAACCATCTCGGCCACTTCGCGCTGACCGGCCATCTGCTGCCGCTGTTGCGCGCCGCCGACCGCGCGCGCGTGGTCTCGCTGAGCAGCCTGGCGGCCCGGATGAACGCCAAGATCCACTTCGACGACCCGCAGTTCGAGAAGTCCTACCAGCCGATGGCGGCCTACGGCCAGTCGAAGCTGGCCGTGCTGATGTTCGCCCGCGAGCTGGACCGCCGCAGCCGCGAGGCCGGCTGGGGCATCGTCTCCAACGCTGCGCATCCGGGCCTGACCATGACCAACCTGCAGATCAGCGGGCCGTCGCACGGCCGCGACAAGCCCTCGATGATGCAGCGCCTGTACACGACGTCCTGGCGGTGGGCGCCGTTCATGTGGCAGGAGATTGACGACGGGATCCTGCCGGCGCTGTACGCCGCGGCCACCCCGCACGCCGAGGGCGGCGCGTTCTACGGACCCCGCGGCTTCTATGAGTCCGCGGGCGGCGGCGTGAAGCCGGCTCACGTGCCGCCGCGCGCGCGCAACGAGGACGACTGCCGCCGCCTGTGGGAGCTTTCCGAGCAGCTCACCGGGGTCAGCTACCCGACCCCGAACTGACTATCGTTGGCCCATGCGGGGGAACCTCGGATGCCTGAATTCAGCCCGCAATCCAGCATCGTGGTCCGGCCGGAGCCGCCGGAGAGCCCGACGTACACCCAGTCGTCGCGGCTACAGGCCGCCGGCCTGACGGAGGCCATCGCGCTGCTGGCGCGGGCCGCAGAGCAGGTGCCGCTGCCCGCGCCTCCGCAGCCCATCGTCGTCGCCGACTACGGCGCCGCCAACGGGCACAACTCGCTGCGGCCGATGTCGGAGGCGATCGCGGTGCTGCGTCGGCGCACCCGCCACGACCACGCGATCCTGGTGGCGCACACCGACATACCCGACAACGACTTCGGCGCCCTGTTCCACACGCTGGACGACGACCCCGACAGCTACCTGCACAAGGACCCGGCGAGTTTCGTCTCGGCGATCGGCCGGTCGTTCTACGGGCAGATCCTGCCGTCCAAGACCGTCAACCTCGGCTGGTCGTCGTGGGCGACGCAGTGGCTGAGCCGGGTCCCCTGCGAGTTCGGCGACCATGTGCACGTCGCGTACAGCGCCGACGGCGCGGCCCGGGCGGCCTACGCCGACCAGGCGGCCCTGGACTGGCACAACTTCGTGGCGTTCCGGGGGCGCGAGTTGGCCCCGCAGGGACGGCTGGTCGTGCTGACGCTGGCGGTCGACGACGACGGCGACGTCGGCTTTGCCACGTTGCTCGACGCGATCGCCGGGGCGCTGGACGACCAGGCCCGCGACGGGCTGCTGCGGCGAGATGAATTGCGGCGGATGACCATCCCGACGGTCGGGCGCAGCGAGACGGACTTGCGCGCCCCGTTCGCCCCGAGCGGGCGGATCGAGGGATTGACGATCGACCATCTCGAGACGTTCGCCGCCGAGGACCGGTTCTGGGCGCGGTTCCAAGGCGATGAGGACGCAGACGCTTTCGGCGCGCAGTGGGCGGCGTTCGCGCGGGCTGCGCTGTTCCCGACGCTGGTGCACGCGCTCGACGGCGGGGTCGAGGACCCGCGGGCGGCCGAATTCGTCGGGCAGTTGGAAGCCGCCGTCGCCGGGCGGCTGGCGAGCGCACCCGAGCCGATGCGGATGTCACTCGCCCTGGCCTCGCTGGTCAAGGGGCCGTAGACGCGAGTTTCGACACAGGGTCGCGGCGGGTAACCCCTGACGACGTCGGAACTGCGACTGTCAGGGGGTAGGCGTGTGACTGTGCAGGACGACAAAGCGGCTGGCCAAGAGGGCGGTCAAGAAGGCGGGGGCAAGTCAAACGAAAATGACGCCGGCAGGAGCGACGGGTCGCTTGCGGAGATGCCGGAGGTTGGCGAGAACGCCAAGAACGCGGCCGCCGAAATGATGGAGGCCTATAAAGACAAGCCCACGATCGTCTTGCCGGGTTCCGGCGGCGCGGTTTCCGGCACGGCCGTCAACGAGTGGCTCGATGACGAGGGGAACCCCAGAGACGAGGTCCCCGACGAGGCCGACGCCGCCAAGGCCGAGGAGGCCAAGAACGACGAAAAGAAGCAAGAACAGATCGAGCAAGACAAAGCCCTCAACGAAAAGCTCAAGGAAGCCGCCGGCGAGGAGAACAAGGGCGAGAAGGACTGACGCCTAGCGGGCTATCTGGCCGCTTTCGAGTTCCCGGAGGAACTCATTGAGCCGGTCCGATCCGGGAATCGGTTCGTTGATTCCGGGGATGGGCGGCAGCGGCGGAATCTCCGCCGGGATTCGCGGAATCGGGGCGGCCTTAGCGGCGGGTGGCCGCGCCTGAGGAGTCGCCGGCGGGGCCGCGGTGGTCGGCGTGTCAGTCGCGGCGGGCGGGTTGGTGTCGGAGGTCGACGGCGCCGGCGCCTCCTCGGTCGGGGCCGGGCTGGCGGGCGGCGGGGCAGCAGCGGGACTGGTGCTCGTAGCCGTTGGGGGCGGCGCCGTCGTCGCTTCCTTCCCGGAGGAGTTCAGCGCGAGGGCCCCCGCGGCGCCGGCGAGCAGCAACACCACGAGGGCGGCGATCGCCGCCACCCGTCGATACCACCGGGCCTTCGGCGGCACCGGGCTCGGCAGGGCAACCTCATCGGGTTCCGGCGTCGGACGGATATCAGTGTCCTGGGCGGCGGCGGCCACGACCCGGGACGCGCTCGTTCGCGGCCAGGCCAGGGCCTCGGCCGGCGCCGTCCTCTGCATCGGCGCGGCCGGATTCGTCATCGTCGCGCCGGCACCGCGCGCCGCGCGCAGCGCGGCGCCGATCGCCGGCGTCAGTTGCGGGCGCGGCGCCGTGACGACCGGAACCCGGAGGCGTACTGACAGCGTGGTGGTGACGGCCGGGATGTTCGCGCCCCCTCCCACGGCCACGACCGCCACCAGATCCCGAATGGCATTGCGCGCCAACGTTGCTTCAACGACAGCCACGAAACGGTTCAGCGATTCGCGGAGCACGTCGTCGAGTTCGTTCCTGGTGAGCCTGAAGTCGCCGTGCATGCCCGGCAGCTCGTCGGCGAGCGTGGTCACCGTGCCCGACGACAGCTGCTCCTTGGCGCTTCGGCATTCGGCGCGCAGCCGGCTCAGCGAGCCGCTCGCCAGGGTGCTCGCCGGGTCGAACGAAGCGGTGCTCGGCATGTTGCCCATGACGGCGGTCAACAGCGCCTGGTCGATGAGGTTGCCGGAGAAATCGTGGTGCCGCACGGTCGGCACCAGCGCCCGGTAGTCGCCGGTGGCGTCCATCAAGGTGATGCTCGCGCCGCTGCCGCCGAAGTCGCACACGGCGACCGTCCCGCCGGCCGGTAGGCCGGGGTTGGCCCGCGCGGCGAACAGCGCCGCCGCGGCGTCGGGAATCAACACCAGCGGGTGCGCCCGGTCGGACCATTCGGACACCCGGCTCAACGACGCGCCCAGGGCCTCCACCGCCGTGTCCGGCCAGTGCGCGGGGTAGGTCACCGCCACGCTTTGCGGCAGGGCGGCGCCGCCGATGGCGGCGTAGGCGAGCGCCCGCAACGCGTCGGCGATCAACACCTCGCTACGGTGCAGCGAGCCATCGGCCGCCACGATGCCGACGGGGTGTCCCACCGCATCAACGAAGTCGGTGATCACCAGGCCGGGCTCGTCCAGCCGAGGGTTCTCCGACGGCACGCCCACCTCGGGCGGCCGTTGCCGGTACAGCGTCAGGACGGGCCTGCGGGTGATGGCGCTGTCGGCGGTGACGGCCGCCAGGTTGGTCGCACCGATCGACATGCCAAGCGCGGGTTTCACTCGGTCGACCATGTGTCCCCATCCCTAGCGCGCCGCATTCCGCGTAGCCCATATTGTGCTGCCGAAACCTGTGCCCGATCTCAGCGAAAGCTATGCGCCCGCTGTACAAGCGAATCAGCGGATGGTGCCCACGCCGGGGATGAGCGGCAGCTCCAGCGGCGTCACCCACCCGGGCCCCAAGTCGTTGACCGCGGGCACGGCATTGAGTGCGCGCAGTCCGGTCGCCAGGCATCCCGCCGTGGCCGGGTCCCGGCCCGAGCCGTCGGTGAACCGGAACGCGGTCTCCTGGAAGATGCTCGGCGTCCCCTCGATGTCCACCCGGTAGACGTCGTCGTCGTGGCCGGACGGCCAGTCCGGGGCGGCATCGCGGCCGATGCGGTTGACGTGCTCCAGCTGGATGCGCGTCTCGCCCTGATAAACGCCGTTGATGGTGAAGCGGACCGCGGCGACGTGGCCGGGTTTGATGACACCCTTGACGGTGTTGCGCTCGGTGGGGGTCACCCACTTGTCCCAGGTGGTGGTGATCTCGTCGAGCATGATGCCGGCGGCGTGGGCGATCATCGGGACCGTCGCACCCCACGCGAAGATCAGCACGTCGCGGTTTTCCAGCATCGGGCTGTACTCGGGTTCGCGGCCGATGCCCATCTCGACTTCGTAGTCGCCCTCGTAGTTGGTGTAGTCCAGCAACTCGGACGCGCGGACCCGGCGCACCTCCGAGCACAGGCCCATCAGCGTCATGGGGAAGAGGTCGTTGGCGAACCCGGGGTCGATGCCGGTGGTGAAGCAGGACGACTCGCCCAGTTCGCAGGCCTCGGTGATGGGCTCGATCCACTGCGGCGGGTTGAGGTGCATCGTCGGCCACACCCACGGCGTCATCGCGGTCGAGCACACGTCGATGCCGGCGCGCAGGAAGCGGGTGATCAGCGAGATGTTGTCCTTGGCGTGCATGGCCGTCGGGCCGTAGTGCACCAGCGCGTCGGGCTTGAGCGCGATGAGGGCGTCGACGTCGTCGGTGGCGATGATGCCCGTCGGCTCGGGCAGCGCGCAGATGTCGGCGACGTCGCGGCCGACCTTGTCGGGATTGCTGACGCCCACACCTACCAACTCGAACAGCGGATGCTTGACGATCTCGGCGATCACCATCTTGCCGACGAACCCGGTGCCCCAGACCACCACGCGCTTTGACGTCATACTCACCTTCCGATCGCGGTCCCCGCTTCACCCTAAGCGCGGGCGCACAGGGCACCTAGACCTTCCGTCCCGTCTGGTGACACGATGAGAAACCATGACCAGTCATCTCACCGGGCCCTCGATGTTGCTCGCCATCGGCGTCGGCGTCGCCAATGTGTCCGTCGGCGCGGCCCACGCGACCGATTTCCCCCAGGTCCGCTACGAGGTGACCGGCAGCTCCCCGGTCGCCGAGTTCATCACCTACCAAACCGGCGCCGGTCAGCAGCGCATGGTGAACGCGACGCTGCCCTGGTCGACCCAGTTCAGCGGTTTCGGCGGGCAGGTGTACCTGATCAGCGCGCAGGGGCCGGGCAGCATCTCCTGCCGCATCCTCGTCGACGGCCGATCGGTCGAAGACGCGACCGCGACGGGAATGCCCGCCCGAACCGTCTGCACGCAGTGACACAAACGGTCTGCACCACTTCAACGGCGAAGAAGGGTCCTGCGTGAGCCTCAAAACGGGTATTGCACCGCGAACCAACGGGGCGCCACCGCCCAAGATCCCGCTTGCCGACATTCATCTCGAGTCCCTCGACTTCTGGTCGCTCGACGACGACGCCCGCGACGGCACCTTCGCCACGTTGCGCCGCGAGGCCCCGATCTCGTTCTGGCCCGCCATCGAGTACCAGGGCTTTGACGCCGGCAGCGGGTATTGGGCACTGACCAAGCACGACGACGTGTTCTACGCCAGCCGGCACCCGGAGATTTTCAGCTCCAGCCCAAACATCACGATCAGCGACAACAACACTGAGGTGGCCGAGTACTTCGGTTCGATGATCGTGCTCGACGATCCGCGGCACCAGCGGCTGCGCTCGATCGTCAGCCGGGCGTTCACCCCGAAGGTGGTCGCCCGCATCGAGGCGTCGGTGCGCGAGCGGGCCCACCGGTTGGTCGCCTCGCTGATCGCCAATCACCCCAACGGGGAGGCCGATCTGGTCAGCGAGCTCGCCGGGCCGCTGCCGCTGCAGATCATCTGCGACATGATGGGCATCCCCGAGGAGGACCATCAGCGAATCTTCCACTGGACCAACGTGATTCTAGGCTTCGGCGACCCCGACCTGTCCACCGATTTCGAGGAGTTCCTCAAGGTGTCGATGGACATCGGCGCCTACGCCAGCGCGCTGGCGGAGGACCGCCGCGTCAATCACCACGACGACCTGACCACGAGCCTCGTGGAGGCCGAGGTCGAGGGCGAGCGGCTGTCGTCGCAGGAGATCGCGTCGTTCTTCATCCTGCTGGTGGTGGCCGGCAACGAGACGACGCGCAACGCGATCAGCCACGGCGTCGTGGCGCTGTCCCGCTACCCCGACGAGCGAGAGAAGTGGTGGGCCGACTACGAGGCCCTGGCGCCCACCGCGGTCGAGGAGATCGTGCGGTGGGCCTCCCCGGTGGTCTACATGCGACGGACTCTGACCCGGGACGTCGAGCTGAGTGGCGTGAAGCTGGCGGCCGGCGACAAGGCCGCGCTGTGGTACAACTCGGCCAACCGCGACGAGTCGAAGTTCGCCAATCCGTGGGCCTTTGACGTCGCGCGCAACCCCAATCCGCACTTCGGCTTCGGCGGCGGGGGCGCCCACTTCTGCCTGGGCGCCAACCTGGCCCGTCGCGAGATCAGGGTCATCTTCGACGAGCTGCGCCGCGAGATTCCCGACATCGTCGCGGTGCAGGAACCCGCGCGCCTGCTGTCGCAATTCATCCACGGCATCAAGCGGCTGCCGGTCGCCTGGACTCCCCCGCGTTGGTAGCGGTTTGCCGCGAGCAGCCGCACCTCGCCGTGCCGCGAGCAGACACAAAATCGCATGATCTCGCGCGCCGGCATGCGATTCTGCGTCTGCTCGCCGTGCGGATTCACAGGAAAGAGTTCGCGGCGGTCAAGCCGATCTCGGGGACCGCGCCGAACGCGAAGGTTTCGGCGTTGCCTACCCCCACCCCACCGCCGACGGGATCTTCGACACGCACCAGTAAGTCGCGCAGCTGGTGTAGTTGGCGTGCGGTATCGGGATCGTCGCAATTGGTCACGTGGTTGCCTTCGACCTTGAGCTCTCCGACCCATTGGCCAAGCACCCAGTCGTTCCACCCGTAATAGCCGGCGGTGCCGAGGTGAAAGCCGGTCGGGCCGGCGGGGGTGATCGTCAAGGGTCGCTTCGTGCCGTCCGTTTCGGTCAGCGTGATGGTCCCGTGGCTCAAGCGGCGATTGCCGTCGTCGAAGTGCAGATCCTGTTCGACGGCCGCGAAGCGGAACGCGGTGCCGTCGTCGTTTTGCTGCTCTGCTTGATACCGAGTCGACTCGAATCCGTCCCCCCTCTCCTGCTGGAAGAAGACGAACAACGAGTAGGCCGACCCGTCCGGTCGGGTCAGCGTCATCGGGCACCAGGTCATGAACATCTGGTCGATACGACGACCGCCGCGGGGTAAGCCGGGAATCGGTTTGCCGACGCCGGGCCGCAATCCCCAGGAATGGTCGCGGATCGAAATCCACTCGTCGGGGTTCGCTTCGACGCGCACGCCCTCGACTTCCACCCAGCCTGAAGCCACGCCAATCTGGTGGTAGCGCAACACATGATGGCTCACCCGATAGCCGTCGGGACTGCGATCAGGCCAGGGGTCTTCCAGCGCCGGAGCGAAGCTACCCTGCATCACCACGTCGAATGCGATCGGGGCGTGCTCGGTCTCGTCCAGCCGGATGCGGATGGAGCGAAGCGGCTCGACCACGCTGTAATGGATGGGTCCGACGGCGGTTCCCGACGAGTCGGCGGACAGCCGACGGCCGCCGCGTACCGTCCACTGTTCGGTGGATCGGCACACGCCTGCCGCGCCGTCGAAAACGCCGCGGTTGGTGTACTTGCCGACACCGAGAACGATCTGCAGCGAATTGTCGCGCGCGTGCGCAGTGGTCCAGACCTTTTCCGTCCACGACGGGTCCGATTGGCTCACTGTTGCGAAAGTGTCGACGATCTGATGCGTCAGAAGCTCATCTTCGGGCACCAGCCCGCCGTAATTGGTTGAAAGCACGCGAATTTACCCTCTTCTGTAGAACGTCGTCATGTCGGTCCCACGGTCGTACTCGCGCATCCAGCTGTCGGCCCAATCGGGCAGCGGCTGGTTGGCTGGATCGTGATGCGGCGTTTGCGACAGGGCCAGACCCCACAGCATCTTGAGCAGCTGCACGGTGGGAACCGCGTGAAACACCGGACGTGGACCGGACCGTCTGTGTATCCGATAGGTCAACTCGTTACGCAGCGCCGAGGCCATCACTTGTTCGGCCGATGCGCCGCGGTCGTCGAACGGAATGGTGAACGCATTGCCGAAGATCGCGAAGTGGGGATTGGCCGGTTGCCACATGAACGGCACCGTCGCGTCGAACTGGAATGTCATCTTGCGGACGACCAGGTCCGTCATCGCTCGCTGCCTCGTTTTGACGTTGAGAGTCTCGATGTAACAGGTCGCAGTGTGACATTTATACCCAGAGATGTAAAGTGGTCCGTGTGGCTCCCCGCGTGCCCCCCAGCGCCGAAGTATCGACCCGGCGGCGAATCTTGGCCGCCACCTTCGTGGTGCTCGCACGCAGCGGACGCAAGAAGTTGATGCTGTCGGAGGTGGCCGCCGAGGCCCAGGTGTCGCGACCGACGCTGTACCGGTATTTCCCGTCGAAAGAGGTTCTACTCGACGCGTTCGGCCTCTACGAGCAGGACAACTTCGATGCCGGAATCTCCTCGGCGATGGCAGGTCTGCGCGGCCAGGAAAGGCTCGATGCCGCCTTGCAATTCGTCGTCGACTTCCAGCGCACCTACTCGCTGGGGTTCTTGGTCGACACCGAACCCGAGCATGTGCTGATTCAGATGAAGCGAGTGATCCCGATTCTGCACGGGCGTATCGCACGGCTGATTCCCGGCGAGAACGCCGAGCTGGCTGCAGCGACGGTGGTACGAGTCGCCGTGTGCCACTACCTGGTTGGTGACGACGACCGCGAGCAATTCCTCGCCGAACTGCGCTACGCCGCGGGTATCAACCCCTCACGCATGCAGCGCTCGGCAACCGCGAGCTAGCCGGCCAGCCAGGAGCAGATCCGCTCCGCGATCAGGTCGGGCTGCTCGAGATGCAGGAAGTGCCCGACACCATCGATCAGTTCGAAGGATGAGCCCGCTGCCGGCAGATGGTCGGCCACGCCGCCGACCAATTCCGCTCCGAGCGCACCGTCGTTGGTGCCATGCAGATACAGGGTGGGTATCGGCGGTAGGGATATGGCTGCCGCCGCTTCCGCCTGCGCAGCGGGATCTGCGAACTCTGGGTTGAACGAGGCGCGGTAGGGGGCGATCACTCCGGCGATGGTCTCGCTCGTGACGTATTGGCGCAACCACGAAATATCATCGTGGGCGTCGTATCCCGGTGACCAGTCGCCCCACAGCGACTCCCAGAAGCCGGGCTCCAGCAGCGTCACTTCGGCGAGTCCGGCCTGCTGGATGAACCAGATGTAAAACGAGCGCTTGAGCTGGGCGTAGCTGAATATCGAGGCACCGAGCGCCGGTGTCGGTGGCACCGCCAAAGTGACCAAACGGCGGAAGGCCTCCGGGTAGCTGGCCACCACCCCGTATCCGGTTAGAGCACCCCAATCGTGACCGATCAGCACCGCGCGGGCGTCGGCGTTGAGAGCCCGGCGCACCGCACGGACCTGACGCACATAGGTGCCGACGCTGATGGGTCCCGTCGCCGGCGCGTCGTAGCCGGGCAGCCACGGAGCCGCCACCCGGTACCCCTGGTCGGCGAGAGCCGGCCCCAAGTGGCGCCAGGTGTGCGGGGTGTCAGGGAAGCCGTGCAGGGCAATCGCCAGGGGACGCGTGGTATCGGCGATATCCCCGAACGTCAACGGGACGTAGATCGCCATCGAGAGCTCCTTGTGCTTTACATCTTACATTCTGGACGTTAATAGCAATCTATTTACATTGGGTACTGCACATGTAAATGTTTTGTCTATGGCTGGACTGTCCCTTGGTCAACGCGACCTGGCCGCCACTCGCGCACAACTCGGCGCGTGGTTCGAGCACGGGTTCGGCGCGGCGGTCGACATCGGCGAACTCCGTCCGGCCAACCGGGCCGCAGGATGGTCGAGCGAGAGCCTGCTGTTCAGCGTCGACGGTTCGAGGGAGTTCGTCGTGCGGATCCCCCCGACCGGCGGCGGCATTTATGCCGACTACGACTTGGCCGGCCAGACCCGCACTCAAGAACTTCTGCACGAATACGGAATCGCCACCCCGTCGCCCATCTACTACGAACCCGACAGCTCCTGGCTCGGATCTAGCTTTCTGGTGATGCCGCGCATCGTCGGCCACACTCCATCGGACACCTCCTACGCAACGCGCGGCTGGCTGCACGGAACCGGCGTGGACGTGCAGCGCCGAGTACATGATTCCTTCCTCGACACACTCGTTGCCTTGCAACGGGTCCCGATCGACCAGGCACCCTGGCTAAGGCGCCCGAACGGTGTCGGCAACGCCGGAGAGCTCGCGTGGTGGCGCGAGTATATCGAGTGGGCGACCGACAAGCAGGTTCCGGCGCTGATCGTCGACGCGTTCGACTGGCTCTATCGACACCAACCGGCACCGCCGCCCGAACTGACGGTCTGCTGGGGCGACGCCCGGCTGTCCAACGCGATCTTCGACGACACCGGTCAGATCGTCGGGGTCTTGGACTGGGAACAGGCTTGTCTCTGCCCGGCGGAGACCGACTTTGCCTGGTGGTTGGCGACGCGCCGGCAGACGATGGAGGTCAACGGGCTTTCCGCCGACCCCGAACTGCCGGGCTTCGACAGTCAAGAAAAGGTCATCGGTCGCTTCGAGGAGATGACCGGTCGGCCACTGCAGGCGTTGAGGTGGTACGAGGTCTTCGCCATGGTGCGGATGGGGTGTTGCATTCTGCGTGTCCAATGGTTGCTGCGCAGCACGGGCCAGGCCGCTCACGGGCTCACGAGGGCGCCGGTCATGCCGACGTGGGCAATCGAGGCGATCCGGGACTAAGCGCGGCGTTCGTAGCGCGAGCAGACATAAAATCGCACGATTTCGCGCGCTGGCATGCGATTCTGTGTCTGCTCGCCGAGCCTTAGCGGGTTTACCCTGACCAGCGTGACCATTCCCGCCTTTCCCCCGCCCGAGGTGCTGGCCGCCCGCGAGAAGCTCGTGCTCGACCACTTCCACGACGAGGTCCGCCACGCCTGGGACGACGTGTTGTCGACCTTCCCACATCCCCGATACGAACTGATCCCGCAGATGGTCGTCCACGACGGCGACGAGGCGGTGCGCGCCTACTACACCTACACGCGCACCGCGTTTCCCGACCAGGACCACGAGATCATCGCGCTGCGGCACAGCGCCGACGCGGTGATCGTCGAGTTCTGGCTGATGGGCACCCACCGGGGCTACCTCGGCAAGGTTCCGCCGACCGGAAGCCGGTTCCGGGTGCGCATGACCGCGTACTTCGTGTTCGACGACGCCGAAACCCTTGTCTGCGAGCGCATCTACTTCGATACGCTGACCATGATCAAACAGCTGCTCGGCGGGCTGGACATGAAGAAGCCGGCGAACTGGTTGCTCACCGCGCGCTGCATGAGGGGGTTCCTGTCGATGTCGTCGGAAAAGCCGGATCCCGCTTTGACTTCCGCGTAGACTGCAGCACTGGGCCGGAGCAAGGAGGCTGCGATGCGTCACGCGTTGTGCGGCCTGACCGCGTGCCTGATGCTGGCGCACTGTGGCACCGCTACCGCCGCGCCCTCACCGCAGGGCAGCAAGAAGTGGATCGACCTGCAGGTCGGCGAGTGCGTGGCCGACCTGCCGCCCGCCGACCTGAGCCGGATCACCGTCACCGTAGTCGATTGCGCCGCAGCGCATCTGGCCGAGGTGTACCGGCGCGCACCGATGGCCGTCGACACGGCCATCGCCACCGTCGCCAACCGGGACTGCGCCGCCGGGTTCGCGCCGTACACCGGCCAACCCGTCGACCGAAGCCCGTTCTCGATCACCTACCTCATCGACTCCAATCAGGACCGGACCGGTGCCAATCCCACCCCGAGCACCCTCATCTGCCTGCTGCAGTCAGTCAACGATCAACCCCTGACCGGGTCGGCCCGCCGCTAGCAGCCGAGTTGTGCTGCCAGGTCGAGGAAGTCGGCCGCGTTGACGTCGAACTCGTCGGAGTAGGCCACGTCGGCGTCGCCGCCGGCCCCGAACTCCAGCGGACGCGCGACGAAGGCGGTCGCGAAACCGAGGCGGCCCGCGGCGCGGACGTCGTACTTGTGGCTGGCCACCATCATGATCTCGGCGGGGTCCAGGCCGAGGTAGGTCGCGGCCATGTGATAGATCGCCGGGTCCGGCTTGAACACGCCGGCCATCTCGGCGGCGAAGACGGCGTCCCAGGGCAGCCCCGCCCGCTTGGAGATCTCGATGACCGTCGACACGTCGGCGTTGGACAAAGTCGCCAGCGTGTACGCGCCCTTCAACCGGGTGAGCCCGGGCACCACGTCCGGCCACGGCTTCAGGCGCTGCCAGGCCAGGGCGAGCTCCTCGCGCTCGCCGGCCGAAAACCCGGTGATGCCGCAGCCATCCAGCACGGCGTCCAGCGCGTCGCGGTACACCGAGCGCACCGACACCCACCCGCTTTGCTGCCCCGGTGCCGCCTTGAGCGCCCCCTCCAGCGCCGCGAAGTAGCCTGCGCGCCAACGCCGCACCACCTCGGCCCAGTCGACACCGGGAAAGCGGCCGGCGGCGATTCGCCGCGCCTCGCCGCAGACGGTCGAGTGGAAATCCGTCGCCGTCCCCTGCACGTCGAATAACAGCGCTTTCACCACAACGGTCAATCTACGATGAGCCTCGTGGCCGACGACACCGCAGCCGAAGAGCGTGAGCCCGACTACCGGTTCACGTTCGCCAACGAGCGGACGTTTCTGGCCTGGCAGCGTACCGCGCTGGGGTTGCTGGCGGCGGCGGTCGCCCTGGTGCAGCTCGTTCCGGAGCTCGGGATCCCGGGTGCGCGCCGCGTGCTGGGCGTGGGGCTCGCGGCGCTGGCAGTCTTCACCAGCGGTATGGGGCTGCGGCGCTGGCAACAGGCGGACCGGGCCATGCGTCGCGGCGAACCGCTGCCCCGCCATCCCTCACCGGCCTACTTGGCGGTGGGTCTGACCGTGGTGGGGTTGATTGCCCTCGGGCTGGTGATCGCCAAGGCGGTCACGGGTTGAACGGCGACCCGGCGGACAGGACGGCGCTGGCCTGGACGCGGACGTCGTTCGCGTTCCTGGCCAACGGCGCCCTGCTGATGATCAAGAACCTGCACGGCGCCGTCGGGCCAGGGGCGTTCCTCCCCGCCGCGCTGGCCGCCGCCGTGGCGCTCAGCACCTACGTGATCGCGCTACGACGCCAGCGCACGTTGCAGCAGGAGCCATTGCCGGCGCGGGTCACTCCCCGCCGCCAGGTGTACTTCATCGGGACGGCCGTCCTGGTGCTCATCTTGGTGACGACGGCTGCTCAGGTGATCTGACCCTGCGCACTTGTTCGGACAGGGTGCGGATCTCGTTGCGCAGCTCGTCGATGTGCGACGCCGTCGCGGCCTGGTTCGCGGTGTCGGTTTCGGCCACCCGCTGCACGATCCACGAGGCGAGCGACGCGGTGACCACTCCGATGAGGCTAATGCCCCCGATCATCAACAGGACCACAAGCACTTTCGCGGGGCCCGACAAGCGGGATTTTCGTCACCGGATGGCCGGTCCGGCCGCCGGCGATCCCCGCGAAGTCCTGAGCCATCACTTCGAAGAAGGATGCGACCTCGTCCAAGCCCGCGTTCTTCGCGTCGCGCACATACTGGCCCACCTAGTGGCCCTAGTGGTGGCCGCCCTTGAGCGCATGGTACTGAACGGAGATGAGGTCGAAAGCTCACGTCATCGAATCCTGTTTCACCCGCGGCCATGTCGCCGCCTTTCAGCGCCGTCGGAGTTCCTGGCCACCGGTGCGGCCACCCCGCAGGAAGACCCGAGACGACGGCGTTCGCGGCGCGAGACGCCAGCTTGGGGGTTCACTTCTCACGCACCGAAGGGCGTGAATGTGGTATACAGAATGCGGTCACGAATGCTTATGGAAACACAGAGTTTTGGGGGTGCTTGTATGGGCACTATGAAAGACCACATCCTGCGTTTCCTTGCTCTCGCTGCGGTCGCCGCGGCGGGTATTGGTGGTTCCGTCGTCGCTCCTGCCGTCCCGTCCGCATCGGCTCAGCCGTGCCCCGATGTGCAGGTGGTGTTCGCCCGCGGCACCGGTGAGCCACCCGGTGTCGGACCCACCGGACAGGCGTTTGCCGACTCCCTGCACTCACGCCTGGGGGCAAGGTCGTTCGACGTCTACCCGGTCAACTACCCCGCCAGCGACCAATGGGACACCGGCCTCGACGGCATCCGCGACGCCAGCGCCCACGTCATGTCCATGGCGCACGACTGCCCCAACACCAAGATGGTGCTCGGCGGCTACTCCCAGGGTGCGGCCGTGATGGGCTTCGTCACCTCGGCCGCCGTTCCCCCCGGGGTCGACCCGGCGACCGTGCCCAAACCGCTGGACGCCGACGTCGCCAACCACGTCTCCTCGGTTGTGCTGTTCGGCACGCCTAACGTGCGGGCCATGAACTTCCTCGGCGAACCGCCGCTGGCCATCGGGCCGCAGTACCAGGCCAAGACCATCAAGGTGTGCGCCCCTGAGGACCCGGTCTGCTCCGACGGGCTCAACTTCTCCGCGCACGACACGTACGCCAGTGATGCCAGCATGGTCGATCAGGGCGCAGAGTTCGCCGTCGGTCACCTCGGCACGGGCGGACCGCCCCCCGGGCCGGCAACCATGGCGACGGCCCCGGGCTTCGGAAGCTGAGCAGCCGCTCAGCGCTGACCGAGCTCGGTCAGTACTTCCCGAAGGTCAGTACCGCCCGAAGGCGAGTGCGACGTTGTGCCCGCCGAACCCGAACGAGTTGTTGATCGCATAGCGGTAGTCACCCGGCCGGGGCTGGCCCGCGACCACGTCGAGGTCGATCTCGGGATCGAGGTTTTCCAGGTTCAAAGTGGGGGGAACGACCTTGTCCCGCAATGCGAGCACGGTCAGGATCGATTCCACCGCGCCCACGGCGCCGACGGAGTGGCCCAAAGCCGATTTGGGCGCGTAGACCGCCGGCCTGTGGCCGCCCAGCGCGTTGTTGATGGCCTTGCCCTCGGCGAGGTCGCCCACCGAGGTGCCGGTGGCGTGCGCGTTGACGTGGTCGATGTCGCCCGGGGTCAGGCCGGCCCGCTGCATCGCCCGGCTGATCGCGTGCCCGGCGCGGACCCCGTCGGGATCGGGAGCCACCATGTGGAAGCCGTCGGAGGTGACGCTGGCGCCCATCAGGCGGGCCAGGATATTCGCACCGCGGGCCCTGGCGTGCTCCTCGGTCTCGAGCACCATCAGCGCCCCGGCCTCGCCGAACACGAAGCCGTCGCGGTCCTTGTCGAACGGGCGGCAGGCGCCGGCCGGATTGTCGTTGTTGGCGGACATGACGATGCGCATCTTGGCGAACGCGGCGATCGCCACCGCTTCGATCCTGGTCTCCACTCCGCCGCAGATCGCGACGTCGGCCTCGCCGAACACAAGGTGTTGCCACGCGTGGGCGATGGCCTCCGAACCCGACGCGCAGGCCGACGCCGGGGTTATCACACCGGCCCTGGCGCGGCGTTCCAGCGCTATGGCCACGGCGGCGCTGTCGGGCGCGTACTTTTGCACGGCCAGCGGTGCGATGGCCTGCGCTCCGCGGGCCCGGATCTCGTCGTAGCTGAAGACCAACTCTTCGGCAGACCCGAGCCCGGTGCCGATGGACACCATCAACCGGTCGGGGTCGACCTCCGGCGAGCCGGCGTTGTCCCACACCCGGCGGCTCAGGATCGTCGACATTTTGGCCAGATAGCCCATCCGGCGCAGTTCGACGCGGGTCAGCTGGCTGTCGAATTCCTCCTGCAGGTGCCCGCCGATGCGGACCGGTAGGTCGAACGCTTCCACGAACGGATCGTCGAGTTCACGGATCCCGCTTTGACGGTCGAGCAACAACTTCCAGGTGGTCTCGGCGTCTGTCGCCAGCGCGGTCGTCATGGCGACGCCGGTGACCACGATATTCGGGAGCGTTTTTCCGGTAACCAGGTCTGTCATACGTGTGCGCATCCTCCCTATGCTCGGCAACGCTTGACGGAAACCCCATTAATCGAAACACAGACGTGGCGTATTACTGACAAGCGGCACGTAAATTATGCCATCGCCGTGATCCGGCAAAGCTCAACCGTAACAGCAGCTTTTGGCGAGATACCCGAGCTGCGAGCCGTGAAAACTCTCGTTGTCGGCTCTTTCTTCGCTTTCTGGATGTAAGTAAAGGTCCTATCAGGCAGCACTGCAACGCGGGCGTGGTTCTCAGCTCCACGGAACCGACGCTGCGTGCTCCAGTTGGCAACGTTGTCAACACTGTTGCGTGCTAGCCCGTCGGAGCTTTGGAGTTCAGAAATGCGACTATCCCCTGAGTGACGGCCGCGGCATACTTTTGCTGGCCGTCCGCGCTTTCCATCCGCGCGGCATCGGTGGAGTTATTCATGTTGCCGAGTTCGACGAGGACGGCCGGGTACTTGGCGAGGTTTAGCCCTGCGAGGTCGTCGCGGCCGTTCAGCCCGTCAATGCCGATATAGTTCGACGGCTGAAACCCTGCCTGCACCAGAGCATCCCGCATCGTTTGCGCCAGTTGGACGGCGGGTCCGGCCTGGACGTCGTTGAGTGGCGGGCTGGAGTAGTTGACGTGGAATCCCGAGCCGGACGGGGGTCCGCCGTCGGCATGGATGCTCACGACCGCGTCTGAGTGCACCGCGTTGGCCATTTCCGCGCGCTCGTTGACGCAGGGGCCGACGGAGCTGTCGTCGCCCCGCGACAGCGGGGTCTTGACGCCCATCTGGCTCAGCGACGCACTGATGAGCGTGACGACGGCCCATGCGAACAGGTGCTCCGGGTAGCCCTCGTTGGTGGCGGTGCCCGAGGTATTGCACGGCTTGGTGCCGCCCCTGCCGTTGGGGACTGGCTGGTTGATCGAGGCGTCGGCGACGGCATTGTGGCCCGGGTCGAGGAAGACGGTCATGCCGGCGATACCGGCGGTCGCGCGCGGGGCGCCCAGCAACGCGCTAGCGCCGAGTAGTACCGGTGCGACGCCGGCGTATCTCAGCGCGTCCCGCCGTGAAACGGATCGGATCCGACTCATCGCGCGATGGTAGCAACCGGCCCCCTAGCGCCTCGGGTTCAGCCGCCTCACCTGACCCCTCACCGGATAGATGTAGTGCATGAGTTCGGCGCCTTCGGGGCCATAGATGCCGCGGTCGTCGCCCTGCAGCACCCAGTTGCGCTGCTGATCGGCGCACGCGGCGATGGCCGCCCGATACCGCGCTAGCTTCGCCGACCGCCGGGCATACGACTGCGCGACCGCCCGCCCGAGAAAGGACAGCCCGATCAGTGCCGCCGTCCCGAGAATCCACCAGATGAACTTGCTGATGAAAGCGATCAGCAGCAGTACCAGCACCAACGCACCGAACCCGCCACCCGAGCTCGACCTGGAACCACTCATGCGGCGAACATACGCACGCACACCGACAAAGAGGCGATCTGCGATGGCAACTCAGCGCCTGCCCAAGTTTCACCGAAGCCGTTGAGCGCGCGAGTGGGATAACCGTCGGGCCTTGGGCGAGCTCGAACGCCCAACGCATCCATCGCGTGCAACCCGGTAGTTCTCGCCGGACGACACGGTGTTACACCTACACACACGGTGTTACACTTGCGCAGATGCCCACCAACCACCGGCGCCACGCCATCACCGAGACTGACGACATCACGAATGCGCTCGAGATCGCCCGTCGCACGTGGCCCGAGCTCGCCAACAAGCCGGGCGCTCTGTTGCGTCAACTGATCCTCGCGGGCCGGAACACCCTCGTGCACGATCACACCGAAGTCGCTCGCCAACGCCAGCAAGCGGTCGAAAAGACTAGCGGCACACTGGCCGGTGTCTTCGGAACCGACTACCTTGAGGAGCTGCGCCAGGACTGGCCCAAGTGATCATCCTCGACGCGAGCGTGTTGATCGGGCATTTCGAGTCGGCCGACGCGCACCATACCGACGCGACTGCTCTGCTGCGGGCGCGTGCGCTGGAGGCATTCGCCGCCAGCGTTGTCACGCTCGCCGAGGTCTCCGTCGGTGCCGCCCGGGCCGGGCAAGCCGACAAGCTCCACCGGCTGCTGGAACAGTTGCAGATCGAGAGCCTCGACCTTCCGGCCAGCGCTGCCCGTCGCCTGGGTGAGTTGCGCGCTACCACCCTGCTGAAGATGCCGGACTGCTGCGTGCTCTACAGCGCGCAGCAGCACAACGCTGCGATCGCCACCTTCGATGACAAACTCGCCGCTCGAGCAACCGAGCTCGGGTTGACCGTCGCGACCAGCGAGTAGGCAGGAGCGGCACACATACCAGTCTCGGAATGCCCGACGCCGAGTTCATCTTGCGTCCCCGGCGAGAACCATCTCGGCGGGTTCGCCAAGGCCGACCGGGTGCTCGAGGAACCTACGCGCGGCGCAACCTCGCACGGGCTCCGGGTCGCCGGCCTGCGCGAACTTCGTTGCGAGCAAACGCGAAATCGCATCACGCGGACCTCCCACATGCGATTCTGCGTCTGCTCGCCGGACGTCAGATGGCCACGCGGGCCGCACAAAAAGGCATGTTACGGTCGACCGCATGACCGTGGTCGATGACCGCCCGCTCCACGGGATCACCGACGAATTCGTCGCACGGCTGGCCGAGCGCGCCGAGGTGGCCGAGCGGCTGCGCCGGCTGCCCACGGCCACGGTGAGCGAGTTCCGGCAGACCAACCTGTTTCGGTTGTTGCTGCCCGCCCGGTTCGGCGGACTTCAGGCGCCTTTTCCCGAACTGCTGCAACCGGTTCGGCGCATGGCCCACGGCTGCGCCTCGAGCGCGTGGACGCTGGGTTTCTACGCGCTGCACAACTGGATGCTGGCGTTGTTCGACCCGCAAGCCCAGTAGTAAGTGTTCGCGTCGGGACCGGTGCTGGCGCCGGCACCGCTGGCCCCGACCGGCCGCGGCGTCCCGGCCGGCGGCGGCGTGCGCCTGACCGGCAAATGGTCCTGGGCGACGGGTGCGATGAATGCCGACTGGGTGATCGTCGGGGCGCTCATCGAGCGGCCGGACCGCATCGACCCGGTACTCGCGGTGCTGCCCGCCGACGAGGTCGGTGTCGCCGATACGTGGCAGACCGCGGGCATGCGCGGCACCGGTTCCCACGATGTCATCGTCACCGACGCCTTCGTTCCTGAGCACCGCATGGTCGCGGTGGCCGACATCTACGCCGGGACGGCACCCGGAGCGCGTGCGCACGGGGTGCCGACTTACCGGTGGCCGATGGTTCCCGCGCTGGCGCTGGTGGCGGCGATGCCGGTGCTCGGCGCCGCCGAGCGGGTGACCGACCTGTTCGCCGACCGGCTGGGCGGCCGCGTCCTGGCGTATAGCGGTGTGGTGCAAAAGGATCAGCCCGCCGCCCAGATCCGGCTGGGGGACGCGCGGGTGCGGCTGCGCGCGTTGCGGGCGCTGATCGCCGAGACCGCCGACGGCATCGAGCGCCTCGTCGCCGACGGCGAACGGGTGAGCCGGTCCGTGCGCGCCGACGCGCGGCTGGCCGCCGCCCACACCGTGCAGGAGAGCCGGGCGATCATCAATGACCTGCTGGGGGCCTCCGGTGCCAGCGCGCAGTTCCTGTCCAACCCGATGCAGCGTTTCCAGCGGGACGTGAACGTCGCCGCCGGGCATGTGGTGTTCGATTACGACACGGGCCGAGAGTTGGCCGGGGCGTTGGCGATTGGCGCAAAGATCTCCCCGATCGCGATGATCTAGAACACTTTACGTCGGAACGCCATTGTCCGTGACAGTTTGGCGTTACTTCGAAGCTATCGGTCGGGCCGTGAGCAGCTGTCGCGGACGGGAGTCGTTGCAATCGCTCTGCGCGCATTGCCCTTGTGCGGCAAGCAGAATCGACCCAGCGGTCAGGAATGCGGGTTTGTTAAGGTCCCCGGAGTTGATGGGCAGATTGGCTGCGCGGCGCAGCACCATCAGGGCGAGCGCGGTGTTGGTCGCATAGGGGATGATCAGGAGATTCACACAGGCATCCCACCCGCTGACGGTCATCACATGCTGGCGCTTGTGTTCCCATCCCCGCCAGTTCAAGTCGGGTGGTCGTTGTAGCGATGGCCAGTTGACGTTGATGGACGTGATGTCACCGAGCAGCGGGGTCAGGACCGCAATGAGGGCGGGCAATTCATTCGACATTCGGTCGGCGCGTGGCCACCACCCACCGTCGATGTCATGGCCTAATTCGCGAGCTACGCAGAGCCTGACCGGGTCGTGGCGGCGTAGTCCTGCCACGCAATGTGTCGCTATCGGCACTGAGTGCACCCCGTCGTCATAACGCTGCGCAAATGGTGCGGGCAGGGTGGCAGTGGGATGGCCGGTGGTGACACCAAGTTTTGCGCTATCCACAGGCAGTTCCTTCACGGTCGACATCGACCACCCGGCAGGCGCCGGGCGACGGAGGAATCACATTGCCTGTGGGTGTCACCCGCGGGGACAGCGGTGGACCACCGCTGACAACGAAACGGCTCAGTGGTTGAGGCTACGCCACCAGCGGTGTTCCGGCTGACCCGACCCCCGCTCGGGGTGTCGTGACGGCAGTTAGCTCGTTTTCAGGAACTCCGAGCAGGCCGGCCAACATGAGCTCCAGGAATCGTTCCCGTTCCGTCGCGTTTTGTGCCTGTTCGGCGGTGGCGGCCAGGTGCAGGAGCCTGATGCCGGCCGCATAGGTCAAGTTCGGCGCGCAGCTTGGCGTCGGCCGGGCTGAGCCCGTAGTCGCTGTAGGCCTTGGTGACCACGCGCAGCAGGCGCCGGTCGGCCCCGCGAACATTGGCGGCGGCGGCCGGGTCCGTGCGCGCCCATTCGCGCATCGCACGTTCGAGCATCCGGTGTTGGGGGCTGACCAACCTTAACCGGCCACCGCGGCAGCGACTGAACTCCCTTGAACAAGGCAGTGGTCTCCGTGTGGACGCACGTGACGCCCTGCCTGGTGCCGTCGTCGTGCTGCCGGTATGGCTGCGACCCAGTTCTCATTCTGGGTGAATTCCCACCCAACAGACGTCGAACTGGAGGGTTCGCTTGAAGCATGGGTGTAATGTTCGGACTCGCTAGCCGATAAGTACCCGCTAACTCTCGACCTGCTTGCTTGCAGCCGACGGATTATTAGGGGTGCCATGAGCACATCCGAGGTGTCCGACGTGTCGGCGGTGACCGATACCGGGACCGATACCGACGAGGTCGTGGTGTCGTTCCACGACGAGGCCCTCCTGCTCGGCGGTGACCCTGCCGCTATCGAGTCCTACCTGATCCGGCTGCGGGCGACCGCCGGGCAAGCCATGCGGGTCGCCGGGATCGACCGCGCCTCGCTCGCGAACGCCGTGAGCAGGCTCGCCGGGCTGACGTCTCTACTGGCCGACACCGGCAAGTACGTTCAGCTGCATCGCGATAGCGTTAACGTGTTGAAGAATTGTGATCTGATTCCCGGTAGCGACGGCTTCTTTCGGATGACGGCACTGGCTGATGATGGCCAGTTCCTGGCACAAATTCAGTGGCGACCGGCGGTGCTCGGCCCAGACGCGATGATGTCGGTGCAGATGATCGCGGTGCAGATGGCGTTGAAGTCCGCGGTTGCTCAGGTGGAAGACGCCGTCCGTCGCGTGGAGGACAAAGTCGAGCTAGTGCTGGAAGTTGCCCGGGCACAGCGCGCCGGCGACGTTCTAGGCAATAACCTGACGATTTCGCGGATGGTTGACTCACTGGAAAAGTACGGGTCGATACCCGATGCGTACTGGGATTCGGTGGCCGTCCTAGGGCCGGCGCTTAACGTCACAGTCGAGCAACTACGCAACCATGTCGTGCGCATCCTGGCGTCTTTCGATCACAACCTGCCCGTGCAGCAGCGCGCCGAGAAGCTGCGAAACGCGATCAACGACAACCGGCTTGGTGACGCTTTGAGCCTGCTGGTGATCGCAGAGGAGTCGCTGCACAAATGGCAGCGTCTGAACCTCGCGCGAATCGAGTCGACGCAACCAGAGCAGCTGCTGCGAGCGATCGATGAAGCTCGCGAGCTCGTCGACCATCATCTCCGGGAAGACGCCCACATCTACCGGAACGCGAAGGAAATACTCGACCGGTTCGCGAGGCCAGAGACCCTCGACGGCTTCCGATTCTGGGCGGTGCGAGAGCTGGCCAAACAGCGCCGCGCCCTTCGCGACGAGCTCGACAGTTTCGCAAAGGCCCGCCACCACCAGGTCGAGACCTGGGAGGACTTCCACATTCCGAGCCTGCTCGATGCTGCCTTCGCCAGCATCGAAGCCGCCGCAACCACGACGAACCGTGCACTGGCGGCCGTCGGCCGAGGGCTCATTTTTTTGGGCACACAGTTAGCAGAGCCGTTACGGGATAAACGCACCGAGGAACAACGAAATATAATCCACGGCATAGACTCTGAATGTCAGGCCGGCAGCGCCGGGCTCGAGGAACCCGATCCGTCGTGCTGAACAAACGGTCACGATAGTCAAAGCGCTCCTGTACGACTGATTCTGAGCAGAGGGCCACGTCGCCGGTCTGCGCCGACTGAAGTTCCACTGCCTAACCGGGTATCGAAACGCCGCAGGTTACGCCAAATGCATTTGATTCCAATGGTTCCGGAATTCATCCCTCGGTTGCGGTATTGCACTACGACCGGCGCGCCGGCCGGTACGTCACACCAGACGGTCATCTTTATCGGCAGTCTGGAGTAGATGAGTGGCGTTTCGCCACAACCAATCGTCGAGGACCTCCCGCTGAATCGGCAACGCGCGCATCTCGTCGCACAGTTGCGTATAGGGCCGGTTGATGAGGAATGCGCCAGTGCCGTAGAGGATCTTGTTGCGGATTGTCGTCTGCCCGAAGCGCATGAGCGGCTCCCATCCGGCGCCGGGCGCGGTGAAGTACTTCGGACGGTGCGCGGCCAATTCCAGATAGACGTTGGGGTGTTTCCATGCGATCAGGCATGCCTCAAGCACCCACGGGTAGCCGCCGTGGCTCATCAGGATGGTGAGCTCGGGGAAGCCGCAGGCGACCTCGTCGATGTGGCGGGGATGGCCGAGATCGCTGGGCCGCGTCCGGGTCCAATTGGCAGAGGTGTGAATCGAAAGGGGCACACCGAGTTCGACACACTTGGCGTAGAACGGCACGTAGGCGGGATCGGTCGCGGGCCGTCCGATCATGAACGGCCGCAGGCTCAGCCCCCGGAAACCGCGCTCGAGCACCCAGCGCTCGAATTCGTCCACCACGGAACTCCCGGCCATGATATCGGCGCCGGCGAAGGGCACAAACCGGTCGGGATGGCGTTCCGCCACGGCGGCCACTGCGGCGTTGTGCACGAAAGTGATCCCGCACGTTGACTTTTCATCAAACCCGCTGATCACGCTGCGGGTGATGCCGGCCGCGTCAAGGGACTCCAGTATGTGGTCGTCGTTCTGGCGCAGCGACTGCGCGTAATCGCTGAACTGCTCGGCGCCGACCGTTCTCTTGGTGAACACCTCCAGGTACTGCAGCTGTTCGGCGGGAAATCCGGCCCGCAGGTCCTCGATGATCTCGGCGCACGGGACGAGCGGCGCCCACATGTCGATGACGGGCACCCGAGGTTCGGCAGGATTCTGAGTCATTGACCAAGAACCTTCAGCGCGTGGCCGATTCGCTCTCCAGTGCCTTCGCGCAGCCGGCGAGGACCGCGAGGAAGCTTGAGCGAAGCAGCCGAGAGGTGACCGCCTCGGTCAGCTTGCCCCCGGAGCGCGCCGGGTGGGTGTAGTGGCTCAGCCAGTCGACGTGCGTGCCATCGCCCGACGGGGAGAACGTCAGGGTGCCGCCCTCGTGATCGAACGGCGGGAAGGAGCCGACGATGAGGTATGAGTAGTTGCGCGGCCGGTCGTAGGCTGTGATCTCTTCGCGGAACCACGAGCCAATCGCGACCACCCTTCGCAGGGCACCCACCTTGGCCGCCGAATAGCCGGTCGCCCAACCGGCCTTGAGAACCAGTGGAGCGGCAGTCAAACTTTCCGGGTCGGCCAGCCAATCGAAGACCCGTTCCGTCGGCGCGGCGATGGTCCGCTCTACGTGAATCTCGACCATGAGGTTTCCCCTGCCTGGCAGTTGGCGATGCTTCACGCACATGCTAGACGCGGGCAGCCCCTCGACAACGGGCCCCGGTCGGCCGCATTAGTCTGACGGAGGCCCGTCTCGCGCCGAGCGGTATTCAGCGGAAAAGGGGCTAGATGCAGGACATGGAACAGACCGATTCTCCGGTGGCCGCAGCAGACGATGCCGATCCGCGTCGGCGCCGTGGTGGCGCCAATCCCCTTTCGCATGCGGTGAGGCCGTTTACCAGGACGGGCGGCTTCTACGCCCGCTCCTGGGGTACTTACCTGGATCGCGAGCCCAGCGAGCTTCCGGTGGCACGGCGGACCATTGCCCTCGCGACGCACGCCTTCCGCGACGAAATCGTGCTCGCGGCGTTTCGCTTGCAGCGGCCGCTCCCCGACGCGCAGAAAGTCGAGCGGGTCAATGGCGAGGTGACCGCGACCCTGGAGTTGTACGGCGAGAAAGGCTGGCTCGAAAAGCCGGAGGGGTTTTTCGCGCCGCCTCCGCCGCTGACCGACGTCACCGTCCGGCGCGTCAACAGCATGGGCCGCAGCTACGAGCGCCTGTCCTTCGACAGCGGCTACGAGCCCCACCCGGGCGAACCGGGCCGGGACCGGTGGCTGTGGCACCGCACCCCGATCCGCGACCTGTTGATCGCTGAAACGGCTGTCCATCATGGGCTTGGGGTGGTGCACGTCGATGGGGACTATGCCCGCATCGCCGAAGTCCGGCCCCTAACTGTCCGCCGCCTCGGCTAGATGATGTCCTGAGAAGCAACGGGCCGTTCAGGTGGTGACGCCGGGGGTCGCCGCCAGTAACCGGTCGAAGGCGACGGCGAAGCCGTCGACGATCGACTCATGGTCGGGCACCAAAGTTTTGTCACAGGCGATGCCCACGACCACCTCGCCGTTGTAGGTAGAGATGGTGAAGCTCATGGGCTGGTTGCCCGATACGGGTGCCCACCCGACGATGCCCTCCACCTTGCTGCCGGCCAGGTATGCCTGCATCGGTGGGCCGGGCACGTTCGTGAGCGTGCCGATCGTGCGGTTGGTGAACAGCTCCACCGACGCTTCGTAGAGCTGCCTGTTGAACCCGGCGATGGTCTCCTGCAGGCGAAACGCCACGGCCGCCTCGTGGCCGTGCTTGATCCGGCCCATCCGCCGCTTGGCCACGGCCAACACTCGGAGGGCATCGGGCTGATCGGTCGGCAGTTCGAGTTGCACGAGGGCGAACTCATTACCGAGATTGTCGGGCAGCGTCACGTCGACCGGCTTGAGGTTGACCGGGATCATGAAGGTCACCGAGGAGCAGCGGACGTGGTGGGCCTCGAGGTAGTCGTGCAACGCTCCGGCCACACTCGTCACCAGCACGTCGTTGACCGTGCAGTTGTTCGCCCTGGCCACGGCCTTCACTTTGGCCAGCGAGACAGGCTCCGACCATGCCACCCCCTTATCGAGGCCCGCTGTCCCCGTCCACAGTGTCGAGTCGTTGCGGGTGCCGATCAGCAGCTTGCGGACCGTGTCCACGTCACCCGGCGCGGCCGAGAACACATCGATCAGCGCGCCACTGCCCGGCACCGCCGCCCGCATGGTGGAGCGTACGGACTCGGCGACGTCGGACACCGTCGCCCACGCCGACGTGGTGATCGTGTGACCTACCCCCACCGGGTTTTCTAACGCCAGGCGACCAAAGTCGGCGGCACGACCCAGAATTCGAGGCAGTCCGCCGGCGGCCCCGACGACGCCACCCGCCACGTCCGTCGCCCGTCCGAGCGGGTCGCTCAGCGTCTCTTCCAGGAGCGACCTCGCGCGCTGCGCCGTGGCCGTCGCCCGAGCCGCCGCGCCGGCGGCTCCGGTCCGCAGCCGATCCTTCATCGGCTGCCCCGGCGGCCGGGGGCGCGCCGCGTGCTGCACGATGTCAGGGCCGCGGATCGGACCTCCGACGGGCGACGCATCGAACAGGCTCATCGCCAACTCGACCATGCGCATCCCGTCGGCGACGGCGTGGTGCGTCCGCATGATCATGGCGCTGCCGCCCCGGTAGCGGTTCACCCAAATACCTTGCCAGAGCGGCCGTTTGCGGTCCAACATTTCGGTGCGGTGGCCGGCCACCAGCGCCTGCAACTCACGACCGTCGTCGGGATCCTTCAGGTCCACGACCGTGACATGCTCCCCGAAGTCGAAGTCGTCGTCGACCTCCCACCACCACGAGCCGTCGCGGTCCCTGACCGCCAGGCTGCGGAACACGGGGTAGCGGATGATGAGCCGCTCCTCAAGAACCTGGCGCACCCGGCTCCAGTCGAGCGGGTCGGCCGTCCAGACCACCGTGTCGACCACCATGAGATTGTTGGAGCGGTCCATCTCCAACCACAGGGCATCCTGGATGCCGAGCCGGCGTCGGTCAGCCACCTCGCACCTCCAAGAACTATCGACTGCAAGCCAGGCGGTGCCCGCGCGTCATCCTCTGCTGATCATGCGCCCAAGCAACGGACTCAGGCCAGCCCGGCTGAGCCTGGCGAAGGCGGCATCGGAACCCAGCGGGCGACACCACACTGCGTCGGGGCTGGTCGACCCGTCACGCAACCGCTGATGCGGCCGCCGTCGGCCGTCACGCACCTCGATCGCCTCGTGAGGTGACCGAACGCGGGCACAGGTGAATAATCGACCCACAATGTCAGGACCTTGTCCCCTTCCGAAGGCCAGATCAACGGCGCAGGTTTTAGGCCGCGACCTTGCCGACCCACCGCGGCGACGGACGGGTTTCGTGATCGAAGGAGCGGTACGGAAATGACCGAAGTCGATGCAACGATGGTTCGGCACCGAAGTGGGGTACTGGTGTCCACGCTGCCACAGGCTTTTCAGGAAACTGCGGCCTTAAATCCTGACTCGGTGGCCATCCGGACAGTTGGTGACGAAGTGGTCATCACGTGGCGCCAGTACGCCGATCGGGTACGGAAGATCGCGACCGGTCTGGCGGCGCTTGGTGTCGAGCGCGGTGACACGGTCGGTCTCATGCTGCGCAACCGGCCAGAGTTCCACTTGGCCGACACCGCCGTCATGCATCTGGGCGCGATCCCGT
This sequence comes from Mycobacterium sp., assembly GCA_031292665.1. GTDB lineage: Bacteria > Actinomycetota > Actinomycetes > Mycobacteriales > Mycobacteriaceae > Mycobacterium. The sequence goes on along the minus strand of JARLGR010000072.1, from coordinate 13,953 downwards.
TCTCGATCTACAACACCTCGGCGCCGGATCAGATCCGGTATTTGTTCAGCAACGCTGAGAACCGGATCGTATTCACCGAAAAAGATTTTCTGCCCGCTGTGAGGGCGGCCGGGGGCGACCTCGCTCACGTGATCGTCGTCGACGCCAAAGTCGGCGCCGAAGGCTGCCTGACCCTCGAAGAGCTCGAAGCTTTGGGAACCACAGCCGATTTCGATTTCGAGTCGGCGTGGCGGGCGGTCCGGCCAGACGACGTCGTGACCCTCATCTACACCTCGGGAACCACCGGGCCGCCCAAGGGCGTCGAGCTTACCCACGCCAATGTGATGGCCGAGTTCTCGGCGGTTGTCGAGCTCATTGACCTTCGGCACACCGATCGGATCACCTCATACCTGCCGCATGCGCACATCGCCGACCGGGTCACCGGGCACTACGCCAACATGGTGCTGGGAGTGCAGGTGACCGATGTCGCCGACCCCAGGGCGATCGCGCAGGCGCTGCCGGATGCTCGCCCCACCGTGTGGCTAGGAGTACCCCGCGTGTGGCACAAGATTAAAGCCGGAATCGAAACCAAACTTGGCACCGAGGCGACCGGAATCCGGCGGCGGTTAGCGCTGTGGGCCATCGATACCGGTGTCCGTGCCGCCCGCAAAACATTGGCCGGGAAGGCCCTGTCCACGTCACTTGCCATCCGCCGCACGATCGCCGACCGCCTGGTGCTGGCCAAGGTGCGCGACGCCCTCGGGCTGGACCAGTTGCGATGGGGAGTAACCGCTGCTGCACCCATACCGGTCGAAACGCTCGAATTCTTCTGGGGTCTGGGCATTCCCGTCTACGAAGTGTGGGGGTTATCGGAGAACGCCGGTGGCGCGACATCCAACCGACCAGGCGCGAACAAGGTCGGTTCGGTGGGAAAGGCGTTGCGCGGCGTCGAGATCTCGGTGGCCGACGACGGCGAGCTGCTGATCCGCGGACCGGTCGTGATGCGAGGCTACCGGCATCAGCCGGAGAAGACCGCCGACGCGATCGACGCCGACGGTTGGTTGCATACCGGTGACATCGGCACCCTCGACGCAGAAGGTTCCGTCACGATCGTCGACCGCAAGAAGGAGTTGCTCGTCAACGAAGCGGGAAAGAATCTCTCTCCCAACAACATCGAGATGGCGATCCAGGCCACGTCTCCGTTGATCGACCAGGTGGTGGCCTTCGGTGACGCCAAGCCGTACGTGACGGCGCTCGTCGTCCTCGATCGTGAGGCCGCCGCCGCGCAGGCCGCCGCGCTCGGCATAGCCGACCCGTCGGCCGCCGCTTTCGCGCAGCGTCCCGAGGCCAGGGAATTGCTCACCGCCGCCGTCCTGGAGGGAAACTCCAAACTGTCCCGCGTCGAGCAGATCAAGCGGTTTCTCATCGTCGGTACCCCGTGGGAGCCGGGCGGAGACGAGCTCACCCCAACAATGAAACTCAAACGCCGCCCGATCGCCGAGAAGTATTCCGCGGAGATCGACAAGCTCTACGCCGAGACGCCCGGGCCGGACGTCGTCAACCTATCCGAGTGACCGGCATCGCAATGACTCAGCCGATGCCCGTGTGGCGGACCTGCCGATCGTGATCATCGTGGGTGCGGTCACCGACAAGGTGTTGGCTCGCAACGGTAAACCCGTCGTGCGTCCGGTGCTGCCGCTGGCGATCGAGCTGGACCACCGGTTCGTCGATGGCTATCAGGCGGCGGCGATGGCCCGGCTCTTTCGCGCGTACCTTGCCGATCCCGCCGCCTATGACCCGGTGCCCACGTCCACACCACCGGGCAAGAGGCGGCGTGCCTCCGTGCGGACCGATGCCGCACGTGTTCTGGCGGAACACCGATGACCGCTACGTACCTGCGATGGGCAGCGACCGGCGCCGCCAAGCCACTGGTCAACGCCTATCGGCGCACCGGTGCCGATGTGCCTTTCGGCGATCCAGTGCCTACGCATGGGTGCGAAATGGAGGGCTGGTTCTGGCGCCTCACTGATTCCGCCTCGGGTCGCGTCGTCGTCGCACTGTGCAGCGTCAACCGGAACCGGGACGGGGACTGGGCCACGGTCGCGGTCGCGCTGCACCCCGGCGGCGTTGTGCGCTCCGCGGCCCTGGACGGTGCCGAAGCCGACTCGTCCCCCTTCTCAGTACACGCCGGGACGGGTCCCGTGGGGCGTTTGGCGGCGGGCACCGATCGGCTCCAGATCGACCTTGACGACATCCACCTTGACCTGCATTTTGCCGATCCCTTCAAATGGCCCAAGGCCTTCGGCGGCGGCGGCATCTTTTCCTCGATCCCGTTCCTCAACCAGTACTGGCATCCGTACCGGCTTGGCGGGAAGTCAAGCGGCACCGTCGAATTCAGCGGAGGCACCTGGTCGTTCGACGGCGCCCTGCTGTACGCGGAACGGAACTGGGGCGCGGGCTTTCCCGAGCGCTGGTGGTGGGGCCAGGCACACGATTTCGGCGGCGCTGACGTCTCGGTCGCATTCTCGGGTGGCCTTCTTCAGCTCGGTCCGATCCGCCGAGATGTCACCGGAGTCGTGGTGCGAGTCGGTAAGCGGGTGATCCGAGTGACGCCTCCGGCGCTGGTGCGATCGCACGTCAGCGAGGGACGCTGGACCGTGCGCGCGCGCACGCCGCGCTACCAGATCGATCTGGACGGAGACGGCGCCGGCGTGGATCCGCATGTCTTGCCGGTGCCGCTGCCCGCGGCGCGGCGCAATGTCGACACCGACTTCGAGCACCTTGCCGGTCGACTGCAGTGCACCGTGCGCGAGTTCGGCAGGGTGGTGTTCGAGGGCACCTGCGAGCTGGCCGGTCTGGAAATTGGCAGCAGGCCAAGCTGACGCGGCCGTCAGCCCACCATCGGGAAGTGGCGCTGGGCGGCCCAGAACGTTGAGTCCCGTTTGCATCATCCGGCGCACATGCGCATCGAGGTTTTTGACGTCGGGAGCATCACCGCATTCGGCGGCGATGTCGATTGGCGGCAACACATCGGTGACGATCTTGGTGGGCAGCGGGATGTTGACCGGCAACACCACACTCGGCCCGAACGGGACACCGAATGTTATTGGCAGAACGTTCGTTCGGAAGAACTTGCGCTCAAACTTGGTGAGATGAAGCAAGCGCGACGAGCCGCGGGTCAAGAATAGTTGTTCTTCCTGCCCGCAAATTGTGTGGGCAAGGTGGCAGTGGGATGGCTAGTGGTGGCACCACGGTCAGGTTTTGAACAATATCCACAGGCGGTTCCTTCACGGTCGGCATCGACCGCCCGCAGGGGGCGGGGCGACTGCCGTTTATCCGCACACCTGGTGCGCCGGAGGACCGTCTCGCTTGTCTGGAAACATCAGTCATCACCCGCTTGACAGAGGAGCCAGGGACAGCGCCGATCCGCCAGCGGCAGCCAGGCCAGGCTGACCATGACCGGCGGGCCGAGTACGTGCCTTTTGAGCTGTGACACGTCCGGACCATTTCATTGCGCTCCGGGAAGGGGTAAGTCACACAGCGCTCCTACGATGCGCTGATGAACGAGAACACACGGATCGGCGCGATGGCCATCGAGGCGATCGACCTGCTCATCGACGCCGTGGACCAGATTTCGCCGGAAAGCTTCGACCAGCCGTCCAACCTCGAGGGCTGGACCGTGCGTGACCTCGTGGCTCACGCAACCGGCAGCGCGGCCAAGATCGTGACGCTCATCGAGGACGGGGAGGTCTGGGGCAACCCCTCCCAGCCGGACGACTGGGTGTCCGAGGATCCGGCCGCACGGCTTCGCGAGCTGGCGGCGCGGCTGCGAGATGCCCTGCCGGGCGTCGACCTGGACGCGACGCGGATGTCGCCGGAGGGCGAGGTTGCGCTGCGCCGGGCGCTGACCTATCCCGTCTCGGACCTGGCTCTACACAGCTGGGACGTACACCGTTCACAAGGCCGACTGGCTGAACTGCCGGATGACCTGCTGACGCTATGCCGCCAGCTGGTGGAGTCCGTGCCGGCGGATGTGTTGCGGCGCCCGGGCGGCTTCGGGCCGGCGCGATCCGCGCCGGAAGACTCGACGCCGACCGCTCGGCTCATGGCTTATCTCGGGCGCTCAGTCGACCGCCAGGGCTGACGCCCTTGACTTTCGGGAACTGTGGTCGACCCCGTGGCGTCATCACCCGCGGCCACGGGTACGCGTGGCGCTGTCGTCGTGCCGGTACGGCTACGACCACTCCTCGTCCCGGGTGAATTCCTATCCAATAGACGGGAAACCGGGGGGTTGGGGTGGAAACATGGGTGTAACGTCCGCACTCGCTAGCCGACAATTACCCGCCAACTCTCGGCCTGCTTGCGTGCCGACGGATTATTGGGGGTGCTGTGAGCACATCCGAGGTGTCCGACATGTCGGCAGTGACCGATTCCGAGACCGATACAGACGGGGTCGTGGTGTCGTTCCACGACGAGGCCCTGCTGCTGGGCGGTGACCCCGCCGCTGTCGAGTCCTATCTGACACGACTGCGCGCGATAGCCGGGCAAGCCATGCGAGTCGCCGGGATCGACGGCGCCGCGCTCGCGAATGCGGCGGGCGGGTTCGCCGGGCTGACGTCTGTGCTGGCTGACTCCGGCAAGTACGTTCAGCTGCACCGCGACATCCTGAACGCATTGAAGGATGGCGAGCTGATTCCCGGCAGCGACGGCTTCTTTCGGCTGACGACACTCGTTGAGGATGGCCAGTTCCTGACACCACTGCAGTGGCGGCCGGCAGGGCTCGGCCCGGAAGCGATGATGTCGGCGCAGATGATTGCGGTGCAGATGGCGCTGAAGTCCGCGGTTGCTGAGGTCGAAGACGCCGTCCGTCGCGTGGAGGACAAAGTCGAGCTCGTGCTGGAAGTAGCCCGGGCACACCGCGCCGGTGACGTCCTAGGCAACAACCTGACGATCTCGCGGATGGTTGACTCGTTGGAAAAATACGGGTCGCTCCCCGATGCGTACTGGGATTCGGTGGCCGCTTTGGGGCCGGCGCTCAACGTCGCCGTCGAGCAACTACGCAACCACATCGTGCGGATTCTGGCGTCGTTCGATCACACCCTGCCCGTGCAGCAGCGCGCCGCGAAGCTACGAAATGCGATCAACGACAACCGGCTTGGCGACGCGTTGAGCCTGTTGGTGATCGCCGAAGAATCGCTGCACAAATGGCAACGGCTGAGCCTCGCGCGAATCGAGGCGACGCAACCCGAGCAGCTGTTGCGGGCGATCGATGAAGCTCGCGACCTCGTCGACCACCATCTCCGGGAAGACATCCACATCTACCGGGACGCCAAGGAACGATTGGACCGCTTCGCGAAGTCAGCGGCCATCGATGGCTTCCGATTCTCATCGGTGCGAGAGCTGGCCAAAAAGCGCTGCGCCCTGCGCGACGAGTTCGACAGTTTCGCGAAGGCGCGCCAGCACCAGGTCGAGACCTGGGAGGACTTCCACGTTCCGAGCCTGCTCGATGCCGCCTTCGCCACTATCGAAGCCGTCGGGACCACGACGAACCGGGTACTCGCGGTGGTCGGCCGAGGGCTCGTCTCCTTGGGTGCACAGCTGGCAGAGCCGTTGCGGGGCAAGCAAACCGATGAAGGACCAAAGGCGGACAACGCTGGACTCGATTAACCCGACTCGTCGTGCTCGGCTGCGCGGTCATGCTAGTCACAGCACTCCAATACAACTGATTCTGAGAAGATGGCCTGCCGCTTTCGCGAGTGATAAGTACAGGTAGGTCCCGAAGGCTCGACACTTCGCATGCTGTCCGACAACAGCCGGGGCCTGGAGACCGGGCGCCGTGAGTCGTCGTTGACAGTGGTCGAGGCTGTCTCGATACTCCAACCGTACGGCCGTCAGCCATCACCGGCGCGGCTGAACTGGTTGGGACGCGAGGGAGCCGGCCGTGATCGATTTGGGACTATCGGGCAAGCGTGCGGTGGTGTCGGGTGCGGGCTACATCCCCGAGCGCGCGGGCCACGGCTGGTTCACGTCGTTGGCCCTTGCCGAGGCGGGTGCCTCGGTGGCCTGTATTGATATCGACGAGGAGCGCGCGAATCGCGTCGTCGGCGAGATCGTCGGCAGGGGAGGCACTGCCATCCCGATCGTCGCCGATATGACCGACCCCGTGCAGGTCGGTCGGGCGATCGACGACGCCGTCGCAGCGCTGGGCGGTGTCGACGTGTGCGTCGACATCATCGGTGGTGCGACCTGGTCGAAGGTCGAGGACTTCCCAACCCAGTTGTGGGACGCGGCAATCCACTACAACCTGACCCAGGTGTTCTATCTTTTTCAGGCCGCGGCAAGATACATGATCGGCCAGGGCAGCGGTGGATCGTTGGTCGCGCTCGCATCGGTCGACGGCATTGCATCGGCGACCTACCATGCCGCCTACGGAGCCGCCAAAGCCGGCGTCATCTCGCTCGTCAAGACCTTCGCAGACGAACTGGGCCGGTACGGGATTCGCGCCAACGCGGTCGCGCCGGGCAATGTGGGCTCCGGCAACGAGGACCAGCCGCCGAACGAATTCGCCGTCAACGGAATCAACCCGCTGGCGGCGCCCCGCGCGCACGACGTCGCCAACGCCGCGTTGTTCCTGTCCTCCGAGCTGGCTGCCCGCATCACCGGTCAGACACTTATCGTCGACGGCGGTGCCACCATTCGGCAGCTGTGGGGCTTGCCCGCATCGATGATCCCGCCCAACCCGGACGACGCGATGCCGGACTTCATGAGACCGGGGCCCTCTGAACCTGGCGGGCGCGGCTAGCGCGACCGGCGCTGGTGCACCATCGGCATCCCGGGCACCGAGCTTCTGCCTTTGAGAACGTACGGGGTCAGGATCGAGCCGATGTAGACGTCGCGCATGTCCTGCCCGCCCCAGGCGATGCTGGTGGGGCCGCTCAACAACGCACCGTCGGGGTCGTCGAGTACTACCGTCGCTCGGCCTTCCGGGCCGATCGCCACGATCCTGTTGGCCAAAACCAGTGTGACCCAGAGGTTTCCCACGGCATCGAACGCGCATCCGTCGGCCATCCCCCACCGGCGGCCAACCTGCGGTTCGGCAAGGAACCGGCCGTGGTCGGGGCCGAACTCGTCGGGGCAGCGGCCACCCAGCGGCGGGCCGAATCGTTCTTGAGCGCCCAGTGTTTCGCCTTCGATCGGAAACCGCACCACGTCAGCGGCCACCGTGCGGACCACATACAGATAGTCCTCGTCGCGATCCAGCGCCATGCAGTTCGGAAAGCTCACCGCGTCGGCGACCACTCGTGCCGACTGGCGATCCGGTGCGACCCGAAAGATGAACCCGTCGGCGGTCCCCCGCGCGATGGTGTCGACGAGATCGTCGGCCATCGTGCTCACCGAACACCACAACGCCCCAACGGAATCCACCAGAACGAAGTTCAACCATTTCAACGGGCGCCCATCGAGTTGTCCGCTTAGCACCGCCGTGATCGCGCCGGTCACCGGGTCGAGATCCTGCAGCACACCCGAGCCGAAGTTGGCGATCAGCAAGTGGCCGTTGCGGTCGAGCGCGATCCCGTTCGGCTCGCCGCCCGCCTGACCGATGCGCAGGACGGTGTGCTCATCGATGAGTTCTGCGACAGCTGAGGCCTTGTCGGAGGCGAACACCCGGCCATCGCCAGCCACCACAACATGTTCCGGGCGATCCACGCCACGCCCGACGGGGTGCAAACCGGTCACCCTGATGGTGGTCTCGCCCGTTCCGCTCATCGATGCCCCTCGTGGACTAGTAGCAGCCCACAGTCAGGCTAGCGGAGGTGGCGCATCATAGGAGTGTGCGGATCGGAGTCGGGGTTTCCACCGCGCCCGACGCACGCCAAGCCGCGGTGGAGGCGGCAGCGCACGCGCGCGACGAGCTCGCGGGTGAGGCGTCGTCGCTGGCTGTGCTACTCGGATCGCGATCACACACCAACAGGGCTGTGGACGTCCTCGACGCGGTGCAGCAGACGCTCGAGCCGCCCGCGCTGATCGGTTGCGTCGCCCAGGCGATCGTCGCCGGCCGCCACGAGATCGAAGACGAGCCCGCGGTGGCGGTGTGGCTGGCGTCCGGCCTGGCCGCCGAGACGCTCCAACTGGACTTCGTGCGCACCGGCTCGGGTGGCCTGCTCACCGGTTACCGGTTCGACCCGACCGCACACGATCTGCACCTGCTGCTGCCGGACCCGTACACCTTCCCGTCGAGCCTGCTCATCGAGCACCTCAACACCGACCTGCCGGGAACGACCTCGGTGGGCGGCGTGGTCAGCGGCGGGCGGGGACCGGGCGACACCCGGCTGTTCCGCGACCACGGCGTGCTCACCTCCGGCCTGGTGGGCGTGCGCCTGCCCGGCCTGCATGGTATCCCGATCGTGTCGCAAGGTTGCCGGCCGATCGGCGACCCCTACATCGTCACCGGCGCCGACGGCGCACTGATCACCGAGCTGGGCGGCCGACCGCCGCTGCAGCGCCTGCGTGAGATCGTCGAGGGGCTGCCCCGCGACGAGCAGGAACTGGTCAGCCACGGCCTGCAGATCGGGATCGTCGTCGACGAGCACCTGGCGGCTCCGGGTCAGGGCGACTTCCTGATCCGCGGCCTGCTCGGCGCCGACCAATCGACCGGGGCGATCGAGATCGGCGATGTTGTCGAGGTCGGCGCGACCGTACAGTTCCAGGTCCGTGACGCGGCGGGAGCCGACAAGGACCTGCGCCTGGCCGTGGAGCGGGCGGGAGCGGAGCTGCCCGGGCGTCCGGTTGGCGCGCTGTTGTTCACCTGCAACGGGCGTGGGCAGCGGATGTTCAGGGTCGCCGACCATGACGCGTCGACGATCGAGGACCTGCTTGGCGGGATTCCGCTCGCCGGTTTCTTCGCCGCCGGGGAGATCGGCCCGATCGCGGGCCGCAACGCGCTGGCGTTCCTTGCGCAGGATCAGCCTCGTGCCGGCCGGCCAGTTGGCCAGGTCCACCAGGTCGGTGACCTCGGCGACCCAGGCGCCGTCGCGGATGCCGCCATCGGCGGTGATCGCCGGATACCAGGCATTGGTGTTGGTGAGTACCTCGGCGGCCTGGCGCACCCTCGCATTGATGACCGCGCCCAGGGAAAACCCCACTCCTGATTTCCGGCAGGCCGCCGCGAACCCGTGGGTCGCGCCCGCGGAATCGGAGCGGATCAACACCTGTGGGGCGTCGGGGTTATCAGGGCCCGGGCGGTAGGACGGCGGCAACGATGCCAACGCCTGACCCAGCACGGTGATGTGGTCGGCGGCGGTGTTACTGCCGGTGTTGCCCGCTCGCAGCAGCCCGGCCAGCGCTTCCCCGGCGGCGATATCGGGGCGATCCAAAAACACCAGCAGCGGGTGATGCCCGAACGTCTTCTTCCAGGTCGCGGCGGCGTTTTCCTTGTTGTCGGAATGGTCGACGGTGATGGTGGCATCTACATCCAGATGCAGCCACCCCTCGCGATCGGGTGCCGCACCGGCTGCCCACGCCTGCGCCCGGGCATGGGCTCGAGCGGCCCGAATCCGCGGCAGATGGGCGGCGTCGATGCGCTCATCGACCAACCGCCACAGCGTGGCAGTCGAGCCGACAGCACCGAAGGCGTGCTCGCGATCCCCCCACAACCGACCGACCCCGTCAACACAGTCCGCGCCGTCGGCCACCGCGGCGACCAGATCAGCGAACACCGCCCCGGGCGCATGGATCCACGGCCCCCGTTATAGGTGTCGGCCAACGCGGCGGTGAGCTGCGCCGACAACCCGGTCAAATCGGCCAGCTCGCGCAACATGCCCACCCCGGCGTGCGACACGACACCCTGGCCGTCCGCCGACACTTTCACCTGAGAAACCGCTGCGCCACTCTTCACCTAGAAAGTGCCTCCGCTCGGAATAATGGATCCTAGAGAAATCTCATTATCCCTTGCAGGACAGGCACTTTCGCTAACTCAACACCGTGTCACGCGGAGTTTCGCGAAAAATCTAGGCTAGCGCAGCTCGAGACCAGAGTTCCTCTGCCCATCCCCACGCGGCCATCAGCGGATGGTCATCGTCAAGATCTGCCAGCGGAACGAGTGCGGAACCGCCTGGGATTGTGCCGACGGCAACTTGCAGAAGGATTGGGCGTTCGATGCCCTCAAACCAATAGATGCCTTCCGGCAGTGGCACGTCTGGCTGCCACAGCACTCGGCACTCGGGCACGCTATCGACGAGCCCACGTACTGGGTAATCCAGAACCAGCGCACGGCTGACGGCCGCGCGATCAAGGGCAACATCGAGGCGGTCGACGTCGGGGTGATAACCAAATGACGGCGCCACGGAGTTCGTGGGTGGGTCGTCCGCAGTCATCTGGCCAACGATGCCCTTCGGCCTGCGACAATGTCCAGCAAAAGCAGTTCCCTCCCCCCGGGGTGCGAGTCTAGGAACTCATCGTCAGATCCGCTGCCGTTTAAACACTTTTCATCTCAGAGACACTCCGGAAGACGTCGGTGCGCCTGTTGCTTCCTGTGTGGCGAGTCGCCGTCAGGAGATCGATCCAGCATGCTGCCAACGCTTCGAAGCCGACCGAGTCACCGCTCCCCCGGACTCCGCAACCTTCTCCAAGACGCCACCGAGACACCGAAAACGAAACATCGCCTGAGCGAAAGCCTCGTTGTCGCTACGCCTCGCCCAGCCCGCTCCCGACACGCCGCCACACGCGCATTTCCCAGGTGAGAACGCTGATTTGCGTCATACTCCGGCCGTGCCCGGCGACACGGTCGCGAACGGATCAACCTCGTCGGCGCCGGTGTCCCGGCGCGCGGTTCTGGGCGGGCTGAGCCTGCTGCCGCTGGCCGCCATGCGCGGCGTCCTGCCGGCCGCTTCGGCCGACACGGGCTACCGATTCCTGACCACGCACCAGGCCGCGGTGCTCGACGCCGCCACCCGCCGGCTGATCCCCGGGCCGGAAGACAACCTGCTCGAGCACGGCCATCCGGGGGCGCACGAAGCCAACGTGGTCGGCTACCTGGACACCATGCTGTCGGCGTTCACCTTCTCACCACCCGCGGTGCACGCGGGGGGGCCGTGGAGCAACCGCGCCGGCGGCACCCAGGACTACATGGCCGACTTCGTCCCGCTCGACCGCGCCCAGACTTACGCGTGGCAACAGCGGATCGCCGACTATCGCCAGCAGTACACCAACGGCATCGCGCTGCTGGACCAGCTGGCCGGCGGCGACTTCACCCAGGTGTCGAAGGTGCGCCAGGACTTGATCCTGGGCCACGGTAAAGCGTTGTCCTTCACCCAATTGCTGTTCGGTCACACCGTCGAGGGCATGTACGCCGTCCCGGAGTACGGCGGCAACGCGAACCTGGTCGGTTGGCAGGACATCAAGTGGCCGGGGGACAACGAGCCGCGGGGCTACACCAACGCCGAGGTCGAGGCGCCCGAGTGGGACGTGGTCGGCACCGACGGGATCGTCGGCCTACTGATGCGCGGAGGCTGGCAACAGGCCATCGCCAAGATGGGCGGAACGGCCGGTGTCAATGCCGGCTAAGGCGATCGTCGTGGGCTCGGGCGCCGGCGGCTCGATGGTGGCAATGGTGCTCGCCGAAGCCGGCTGGGACGTCGTGATCTTCGAGAAGGGACCGAACTACTACAACAACCTCGCCGGGAACGGGCCCTTCCCGACGATGCACTCCAACGACGAGCTCAAGTCGGTTCACCGCTACTTCGAGCAGCCGGACCCGATCGCCTTCCCCCGCACTTTTCGCAAGAACGCCGGCCAAAACGCGGCGCAGACCTACGTCGGCGACGTCAATGACCTTGCCAACCAGGTCGGCGGCACATTCCCGCACTCGGACACCAAGTGCACCCGGATGTGGGACATCGACTTCAAGGGACTGTCGCTGCTCGGCCCGGTGCCCGGAGCCGACATGGCGGATTGGCCCTTCGAGTACAGCGACATCGCGCCGTACTACGACGAACTCGAGACGCTGATCGGAGTCCAGGGCGATGTGGGGTCGATACCTGCCGGCGTGCAGAAGCACCAGCCGCAGCAGCAGCCCTACCCGATGCCGCCCGGGGCGCAGCAGCGCTCGTCGATGCTGCTGGCCGCGGGGGCCAGGCGCGTCGGGCTGCATCCCTTCTACTTCCCGATGGCGGCCAACTCGGTCGCCTACAACGGCAGCCCGGCGTGCAACAACTGCGGGTTCTGCTCGGGGTACGGGTGCCCGGTCTCGGCCAAGCCGGTCAACCTCCTTGCGCTGCGGCGGGCGCTGCAGACCGGGCGGGTGAACCTGCGGCCGCTCACCCAAGTGCTGCAGGTCCAGTTCACCGGCCGGCGGGCCACCGGCGTCTCCTATGTCGACCCGCAGGGCCGGCTCGGCGGGGAAAGCGCCGACGTGGTGGTGCTGGCCTGCTCCGCGATCCTGACGCCGCACCTGGCGCTGCTTTCCGGGCTGCCCGACCCCTACTCCCGCATCGGCACACGGATCATGTTTCAGAACTTCTACGACGGGTTCGCCGTCTTCCTCAATCAGCGGGTGCACGCGTACAAAGGCCGCGCGTGCACGCAGGTCGTGTTCGACTTCAACGATGCCAACTTTCCCGGCTCTCGGGCCGTTGCCCGGCTGGCCGGGCTGCCCTATCTGCGCGCCGGCCTGTGCGAGCTCGGCGGGAGCCAGTTTCCGCTCGCGGAGGCCAACTACTACCAGCAGATCCTGGGGCTTCTGCCGGGGGTGCAGATTTTCGGCCGCCCGTTCAAGGAGCTGATGCGCGCCTCGCTGCTGCGCGATCGGCTGGCCGGCGTCGATTGTTTCGCCACCGACATGCCGTACCTGACCAATAACGTCACTCTCGACCCGACGATCAAAGACATCAACGGCCAGCCGGCCCCCCGAATCACCTACCAGATCGGAAAGTTCGAGAAGATCTCGCAGGACTTCTTCGTGCCGCTGCTCGCCGCGATGTGCGGGGCGTCCGGCGCACAGCTGTTCGCCGCCGTGCCCCAGTCTTTGGCGACTTCGCTGGGGGGCGTTGCACCACCGACCGGCGAACACACGATGGGCGGGATGCAGATGGGCGTAAACCCGGCGACGAGCGTCGTCGACGCGAACGGACGAATGCACCAGATGGACAACGTCTACGTCGCCGACAGCAGCGTGTTCGTCACGTCCGGCGGCTCCAACCCCACCCTGACGATCATGGCCGTGGCGCTGCGCATCGCGCGCGGGCTCACCGGCCAGCGGACACCCTGACCGGCCGAGCGGGTAGCTCTCATGGCGTTTCTCATCACCACACCGGACATCATCAGAACGGCCGCAACGGATTTGGCCGCTATCGGGTCAGCGCTGAGCACGGCCAACGCGGCAGCGGCGGCCCCCACCACCGCGATACTGGCCGCGGCCCAAGACGAGGTGTCGACTCAGATCGCGGGGACATTCTCCCGGTACGCCGGCGAGTTTCAACGGCTGAGCCACGACGCGGCGGCCTTTCACGCACAGTTCGTCCGGGCCCTCGACGCCGCCGCGGGCTCCTATGCCGGCGCCGAGGCCGCCAACGCCTCGGCGTTGGCCGCGTTCTCCGTCCCGTCCCTTCCCGGGTTGGTTGTCGGTGTGTTCGACACGTTGGTCTACCAACCGACCTACTTCGTCGGGCAGGCCTGGATCACCAGCTCCGTTGGTGAATTCATCGACAACACGCTGATCAACCCGATCGGCCAGGTGCTGTTCGGCCAAGCTCTGCTCGGCAACGGCGCCTCCGGCATAAACGGCGGAACGGTTCTGCAGGCCGCCGGTGGGCCCGGCGGGTTGTTTTTCGGCAACGGCGGCCCCGGGGGCACCGCCGCGAGCGGTCAGGGCGGACTCGGCGGGGCTGCCGGGTTGATCGGCAACGGCGGCACCGGCGGAGCCGGGGCGGGCGGCGGGGCCGGCGGCGACGGTGGCACCGGCGGGCTGCTCATGGGCAT
>JARLGR010000071.1 GCA_031292665.1 Mycobacterium sp. | reverse complement strand
GGGGGGGGGGGGGGGGGGGGGGGGGGGGGGGGGGGGGGGGGGGGGGGGGGGGGGGGGGGGGGGGGGGGGGGGGGGGCGGGCCGGGCGGGGGGGCCCCCCCCACCAGAAGTGCAACCCCTGCTTCATGGTCGCGGCTGCGCCCAGGGCCACCTCGTCGCCCTCACGGCGGGCCGCCGGCAGCACGTCCCGCTCGTCGTAACCGCTCTCGCCGGCGAGGAGGAAGGGATCGGCGCTGCGGCCCATCAGATTGAGGCAGAGCTGCTGCATGGCTTGGCAAAGAGCGCTGGGCACAGGCTGGGAACGGATGTAGGGGATGAGGGAGCTGGCGAGGGCGTCGATCTCCGCGGGTGGGCGACCGACCCAGAATGACTGGGAGAGCAGGACCGCGGCCAGGAATCCCGCGTATTCCTGGTCACCTTGGTCGAGCGCCTCCTCGACGGCGTCGCGCAGCTGGCCTAAGCCGTCGCTGAGGCGGTAGCGCCAGTGGCGGATGAAGTCGAGGTACATGAACAGCGTCTCCGGCCGGGCTTCCCGGAATTCCGGGCGCTCGGTGAGCAGCATGCCGACCTCACCGAAGCGCTGGCTGCCCGCGTGATCCCCGAGCATCACGAGGAGCAGCCCGTAACTGGCGAATACCAGCGGCGAGGACGGTGTGTGGCCGTGGGCCAGAGTCAGATCGAGTTGCTTTCGTACCACCAGGGGGAAGAGGTTGGGCCGGACGATGTACGACATGCTGCGCAGCTCGGCGAGGATCCGCTGGAGCTCGATGACGCGCCGGTCGTCGCAGTGCTCTAGCCGCAGCACCCGCTCGGTGCTCCAGCGGGTCGTCGTCAGCTTCATCCGGACCATCGCGTTGCCCATGCGCGGCTTGCCCGCCTCAGCCGGCAGCCTTTCGCCGAGCTCGTCTAGCGCCCGAAGCCCGATCTCGAGCGCCTCCTGGAGACGGTTCTGTGCGACCCGCCCCTTGAGCCGGAGGTAAGCGAGTCGCCCGCGGTCCGCGGGCTCGCGCAGAATCCCCTCGGCCTCGTCGAGTAGCGCATATAACACCGTCGCGTCACCGACCAGCAGCGCGGCATCCGCGGCGTCGAGCTGGAGTTCTCGAGTCAGCGAAAAGTGAGTGGCCCAACGCTGCTCACCGAGCAGGTCCAGAGCGTCCCGGCAGTGGTTGAGCGCCAACGGAAAGGAGGCCTGCGCCCCCGCCTTCCGGGCCGCACGCCGCAGCACCTCGACGAACCGAACGCGCTCGGCGTCGTCGGCGAGCCCTCGTCCGCCGATGCCGACGTGGCGCGCGGCCTCGAACAACCGGTCGTCGCCCTGCTCGACCAGCCACCGACCGATCCGCAGGTGTGTCTCGCGTTTGGCATCCTCGGACAGGCCGACTCGCGCCGCCTCGGCCACCCGGTCGTGGCTGAAGCGGTACCGGGCGTCGCGACTGATCGCGTTGGCGATCCGTCTGCCGCCGCTGTCGACGGCCTCCAGCAGGCGAAGCTCGAGGCACGCCCAGAGCGCCTGGGCCACCACGTCGGGCGGCTGCGCGGCCGCTGCCGTGGCGTCGGCCAGGTCGAACTCGCCACCGAAGCATGACAGCGAACTCAGCACCGCCCGATCGGTCGGACGCAGCTGGCCGAGGTAGCGGCCGAGGAACTCGGCCGCCGTCGCACTGACCTCGATCGACGAGAGGACGCGCAGGTCCCACCTGGGGTGCTCACCCGGCCCGACCGGGATGAGCGCGCCTTCGCGTTGTGCGCGGTACAGCAGCTGACGCACCTGCAGCGGATTGCCCTGGGTCCGACGGTGGAATTCGGCGGCCACGTCGCCCAGTTCCACGACGCGGCCGGACACCGCGGCAAGGAGCTCCTCGACGTCTTCGCGGGATAGCGGAGCGAGTTCGATGCTGCGCAGGCTCGAAGGGGTGAGGCCCGCTGAGCGCGGGTCGAATCCACCGGCGCGATACGCGCCGAGGACCAACACCTTGCGAAGTGACACCGTCAGCAGTTCGGACAACAGCAGCAGGGTGTCCCGGTCGGCCCACTGCAGGTCGTCGATCGCCAGCACCACCGGCCGATAGGACGCGGTATCGGACAGCAGCCGGATGACGGCGCGGTGCAGCCGGCGGCGAGCATCCGCTGCATCAAGGTCTGCCACCGGCGAGGTCTCGCCGAGGACGCGTGGCAAGTCGGGCGCGAGCTCGCCGAGGATGCCGGCGATCGAGGGCATGCCGCCGAGGACGTCCGCACACCAACGGTCATGTTCGGGCGGCCCGGTGGCCTCGATGGTGCGGACAAGCGAGCTGAGCGCATCTCCCAACGCGGAGTACGGTGCCGGGGCGCCGTCCCGGCACCTCCCGTAAGCAAACACGCAGTCGCGCCCGGACACCTCGTCGCCGAAGGCCTGGATGAGCGTCGACTTGCCGACTCCCGGCACCCCGCTGAGCAGAACGCATTCCCCGCCGGCGCGTTCTGCCGCGTCCACGGCAGCCCGGAGTTCGGCGAATTCCTGCTTTCGGTCGACCACACGGCCGTCGAGGTCGAGCAGCCCCGCCGTCACGGCGCGGGCACCACCGTGGCGGTCGCCGTACGGCGGATGGCGCCGCAAGCGAGTCGCAAGGTGAGGCGCTCGTGCACGCGGGATTCCCCTCTACCAAGCTGGTTGACTCATCGTAGTTACCGGTTCGCCCGCGCGCGAACTTTTCAGATCTAGTCGGCGGGTCGTGCTGGGTCGGATAGCAGTGACTCACGCTGGGCGGGTAGTGGCAGCCGCGGCGCTGGTCACGGCGATCCGGGGCCGCAACAATAGGTGGTTAGGCGAGGCTTAGTTTATGCTCGTCTATTCTCCAAGGGTCGAACGGCTGCCAACGCTGCTGTCGCACGAAGGAGTCAGTCAAGGGTGACCGATACAACCGCACAGGTGGCGGATCCATTAGACGAGCCATCGGAATCGGTGCCTCGACGCGGCCGGTGGCTGCGGTGGGGGTTGTTCGCGGTGTGGGGCCCGGGCCTGGTGGTGATGCTGGCCGACACCGACGCGGGTTCGATCATCACCGCGTCGCAGTCCGGCGCCCAGTGGGGCTACCGGATGGTCCTGCCCCAATTGATCTTGATGCCGATCCTCTATGTCGTGCAGGAAATGACGGTCCGGCTCGGCATCGTCACCAAGCAGGGACACGGCGCGCTGATCAGGGAGCGATTCGGCCGCGGCTGGGCCTGGTTGTCGGCGTTCACCCTGTTCGCCTCGGCGATCGGGGCGTTGCTCACCGAGTTCGCCGGTGTCGCCGGAGTCGGTGAGCTCTTCGGTGTCTCGCGCTGGGTGAGCATCCCGGTCGCGACCACGGCGCTGCTGGCGCTGGCTTTGACCGGCAGTTACCGGCGCGTCGAACGCATCGGCCTGGTGATCGGCTCCGCCGAACTGGCCTTTCTGGTCGCCATGCTGATGGCCCGGCCCGAGCCCAAAGCCCTGTTCGACGGCCTGAAGTCGATGCCGCTGGGCAACTCCTCGTACCTGCTGCTGGTCGCGGCCAACGTCGGCGCGGTGATCATGCCGTGGATGATCTTCTATCAGCAGGGCGCGGTGGTCGACAAGCACCTGTCGGTGGCCACCATCCGCCAGGAGCGGCACGACACCGCCGCCGGCGCGGTGCTGACCCAGCTGATCATGATCGCCGTGGTAATCACCGTCGGTGCGACGATCGGGACCCACAACGGTGGGGCGACGCTGGAAACCGTCGGCGACATCTCGCAGGCGCTCACCCCGTACCTGGGCCACCTCTGCGGCACGGTGCTGTTCGGCCTGGGGATGCTGGGCGCGGCGCTGGTCGCCGCCATCGTCGCGTCCCTCGCCGGTGCGTGGGGGCTCTCCGAGGTCTTCGGGTGGCGGCACACCCTCAACGAGCGGCCCAGCCGCACTACCGCCAAGTTCTACATCACGTATGCGCTCGCTCACGTCATCGGCGCCGCGCTTGTCCTGGCCAGCGTCGACCTGATCAACCTGGCCGTGGACGTCGAAGTCATGAACGCGTTGCTGCTCCCCATCGTCCTGGGGTTGTTACTGGCGCTGGAGGCCAAGGCCCTGCCCGAGCAGTGGCGCATGCGCGGGCTGCGCAAATACACCACCCGCGCGCTGTGCTTCGTCGTCATGGGCTTCGGGCTGTACATGGTGCCCCAAGCCCTCGGCTTGGTCTGAGCCGCTCTAGAACCAGGGGCCGGGATAGTGACCGTCCTGGTCTTGCACCATGACGATGTCCTTGCAATCCCCGTTCAGCGCCGAGGCATTTTCACCGCGGCATACCAGCGTCCAGCCCGATAGCCGCGCGAAGGGCCGGACCGACCACGTCGTCGAGATCGGCTCGGTGGCCGGCAGGGCAAGGACCGCATACGTATTGCCGACGTTCGTGATGTAGAGGTGGTCCTCGAAGAACGCCAACTTCCCGATCGACATTTTCTTCGCATCGTCCCGGGTCTTCAAAAGCTCCCATTGTTGCGTGCGCAGATTCCACACCCCGAAACCGAACTGCGAGTTGTCCGAATCCCGACCGTCGACGAACAATCTCCCGTCCGACAAGGCCGCGGACAATCCGCCGCCGGAAACCCGGTCCGAATCACCGATCTTGATAATGGATTTGGTGTTCAGGTCGTAGAACATGGTCGAGACCGCCGGTGGGTTGTAAGAATCCCAGTGCGTCATCTTCACCAATTTGTCTGGCCCGTCAGCTAATTCGGCGTCGACGGTCCATATGTCGTTGTCCTGGTAAATTGCCTCGCCGTTAGGGCGGCGCAGTTCCGCGCCCGACGTCTTGTCCGGCTGGGTGTTCCGTTGAAATGCAAGGACGTCCTGCCACACGTGGCCGGGCTGCGGATCGTTCCACGGCATCGAAAGATCCGTGCCGGACAGCACTGCGGTTCGTGGCGGCGACGCGGTGACATGCCCGTCGGTAAAGGCGTTGACCCACGCGACGCCGGATGCCGTGGGGGCCAGGCCCCATTCATTCCCGGCGGTCAGCTTCAGCTCCGGGGTCGGAGGCAGCAGCTCTTTGGTGACCAACGGCTGGCCGGATGTGAAGTCATAGGCGTATGCGGTGGTCTTGGTGGCGGTCGTGACCACATAGACGACCCTCATCTCGTCGGCGGTGCCCGTCAGCGCGCACTGGGCACCGGTGACGTTCTCGCCGGCCGGAATCGTGGGAATGGCCGGCGCCACGTACTGCCCGGTTTTCGTGTCGAATACCTTGGGCCGGATGTTGTCGAGCGCCGATTTGCCGACGGAGAATTTATCCGGACAACCGAAGTAGGCCGTTCCGCCGTAGCTTTTCCAGTCCTTTTCCAGCGGGCCTGTTATCGGGGCGGGTGCCGGCACCGTGCTCGTGGTGGTTCGCGGCGGAGCAGTCGAGGTGGTCGGTGTCGCGGCGGGCGGGGACGCGGTCTCCGAGCAGGACGCGACGACCAGGCAGGCCACCGCCGCGAGCGGGGCAAGTCCGTGTTTGGACACATTTCGCCCCGTAACCCCATTCATCAAAGAACCCCCGTTAAGTTCGTGTAGCCGAGCGTAAAGCCGGCCCACGGCGGCCGCGACTCGTGCACGGCGGTTCTCATCACACGCAGCAGCGAGCGGCTTCCTCGCTCGTGGTAAACCGAAAGCCATGAGCAGTCTTGCCGACGAGACGCGGTGGATGGATGCCACAGAGCTGGCGGCGCTGGTGGCCAAGGGCGAGGTCGCGGCGAGCGAGCTGCTCGAGGCGGCGATCGAGCGGATCGAGCAGGCGAACCCGGAGCTCAACGCGGTCGTCATCGAATGGTTCGATCACGCCCGATCCGTGGCCGCGGACCCAGACCTGCCCGAAGGCCCCTTTCACGGCGTCCCGTTCTTGCTCAAGGATCTCTACACGAGTTACGCCGGTCAGACCCTGTCGAACGGCAACGTGGCGCTGAAAGAGGCGGCCAAGATCGACACCGCCGACACCACGCTGGTCGCCCGCTTCAAGGCGGCGGGCCTGGTGATCGCCGGACGGACGAACAGCCCCGAGATGGGCAGCCTGCCGACCACGCAGCCGGTGGCCTGGGGTGCCACCCGCAATCCGTGGGCGCCTGACCGCACACCGGGCGGGTCCAGTGGCGGCGCCGCCGCCGCGGTGGCCGCCGGGATGGTGCCGTTCGCCAATGCCTCGGACGGCGGCGGCAGCATCCGGATCCCGGCCTCGTGCTGCGGGCTGGTGGGACTCAAGCCGAGCCAGGGCAGGACCACGGTCGGCCCGGTACGCGCCGAGACGGGGCTGGGGGTCGAACTGTGCGTCAGCCGCACGGTGCGCGACACGGCGGGACTGCTCGACGCGGTGCACGGTCCGGGCATCGGCGACTCCGTCATCGCACCGGCGCCGCGGCGGCCGTACACCGACGAGGTCGGCGCCGACCCGGGCCGGTTGCGCATCGGGCTGCTCGACGTCCATCCGCGGGGCGACTTCTTGCACGCCGACTGCGTCGCGGCGGTGCGTGCCGCGGCGTCAATGCTGGAGGGACTCGGCCACGCTGTCGAGCCGGCCTGGCCGGCGTGCCTGGCCGACACGTCGTTGACCGAGAAGTTCATGGCGTTGTGGGCGACACAGATGGCGATGGCCGCGCGCGGGTTCGGCGATACGCTCGGACGCGAGGTCACGGCGGACGATATCGAGCCGGTGAACTGGGTGCTCATCCAGCAAGCGCAGCGGTTGACCGCCGTCGACTACGCCGCGGCCCAGGCGGCGGGATGGGCCTTCCGCAGGGCGCTGCAGCAGTGGTGGGCCGACGGCTGGGACCTCCTTCTCACGCCGACGCTGGCCGAGCCGCCGCTGCCGCTGACGGAGTTCGAGAACGATCCCGCGCAGCCGACCGCGCCCATGCGCCGCGCCGGGCAGTTCGCGGCGTTCACGCCACCGTTCAACATGAGTGGGCAGCCGGCGATCAGCCTGCCCCTGTATCGCAGCGCCGAAGGGCTTCCGATCGGCGTCCAGCTCGCCGCCGCGTACGGACGTGAGGACGTCCTCATTCGCGTTGCCGCACAACTGGAGTCGGCCCACCCTTGGTCATCCGACCACCCGCCTCAGTGAATATCGCAAGCGGGTGGTGCCCCCAGCTCGCGGTGCCCTACTCGACGCCGTCGAACTCGATGGGCAGGCTCTTCGGTCCGCTCAGGCTCACCATCGGTTTCCACGGCGCCGGGCCGGCGATGCGTGGGTTCCGCATGCGATGGGCAAGGACGTTCAGCGCTTCGGCGATCTCGCGCCTGGCCAGGTTGGCGCCCAGGCAGTAGTGCACGCCGCCGCCGAACGTCAGGATCGCGGGGGCCCCCTCGCGGGTGATGTCGACGCGGTGGGGGCTGTTGTACACAGCGGGATCACGGTTCGCGGCGGCGGTGTTGACCAAAACCATGGTGCCGGCGGGAAATAAGTAGCCGTCGACCTCGGCGTCCTCGACCACGAGGCGCAGGGTTCCGCACGCGATCGGCGAGTGCCGCATGGTTTCTTCTACCGCGCGCATCGCCAGTTCCGGCCGCTGCCTGAGCATTTCCCACTGGTCGGGATGCTCGCACAGGACCTGCACCGAGGCGGCCACCTGGTTGCGGGTGGTGTCCGTCCCCGCCAGCAAGAGTCCCCCCGCGAGCATCCGCAATTCGGCCGGGTTCAGCCGGTCGCCGTCGTCCTCGGCGCGGATCAGGTCGGACAGCAGATCGTCGGTGAGGCTGTGCCGGCGCCGGGCAACCATGTCGTCGACATAGTCGTCGAGCTGCCGCCACGCGCGCATGACGTCCGGTTCCACCTCGCGCACGTCGACGCTGAAGGTGAAGGCTTTGAAGACGTCGTCCGCCCACGACGCAAACTGCTGCCAATCCCCGCGGGGTGCGCCCAGCAGCGCGCAGATGATGGGGACGGGGTAGGGGCGCGCGATGTCGGTGACGACGTCGCAGTGTCCCGTGTCGGCGACCCGATCGACCAACTCGTCCAGCACGCCGACCATCGTGTCGTGCAGACGAGAGATCGCTCGGGGCGTGAACGCCTTGGACGTCAGGCTGCGCAGACGATGGTGCGCGTCGCCTTCGAGGCACAGCAGGCTGTTGACCACCTTGTCCCACAGCGGGCCAGAGGTGATGTCCTGGACGAGAAGGTTTATGCCCGGCGGTATCTGGAAGCGGGTGTCCCGCAGAACGGATCGGACTGTGGAGTAGGACAGGACCTCGGGTCCGAACGGTCCCAGCGCGACGGGCGCCTGTCTCTGCGCCTCCTGCAGCCTGGGGTAGACCTGTGCGGGAGTTTCCTCGACGCCGTATTCCAGCGTCGGCAGATCGGCGTCGAAAACGCTTGCGGCAGCGGTACCGACGGTCATGACGGTCTCCTCGCGGACGACTTTCACACAATGTATGGCCACGGCGGATGGCTGTCAACGACATCGATTGCCAAATGTGGTCGTCGCGCATGGCTAGCTGCGAGGCGCCATACAGGCAGCGAGATCCGTATTGCCAGTGGGGCTCACTACTGCGCGCGCAACCGCACCATCCGCGTCGTCGACGTCTCGTCCAACTCAACGACATCGGACCGCGAGCGCAGAAAATCGCTGAATGACCGGAAGCCCAAAGACTTTTCGCTGAACGACGGATCCATCCGCTTCATCTGTGCCTTGACCGCCGAGTTGTGCAGCCAGTCGACGTCGTCTTTCTCCAGACCGATCTGCAGCGCGCGCGTCAGCAGCGCGGTTGCGCCGGCCTGCGGGTCGGGCGGCTCCGGCTCCTCGGGCTCGGCCGCCTTGGAACTGCGGGTTCCCCGCTTGGCCGAGGCCCCCTTGGTTTCGGCCTGCGCCGGTTCGGGCTCGGGCACCGGAACCCCGGGGAGCGCGTCGTAGATGACGAAGTCGTCACAAGCCGCCGCCAGGGCCCGGCTCGACGCGCCGGCCACCCCGATGCCCACCACGTACCGGCCGAGCCTTTTGCAGCGCTGCGCCAGCGGGATGTAGTCGGAGTCGCCGGCCACGATCACCACATGGGTCAGGTCGGGCAGCCGGAACATGTCCTCGACCGCGTCGACCGCCAGGCGGATATCGGCGCCGTTCTTGCCGTAGGCCGCAGCGGGGAATAGCTGCACCAGATCGACCGCGCGGGCCACCAGCTGTCCGCGGTACCCCGCGTTGACGTCCGCCGACCAGTCCGCGTAGGCGCGGGTGAGCACCAGCGTCCCGAACGACGACGCGAAGTCGAGGATCGCACCGACGTCCACCGTGGCGCGGATCCGCCGTTCGGGATACTGCTCTAACCCCTTGGTCTTGTCCCGCTGGAACGAGGAGCGCCCGTTCATCTGGTCGTACCGCGAGATCACGATGTTGTCGAAGTCGAGGTAGACGGCCACGCGGGCCGCAGTGGGCTCGGTCATGACCTTCATCATCGTCGAGCTTTGAGCGTTTTCCGTCACTTTTCGCTTCGGCGCGGCCTGAGCGGGACCAGAGGGGGTACTCCCGTCCAATGAACCAGCTGAAATTTCTGGAGCTGCACGGCGACCGGGTTGCCTACCGCGACGAGGGCGACGGGGACGTTTTGCTGCTGATCCACGGCATGGCCGGGAGTTCGGAGAGCTGGCGGTCGGTGATACCGCAGCTGTCGAAGAAGTTTCGCGTGATCGCGCCGGACCTGCTCGGCCATGGGGAATCGGCGAAACCGCGGGGCGACTACTCGCTGGGCGCGTTCGCGGTGTGGCTTCGCGACTTTCTCGACGAACTCGGCGTCAGCCAGGCCACCCTGGTCGGTCATTCGCTGGGCGGCGGTGTCGCGATGCAGTTCGTCTACCAGCATCCCGACTACGCCAAGCGGTTGGTCCTGATCAGCAGCGGTGGTCTGGGTCCCGACGTCGGGCTGATACTGCGGCTGCTCTCGGCGCCCGGGGCGGAGCTGGTATTGCCGATCATCGCGCCTAAGCCGGTGCTGTCCGTCGGCAACACGCTCAGGTCGTGGTTCAGCGGTGTGGGCATTCGTTCGCCGCGGGGCGCCGAGTTGTGGAGCGCCTACTCGTCGCTGTCGGACCGGGAGACCCGGCAGTCGTTCCTGCGGACGCTGCGGTCCGTCGTGGATTACCGCGGGCAGGCGGTCAGCGCGCTCAGCAGGCTGCGGCTGCGCGTGGAGCTGCCGGTCATGGCGATCTGGGGTGATCGCGACGGCATCATTCCCGTCGCTCACGCGTATGCCGCGCAGGAGGTCCGCACGGACAGCAGGCTCGAGGTGCTGCCCGGTGTCGGCCACTTCCCGCAGGTGGAGGCGCCGACCGAAGTGGTCGAGCTGATCGAGGACTTCATCACGGCCGGCGATCTTCGGGACGTGGACAGCCGGCAACCCAGCTTCTGATCCGGCGGCTCACTCTCCAACCACCGGCCGTCGGCGGCCATTCGCCGTACGTCACGGCGGAATCACAGTTGTGCTTCAGCACTCCCCGGGGCACGGCGCGCCGCGAACGGCGCTGCGGTCGAATTCATACAGTCGAGTGCGTCCGACAAGCTCGATAACACGCTCCACGCAGAGCGACCTGTTTCCCCGCCGTCGACCGCTTCTGTCCGCGCGCGTTATCATCGACCACCCGCGTCGGTAGCTATGGGCTGCATCGACTTGAAGTCAGGGGAGATTTTGTGAGCAGATTTACCCAGACCATGTACGCCAACGCCCAGAGCAGCCGTAACGGCCTGGTCACCGGGGAACCCGGCAACCCGGTACGGCACACCTGGGCCGAGGTGCACGATCGGGCCCGCCGGATCGCGGGTGGCCTGGCGGAGGCCGGTGTCGGACGCGGGGACGCGGTCGCGGTGCTGGCGGGCGAGCCGGCGGAGATCGCCCCGACTGCCCAGGGCATCTGGATGCGTGGGGCCAGCCTGACCATGTTGCACCAGCCGACGCCGCGCACCGACCTGCAGCGTTGGGCCGCCGAGACCACCGGCGTGATCGACATGATCGAGGCCAAGACCGTGATCGTGTCTGATCCGTTCATGCCCGCGGCACCGCTGCTGTCGGAGAAAGGCTTGCGAGTGCTGACGGTTGCGGACTTGCTCGACGGCTGGTCGATCGAGCCTGTCGACACCGACGATGAGGACATCGCGCTGCTGCAGCTCACGTCGGGCTCCGCGGGATCTCCCAAGGCTGTACAGATCACCCACCGAAACCTCGTGTCCAATGCCGAGGCCATGTTCGTGGGCGCCCGGGTAGACCCCGACACCGACGTCATCGTGAGCTGGCTACCGCTCTTCCATGACATGGGCATGACCGGCTTCCTGACCGTTCCGATGTACTTCGGCGCCGAGCTGGTCAAAATCACCCCGATGGACTTCCTGCGCGACGTACTGCTGTGGCCCAAGCTGATTGACAAGTACAAGGGCACGATGACCGCCGCGCCGAACTTCGCCTACAACCTCTTGGCCAAGCGGCTGCGCAGGCAGGCGACGCCCGGTCAATTCGACCTGTCGTCCCTGCGATGGGCCCTCTCAGGTGCCGAACAGGTGGAGCCCGCCGAGGTCGAGGAGCTGATCGACGCCGGAAAGCCATTCGGGCTGCGGCCCGATGCCATCCTGCCGGCCTACGGCATGGCCGAGACGACCGTCGCGACCTCATTCACCGAGTGCGGCGCCGGCCTGGTCGTGGACGAGGTCGACGCCGACCTGCTATCGGTTCTGCACCGGGCGGTACCGGCTACCGGGGGCAAGACACGGCGGCTGGCCACCCTCGGGCGTCTGCTGACGGGCATGGAGGTCCGCATCGTCGACGAATTCGATGCGTTGCTGCCACGCCGCGGGGTCGGCGTCATCCAAGTGCGCGGTGAGTCGGTGAGCGACGGCTACACCACGGTGGCCGGATTCGTGTCGGCGCAAGACGATCAGGGGTGGTACGACACCGGCGACATCGGATATCTCACGGAAACCGACAGAGTCGTGGTGTGCGGCCGCGCGAAGGACGTCATCGTCATGGCCGGCCGAAACATCTATCCCACGGACATCGAGCGGGCGGCCGCACGCGTGCCGGGTGTCCGGCCGGGCTGTGTGGCCGCGGTGCGCCTGGACTCCGGGCGATCGCGGGAGAGCTTCGCCGTCGCGGTCGAATCGGCGGCGTGGCAGGACCCGGCCGAGGTGCGTCGAATCGAGCGGCAGGTGGTGCACGAAGTCGTGGTGGAGGTGGACGCCCGGCCACGGAACGTGGTCGTCCTCGAGCCCGGAATGATTCCGAAGACACCGTCGGGAAAGCTGCGGCGGTCCTACGCGCTGGCGCTTGTCAGCTGACGGTCGCTCCCCCGTAGTCGACCTGCCAGTGCTTGATGCCGTTGATGAAGGGTGACCGCAGCCGCTCGGGCTCTCCCGCCGACACCAGGTCGGGCAGGTGGTCGGCGATCGCGTTGAACATCAAATCGATCGTCATGCGGGCCAGGTTGGCGCCGATGCAGTAGTGCGCCCCGGTGCCGCCGAATCCCACGTGCGGGTTGGGGTTGCGCAAGATGTTGAAGCTGTACGGGTCGTCGAAGACCTCTTCGTCGAAGTTGGCCGACCGGTAGAACATGACCACCCGCTGGCCCTTCTTGATCCGCACGCCGCCGAGTTCGGTGTCCGCCGCGGCGGTGCGCTGAAACGCCGTGATCGGGGTGGCCCAGCGGATGATCTCGTCGGCCGCGGTCTTCGGGCGCTGCTCCTTGAACAGCTCCCACTGATCCGGGTAGTCGGTGAAGGCCATCATGCCCTGCGTGATCGAGTTACGGGTGGTCTCGTTGCCGGCGATGCCGAGCGTGACCACGAACATGCCGAATTCGGCGTCGGAGAGGTGCTGACCGTCGGCGTCGGCCCGGATCAGCGTGGTGACGATGTCATCACCGGGTTGCTCGGCCTTACGGGCCGCCAATTGCATGGCGTACCACATCAATTCGCCCGCCGATGTCAGCGAGTCGTGTTCGGCGAACTCCGGGTCGTCGCTGCCGATCATCTGGTTGGACCAGTCGAAGAGCTTGCCGCGGTCCTCCTGCGGCACCCCGAGCAGGCCGGCGATGGCCTGCAGCGGCAACTCGCTGGCCACCTGGCGGACAAAGTCACCCGAGCCCGTCGCCGCGGCATGGGCGGCGATGTGGTGCGCCCGCTCGGTCAATTCGGCACGTAACCGCTCCACTGCGCGCGGCGTGAAACCGCGGGCGACGATCTTGCGCAGCCGGCTGTGCTCGGGGTCATCCATCATGATCATCGACGTCCGGCCCGCCTCGATCTGGCCCGCCGCCAACTCCTCCGGGTAGCGCGGCACCACCGACTTCGCCGCCGACGAGAAAACGTCGGTGCGCAGCGAGACCTCGCGAACGTCGCGGTGCTTGGTCACCACCCAGTAGCCACCGTCGCCGAAGCCGCCTTGCCCGGGCGGCTGCTCGTTCCACCAGATCGGCGCCGTGCGGCGCAACTCCGCGAACTCCTCCGTCGGTAGCCGCTGGGCATAGATGTCGGGGTCGGTGAAGTCGAATCCCGGCGGCAGGTTCGGAGTAGCCATGAATTGCTCCTTGGAAGGGGCGCGGGCACGGGCCGGCTGTTAGGGGATGGTAGCCCCGCCGACGCGAAAATCACGCAAGGAGGCGAGAATCGTCAGCTCGCCGCCGGGCTCGGCACCTGGATACGGTCGCGCCCGTCTGGTCCTCGCCGAACATGGTCGCGGCGGAGATCTCGATCAACGCAGACAGGGCGGTCAGGAACGCGCGAGCGTCGTTGCGGATGGCGGTGACGGACACGGCGGCGGGCACCGGCAGCAGCGCCGTCGTGATCCGCCGCTGACGAGGGTGGACACAAGCATGGTTACCCGAACCGCCTCGCGCCGACCAAGCTAGTCTTCGACATCGTGACGGGGCCGACGCGGGCAGAGCTGGCCGACGGCCGTGAGCTGCTGTTTTTCTCGCTGCCCGGCCACCGCCCGACGCCGGTCGAGGACCGCCGGCCCCTGCCCAAACGGGACGCGGACCCGTCGCAGCTGCGATTCGACCGGGCCACCGGGCAGTGGGTGATCATCGCGGCGCAGCGCCAGGACCGCACGTACAAGCCACCCCCCGACCAGTGCCCGCTGTGTCCCGGTCCCACGGGACTGACCAGCGAGGTGCCCGCCTGCGACTATGACGTCGTCGTCTTCGAGAACCGGTTCCCGAGCCTATCGGGCGTCTTGAATCCACCACCTGCGCCGGCCCATGCCGACGACGCCTTCGTCCCCGTCCCGGGGCACGGGCGCTGCGAAGTCGTCTGCTTCTCCAGCGAGCACACCGGCTCTTTCGCCGGCCTGACGCCGGCACATGCGCGGCTGGTCGTCGAGGCGTGGCGGCATCGCACCGCCGACCTGATGGCCGCGCCGGGCATCGAGCAGGTGTTCTGTTTCGAGAACCGCGGTGAGGAGATCGGGGTGACGTTGACGCATCCGCACGGTCAGATCTACGGCTACCCCTACCTGACGCCGCGCACGGCCGCCATGCTGGGGCAAGCGCGCGAACATCGAAATCGGCACGGCACCAACCTGTTCGGCGACCTGTTGGCGCGGGAGGTCGCTGACGGCGGCCGCGTCATCGCGCGCACCGACGCATTCACGGCATTCGTCCCGTTCGCGGCGCGCTGGCCGGTCGAGGTGCACATCTACCCGAACAGGTTCGTGCACAACCTCGGCGAACTCGACAAGGGTGAACTGGACGGATTCACGCAGGTCTACCTCGACGTGTTGAGGCGGTTCGACCGGATGTATGCCTCGGGTCCGCTGCCCTACATTTCGGCGCTGCACCAGTACTCCGACACCGAAGCCCAGGCCGACGGGTATTTCCACGTCGAGTTGATGTCCATCCGGCGCAGCGCCACCAAACTCAAGTACCTGGCGGCGTCCGAATCCGCGATGGGCGCGTTCATCAGCGACGTCACCCCCGAAAGCGTGGCCCTTCGGCTCAGGGATTTGGGAAGGGAACTCGCGTGACGGTGCGCTACGCCGCACCCGGGCGGATCAACCTGATCGGGGAGCACACCGACTACAACCTCGGTTTCGCGCTGCCGATTGCGCTGCCGCAGCGCACCGTGGTGACGTTCGCGCCGGACGGCAGCGATGTGATCTCCGTGGCCAGCGACCGCGCGGACAGTCCGGCGAGCATCCCGGTCGACACCGCGCCCGGTGACGTCTCGGGCTGGGCGGCGTACGTCGCGGGCGTGATGTGGGCGCTGCGGGGAGCCGGGCACCCGGTGCTCGGCGGCGCGATGTCGGTCACCAGTGATGTCGAGATGGGGTCCGGCTTGTCCTCGTCTGCGGCGCTGGAATGCGCGGCGCTGGGCGCGATCGCGTCGGTTGCGGGTGTCCACATCGACCCCATTGCGCAGGCGCGGCTCGCCCAGCGCGCCGAGAACGACTATGTCGGCGCCCCAACGGGTTTGCTCGACCAGCTCGCCTCGCTGTTCGGGCGGCCGTCGACGGCGCTGCTGATCGACTTTCGCGATCTCACCGTGGCGCCGGTGGCCTTCGACCCCGGCGGCGTCGCACTGCTGATGATCGACTCGCGCGCCCGCCATTCCCACGCCGGCGGCGACTATGCGGCGCGACGCACGTCGTGCCAGCGCGCGGCCGCCGATCTCGCCGTGTCATCCCTGCGGGAGGTCCAGGATCGCGGCCCTTCGGTCCTGGCCGCGGTGCAGGACCCGCTCGATGCCCGCCGGGCCCGCCACGTCCTGACCGAGAACCGCCGCGTGCTCGATTTCGTTGCCGCCGTGCATGCTTCGGACTTCACAGAAGCCGGGCGCATCTTCACCGCCTCGCACGCGTCCATGCGCGACGATTTCGGCATCACCACCGAGCACATCGACCTGATCGCCGACGCCGCGGTGCAAGCGGGCGCTCTGGGTGCGCGGATGACCGGCGGCGGCTTCGGGGGTTGCGTGATCGCGTTGGTGCCGACCGACCGCACGGAAGCGGTCGGCGCGGCGGTGCGGCGTGCCGTGTCCGAAGCCGGGTTCCCCGAGCCGGTGATCACCCGAACCCGCGCCGCGGCGGGCGCGGGCCCGTGCGGCTGAGCCAGCGCCGCCGCGCCTACCGTGCGGGCGTGAGTCGCACCGCCGCCAGACGCAGCCGGTCGACCGCCTCGGAGAATTCCTCGCGCGTGGGGATACCGTCGCCGCGGAATTTCAGTCCAATCGTCCGCTGTGCACGCCGCACGCCGTAGGACTCGGCGCACCGCAGGAAGAGATCGGAGACGACGGCGGGGTCGCGGATGAGCTCGCCGCGCATCAAGGTAGTCCTGCCGTCGTAGAGGACCTGCGCGGGTGCACCGTCACGGAAGTTCTGCTTCCACGGGGCACTGGTCAGCGCATAGAGGTGGTCGTCGATGACGTGAGCGCTCAGGGGAATTGAGTAAGGCCGCCCCGTCTTTCGTCCGGAAAAGCTCACTACCATCAGCTGCTTGCGCGCTGGCCCGGCGAGCGGAGTGCGCAGCAGGACGCCCAAGAGCGGGTTGACGAGACGCACCAGCGCCGACGGCGGGTGGTCGGCGTCCACCGCGTACGACTGTTCGGCCATGGCTCCACCCTAAGCCCATCCGGGTTGGGGACGGAGCGCCGCGGGGCGTGGTCGACCCCGCGGCGCAGACCGGCTCCCCGAAATTAAGTGGTGATGGTCGTTTTGTCGTCGATCACGTTGGTGGCGTCCATCAGCGGGCCCTGATCGCTTTCGAGCGAGTCGGCGTTGAGCTGGAGCACATACACCGCGCCCTGGCTCGGAATCACCACCGTCTTCTGCGCGATGGCGCGTGTCTTGCCGTCCCGCTGGTAGGTGCCGCCCAGTTGCCACGCCTGGTAACCGCCCAGAGTGGAGGCGGATCCGTCGCCGTTGCCCTGATATCCGGGCAGATTCTCCAGTTCCCCGGGGGCGTACTGGATGATCTTGGCCGGGTCGACGTCACCCATGAGCTTGGAGAGCAGCGCCGAAATGGTGGGCGGATCGGCCGGATTTGCGGGCTGCGCCAAGACGATGCCGCCGTAGGACGTGCCGGCGTTCGTGTTGATCTGCCACCCCGCGGGTACCGGCAGGTCGACGTTGGGGCCGGGATCGCCGTGATGTATCGGCGTTTCCATGATGTGGTTGTCTTTGACGTAGTCGGCGATGCTGTACTTGGCGCCCGTCGCCGGCGCAGTGCTGGTTGCGGGCGACGCCGCAGTCGATGTCGACGTCGACGTTGACGTCGACGTTGACATCGATGTTTTGTTGCCGGACTTGTTGTCGGAGCCGCAACCAACGAGCGCCACAATCAGTGCAAGGGTGATGGTTGCTGCCGTCAAATGTTTCATTAATCCAATCTCCCGAAAATTGGGGCCGGTGCGTGCGCCGGCCACGCCGAGACGAGAGTATCCGAAATGACCGGCATCGCTGCGAGAAATTTTTTTGGGCATTGCCGGCGACGCCGCGGCTGACGCGCCCATCGTTATTGAATTCGTCCTGAAAAAACCCACGCGAATACACCGTTATCCAGTAAGAGACAGGTATGAAGTCGCGAAGGGCCGTCATTGCGCTCGTCGCGGCCCTGGCTGTCTTCTTGACTTTCATTGCGGCGGCCCCGCCCATTGCCTACGACGGTGAGCCCAATTTCGTGCCGAACCCGGTCGAGCACGTCGATACGCTCATCGGCACCGGGACCGGCGGCGAGACGGTGGGTGAGATCAACAACTTCCCCGGCGCCTCCGTGCCGTTCGGCATGGTGCAGTACTCGCCGGACACCGTCGACAACTACGCCGGCTACAACTACGACAACCCGCGCGCCACCGGGTTCAGCATGACCCACGCCTCGGTGGGCTGTGCCGCGTTCGGCGACATCTCGATGCTGCCGACCACCACCGGGGTCGGCTCCCAGCCCTGGAACGCCTGGGAACGGATCGCCCACGACGACACCGAGCAGGGCGTGCCCGGGTACTACACGGTGCGGTTCCCGGGCACCGGCGTGAAGGCGGAACTCACCGCCGGCACGCGCACCGGGGTCGGCCGATTCAGCTACCCACACAATGGCCGCCCCGCCCTCTTTCACGTGCGGTCCGGTGCCTCGCTGGCGGGCAATTCCCGCGCGGCCCTGCAAATAGGCGAAGACAACACCACCATCAGCGGGTGGGCGACCAGTGGCGGATTCTGCGGCAAGAGAAACACCTACACGGTTTATTTCGCCATGAAGTTCAGCCAGCCGTTCAGTTCCTACGGTGCGTGGGACGGATATGCGGTCTACCCGGGCGCCCGCAGCGTGATTTCGCCGTACAGCGGGGGATACGTGTCGTTCCCGGCCGGGACGAAACTCGAGGTGCGAACCGCGATCTCCTACGTCGGCATCGACGGGGCGCGGGCGAACCTGGCGGCCGAGGGTGCCTCGAGCTTCGACGACGTGCGCGCCGCCGCGCTTTCCCAATGGAACGCCGCGCTCTCACGCATCACGGTGGCCGGCAGGAACGCCGGCATCGTGGACACCTTCTACACCTCCCTCTACCGGTCGCTGTTGCACCCCAACACTTTCAACGACGCCGACGGAAACTACATCGGATTCGACAGCGCGGTCCACCGCGTAGCCAACGGGCACACCCAGTACGCCAACTTCTCCGACTGGGACACCTACCGTTGCCTGGCGCCCCTGCAGGCGCTCCTTGTCCCCGACCGGGCCAGCGACATGGCGCAATCGCTGGTGAACGACGCCGAACAGAGCGGAGCGCTGCCACGCTGGGCTCTCGCCAATGCGGCGACCGCGGAGATGAGCGGAGACAGCGTCGTACCGCTCATCGTGAACCTTTACACCTACGGAGCTAAGGACTTTGACACCGAGACGGCGCTGCGCCACATGGTGAATGCGGCGACCAAGGGCGGCGTCGGGCTGAATGGCTACGTGGAACGGCCCGGGATCGCCACCTACCAGGCGCTGGGTTATGCACCGCAGAGCCTCGAGTTCGGCACCGGCGACCACATCGCCGGGGCGTCGATCACGTTGGAGTGGTCGGTCGATGACTTCACCATTTCCCGCTTCGCCGAGTCTCTCGGCGACACCGCGACCGCCGGCGAGTTCCAGAACCGATCGCAATACTGGCAGAATTTGTTCAACCCCAGCACCCGTTACGTCTCACTGCGCAGCGCCGCCACCGGGTTCTTCCGCCCCGGGCCGGGATTCGTGGACTCTCCCCTGGGATTCGGCCAGGACGGATACGATGAGGGCAACGCCGAGCAGTACGTCTGGTGGGTACCGCACAACGTCGCCGGTCTCGTTACCGCGCTCGGCGGCCGCGGCGCGGTGGCCGGCCGGCTCGACCACTTCACCAGGAAACTGAACGTCGGCCCCGACGAGCCGTACCTGTGGGCCGGGAACGAGCCCGGATTCGCGGTGCCGTGGCTGTACAACTACGTCGGTCAGCCATGGAAAACCCAACTCACCGTGGACCGGGTGCGCGGGCTCTTCGGACCCACCCCCGACGGGGAGCCGGGCAACGACGACCTCGGGGCGATGGCCAGCTGGTACGTGT
The DNA here is from genome assembly GCA_031292665.1 of Mycobacterium sp. Lineage (GTDB taxonomy): Bacteria > Actinomycetota > Actinomycetes > Mycobacteriales > Mycobacteriaceae > Mycobacterium. The sequence goes on along the minus strand of JARLGR010000071.1, from coordinate 10,172 downwards.
GGGCCGCGCTCGGCCTGTATCCGAGCACTCCGGGGACGTCGACCCTCAGCGTCAGCGCACCGCTGTTCGACCGCGCGGTCATCGCGCTGCCGGGAGGCAAATCCATCCGCATATCCGCGCCGGGTGCATCCGCGCCGAATCACCTGAAGTACGTCAGCGGCCTGAGCATCGACGGGCAGCCCACCGACCACACGTCGACTCCGGAGTCGCTCGTCCGCACGGGCGGTGACATGAAGTTCTCGCTGGCCGCCTACCCCGACAAGAGCTGGGGCACCGCCGACTCCTCCTCTCCACCGTCGTTCGGTGCGGGCAGTTCCGCTGTGACGGTTGATGTTTCGCAACACGTCGTCACCGTCGCGCCGGGAAGCACGGGCACCGTGACCCTTGACGCGCAGCGGATGGTCGACGGCGCCGACAGCTACACCATCACCGGCACCTCCACCGACCCCGGAATCACCGCGGCACCGGTGTCCGGCCAGTTCGGCTCCGACGGATCGGCCAGCGTTTCCGTGCCGATCACGGTGGCGCGGTCGGTGCCCGAGGAGTACTACCTGATGTCTCTGGACACCACGGTCGGCCGGAGTGTGCGCCGGTCGGTCGTGATGGTGGTGGTTATGGCCGACGGCAACGAAGGCTGACCCGTCGTCAGATCATGTCGTTCTTGGTGAGCCATCGCATCACCGGCCAGCCGATGAATACCGGCAGCCAGCAGGTGAGTATCCGGTACAAAAGAACCGACGGCACACCGACGGCCGCGGGTAGGCCGAAGGCGGCCAGGCCACCGATCAGCGCGGCTTCGACGGCCCCCACGCCGCCCGGGGTCGGGGCGGCGGAGGCTAGCGTCCCGCCGACCATGGTTACCACGGTGACGGTGACGAACGTCGTGTCGCCACCGAAGGCTTCGACGCTGGCCCACAGCGCGAGTGCCGCACCGAGAGTTGTTCCCGCGCAACCCAGCAAGATCAGCGCCAGTCGCTTGGGTTCGCTGACCAGCTTGGCGAGGTCGCGGGTCACCTCGGCCAGCCTCGGGCGCATCGACGTCGCCAGCCACATTCGCAGCTTGGGCACGAGCAGGAAGGTGCCGACGATGCCCAGCGCCACACCCGCGATCAGGTACAGCATGGTGGCGCTGGGAACGAAATGCGAGAGGTCGGTCGAAGCGCCCGCGACGGCGCTGAAGAAGATCAGCAGCGTGAGGTGGACGATCACCTGCACCGACTGCTGCAGGGCCACCGCCGCGGTGGCTCGCACCGCCGACAGGCCGCTCTTTTGCAGGAACCGGGTGCTGAGCGCCAGGCCGCCGACGCCTGCGGGGGTCGTGGTGGCCGCGAAAGTGTTGGCCACCTGGGCGATTGAGAGTCTCCAGAAGCTCACAGTGCCGTCGGTGCATGCCCACAACGCCCCCGCCGCCCCGGGGTAGGTCAGCGCCGAAACCGCCAGGCCGAGCAGCGCCCACGACCAGTTGGCGTGCCTCAGCTCGGAGAAGAACGTCGGCGCGGTGCTGATGAAGGGATACGCGACGTATACCAGCGCGCCGAACAGCACCAGCTGAATGACCTGGCTGCGGGTGAACCGGGTGATCGTTTCGGTTTTGATCTGGTCCGCGCCGGTTTGCCGTTTCACCTCCGCGCGGGTGGCCGAAATCACTTTGCCGCCATCGGGAATTGACTCTCGGATACCCTTGGGCACAGCGGCTTTCGTCAGTCGGCGCGAGGCGTCCAGGATGGTGTCTTTGCCGAAGACGTCGATCGCCGCGGCCACCGCGGACTCCGGGTCGTACAGGGCCGAGGCCGTCACCAGGAGTTGCGCGATGTCGGACTGCAGTTGCGCTTCGGTGGCACCGTATTCGGCGCTGAAGAAGTCGCCGAAAAGGACGGCGCCGTCGTCGGCCGTGATCTCTTTGCTGCGCAGGTCGCCGTGGGAGATCTGGTGGTCGTTCAAAACCTTCAGCGATTCCCACAGCCGCGCAACGGGAGTCGTCTGCGCGCAGTCCTCGATGGGCACCCCGCGGCGGGGCCTGTGCGCGTAGAGCATCCATCCCCGGTTCAGGGTGGCGACGGCGATCGTGGACGTGTTGGCCAGCCCCAACTCGCCGATGGCGATCGCCATGAGCGCGCGATGCTCGACGGCGCGGCGCATGGAGGCCACCAGGGGCCCGGTCTCGGCGTTGCGCAGCCTGAGCTTTCCCCAGAGCTGGCGCAGCGCACCGCCGCTGCGTTGATGCGGGCCGTACAACTCGATCACCGCCGAGCAATCGGGGTGCTCGCCCTCACCGGACAGGACCAGCGGGCCGCGGCCGGCCGGCTGAACGACGTTGAGCCGGGAGACGACGAAGCCGCGTTTGGCCAGCGCCCGCACGGCGTCGTCCAGCGGCACCTCCAGCGCGGGAGTGCCGACCACCAGCACCACGAGAGAGCCGACCACCCAGCCGACCGCCAGTCCCAGCAGCGCGCGGGCCGGCACGATGGCGCTGACCACGAGATGGATCGGCACGAAGGCCAGCAGCAGCCCCCACCACCAGCGTCGCCAGCGGGCGGGCTGCCAGGGGCCCGACACCGTCAGCACGGCCGCGAGCATCGCGATCCACCGCGGGTCGTCGAGGAACTGCGCCAACACGGTCTGCAAATGGTCCGACAGTTCGAAGTGATATCGAGGCGCCGAAAAGCCGTTGCCGCCCAGCGACAGCGGGAGGGCGGCGAGGAACGCGGCGGCCGCGTAGGCGCCGAGCAGTTTCCATTGCCGGGCGACGACCAGTCCGATCAGGATCATGAACGGCAGCGCCAAGATCTCAATGCCGTACGCGAGGTAGACCAGGTCGGACTGCTTCGGGGAGAGGACGCCGACGATCTGCGATATGGACTTCTCCAGCGCCTCCCACTGCGGACGGGTGATCAGTGAACTCGTGATCACCACGACCAGGAAGACGATGCTGGCGGCGAGCCGCAGGATGTCGTTGGTTCGGCGGGTCAGCGGCTGCAGCAAGCTACCGGAAACGCTGACGTCGCGCCCGTCCACTCGCATCTTCCCAATATCCTTTGAGATCGGCCCCGCGCGGTCAGCGGCTCGCCGACAAGTTAACCGCATACGCCGCTCCGGGACAGCCTGCTCGCACCCGGCGCGCGTACGGTCGGTAGGTAGGCGTGCTAGCGAAAACGAAAGGGGTGAGCGTGGCGAGGACCGACAACGACAGCTGGGAGATCACCGAAAGTGTGGGCGCGACGGCATTGGGTGTCGCGGCGGCCCGGGCCGCGGAAACCGACAGCGAGAAGCTGCCCTGGCCGGACGGCGTCACGGTGTACGAACTGGACCAACCCCGGGTCTTGGAATGGAAGTTGTCGACGCTGCGGGACAACGGGTTCGCACCGGCCCGCGACCTGGCCACCGTTCCCGTCGACCTGCGCCACGACTGGCCGGCCGCGCTGGAGCAGGCGGGCTTCGACCGCTCGGCGCCCAGCGCGTGGTCAGCCGAGGGGCTGTTGCCGTTTTTGCCCGCGGCCGCCCTCGACAAGCAGCGCGAGACGATGCAGCGGGTGCGCGACCTGATGGCCAAGCTGGAGCCTGACCGCGACATCCCCGACGTCCAGGACCTGTGGTATTTCGAGGAGCGTGAGGACGTCGGTGAATGTTGCGCCGCCACGGCTGGGAGGTGACGGGGACGCCGGCCGAGGAGCTGATGGCCGGCTACGACCGCAGGCCCCCGCAGGGGCTCGAAGACGCCACCCCGCAGACGTTGTTCGTCGCGGCCGAGCGCGCAGAAGGCAAGTGAGCGTGACCAGAACCGACAACGACAGCTGGGAGATCACCGAGAGCGTGGGGGCGACGGCGCTGGGGGTGGCCTCGGCGCGCGCGGCGGAAACCCGAAGCGACAACCCGTTGATCAGCGACCCGTTCGCGCAGGTGTTCCTCGACGCCGTGGGCGACGGGGTGTGGAACTGGCACTCCGCGCCGCAGCTTCCCGCCGAGCTGGTCGAGGCCGCACCAGAGCTGCCGCTGCAGATGCAGGCGATGGTTGGCTACATGGCTTCGCGGACGGCGTTTTTCGACAAGTTCTTCCTCGACGCCACCCGGGCGGGCATCCGCCAGGCGGTGATTTTGGCGGCGGGTCTGGACTCGCGCGCGTGGCGGTTGGCCTGGCCGGACGGGATCACGGTGTACGAGCTGGACCAGCCCAGGGTCTTGGATTTCAAGGCGTCGACGTTGGCCGAACATGGGGCGCAGCCAGCCTGCCACCGGGCGGCTGTCCCGGTTGACCTGCGTCAGGATTGGTCGAAAGCGTTGCAGGAGGCCGGTTTCGACCCCTCGGTGCCCAGCGCGTGGTCGGCCGAGGGGCTGATGCCGTATCTCCCGGCCGCCGCACAGGACCTGCTGTTCGAGCGTGTACACGGGTTGACGGCGACCGGTAGCCGGGTCGCGGTGGAGGCGTTGGGGCCGAAGTTTCTCGATCCGGAGTTCCGTGCGAGGCGTCGCGAGCGGATGGACCGGATCCGTGCGCTGATGGCCGACGTGGACCCGCAGCGGGACATCCCCCGGACCGAGGAGCTGTGGTACTTCGAGGAGCGCGAAGACGTTGGTGACTGGTTCCGTCGCCACGGCTGGGACGTGGCGGTGACACCCGCCGACGAGCTGATGGCCGGCTATGGCCGCCAGGCCCCCAAAGAGGTGGCCGACACCGTGCCGGGGAACTTGTTCGTCGCCGCGCAGCGGAGTTAGCGGTCCCTGGCGTCTTTCTCCGCGCGGGGCTCCGGGTAGCGAATCACAGCTGCCACACGCGTCGCTGTGCGGAAGGGACACGCCAATGTGCCCGCCTCTGAGCGACAAATCAAGGCGCAGAAGGGGTTTGTCGCTGATAGTCGGGCAGCGTTGAAATGCAGATCGCGTCTGCGGCGATCGCCACGATTCACGTCCACGACGGCGGGAAGCTGACATCCAGTCGCTCCGTCTGCCTGTACCCTGACCACGTCGGGACGCCGGCAGGCTGCACGCGGTAAATGCCGAGCGCCGCGGCCACGACTCGATCGTGCTGCGTCGGCCACTGAATCTCGGATGCGATCCCTTCCAGCACGTCTCGGTCCCGATTCAATACCCGGTCGACGATCGACAGCGCCGGCAGCGCACCGCTCTTGTCGCCATTACAGCGTGCGCAAGCGAGCACCAGATTGGCCAGGCCGTCGATACCGACCAGCGACCACGGCAGCACGTGGTCGACGGGATTATTGACTGGCAGGTGGCTGCCGCAGTAGAAGCAGTGCGGCCCGAAGGCATCCTTGAACGGTTCGCGGACGGCGGCCAGGGCGGTGCGTTCGCGACCAAACAGGTGGCCGGCGACGTCGGGAACTCGCGCGTCCAGGAATTTATTCATTCGGCGGACGTCCTCGACCCACATGATCTCGAGCGCCGGTTTGAGCAACCCGGCCAGTCGAGCAAGACAGTGAGCGACGCCGGGTTTCAGGGTGATCGCGTCTCCCGATGCGCGAAGCGCAGAACGCGATACTTTTTCGCCGAGGAAGGAGTCGTCGTACAGGAAAGGATCGCTGACCGATGAACCGGGCAGCTTCTGTAGCCGTGGTAGTGGTTGTTTGGCCAACGCCACGACGATTTTCTCGATCGCCCGGTGGTAGGCATTTGGCTGCCGCATGATGGCAATGTCAAGTGACGTGCTGCGATCGCCTATGCCCGCAGCCTCACGAAGTTCCTTAGTCGCGTCGATGATTCGTGATTTCGCGCCGGTTCGACGCTGAAGTAGGTTGTGCCCATCAAACGGGCGTACCTGCTGCCAGTAGATGGCCAAGACACGGTGCGCCAGATCGGGGAGTGGAACCTCGAGGACATCATTCGACCGGTCCGGCAAATTTTCGGTGCAGTGTTCGAGAAGGGCCATCAGCGTGGCCAACTTGTATGTCGCGTCGCGCTGCCCGGTTTCGAGGATCGCGACGACACGCTGTCCGAGCAATAGCGGGTCGACGGCATCACCGGCCACGGCGCACCTTCGACGTCAGACGGGCGGCACACAACTGCACCACCGCATTATTGCGAATAGTCGGAGCGCGCGGACAGACTCGTGCATACTCCAGCGCCCGACGTGCTGCGGGTGTATTCCATCGTGATTGGGACTGTCATTGGCAGTGATATCGGAGGAGCTATCGCATTCGGGAATCCACTTATCGGAACGGCGTTGAGGTGGCAGGTGTGGCTACTGGTGAGTGCTGGTCAGGCATCCCGGATGCCGTCCTTCTCGCCGCCGGCGTGCCTTCGCCAGCGCTTGTACCCGCGCCGCGCAGCGAAGGCACCGACGATGGCCGTCATGCACCACACCGCTATCGCCGAATAAGCCAACCACGACGACCGATTCGCGATCGACGCGCCCAGTGCGGTGTAGGCGAAGGCCCGCGGCACCGAACCGATGAGCGAACCGAAGGCCATCTGCCACAACGGAACTCCGAAAGCCCCGAATGCATAGGAAGCCAGCGCATCCGAGATGCCCGGGACGAAGCGCTGACCGACGACAGCCCACAGTCCACGGCGTTCGATCAACGCGTCGATGCGCTCGGCGCGTGTCGACCCCAGCAGCGCACGGGCGCTGTCCCGGCCGGCCCGGCGGCCGACGAGACTCGCAACGATTGCGGTGCCCACCGTGGCTCCAAGTGTCACCACGATGCCCAATAGCGGACCGAACAAAAGCCCGCTGCCGGCGGCCAGTATCGAGCCCGGCACGAACAGCGCGCCCAGTGCGGCCGACAGTACGACGTAGGTCGCGGGTGCGGCGGAACCCGTCGCCGAGACCGTGCGCCGCACGTCCTCCACGTCGATGACCCGCGCGATGGCGACCAGGTAGAACATTCCGAGCAGTAAAGCGGCGAACACCGCGAGCCGCAGGATGTGGCCTCGCCGAGACGCCGGTGCGGAACCGTCGTTGTCAATCATCCTGACCGCGATTCTTCCGCACCGGCGTGGCTGCGGCACTACTCGAGCCTGACGCCGGCCTTCAGGCGCTGCCGCAGCCCGCTCGCGCGCACCGCCCGGCGACCGATTGCGGCGCGCACCGCGGCCTGGGAACCGACCACGCGGACCTTGGTTTTGGCGCGCGTCACCGCGGTATAGAACAGCTCACGCGTCAACAGCCTGGAGTCTTCCGGGGGCAGCAGCACCGTGACCTCGTCGGCTTGGCTGCCTTGGCTTTTGTGGATGGTCATCGCAAACATCGTCTCGACGTCGGAGAGGCGGCTGGTCGCGAACTCCAGCGGCCCGGCGGCGCCGGAGATCACCGCCCGCAATCCGGCCTGGCGGGCGACGACCACACCGGTGTCGCCGTTATACAGGCGTAGCCCGTAGTCGTTGGCTGTGACCAGCAGGGGCCGGCCTGCGTACCACTCGGACCACGCCGGCAGGCCGCTCTCTTCGGTGAGCCATCGATGGACCTGCCGGTTCCAATGCTCCACCCCGAACGGACCGCGGCGGTGTGCGCACAGCAACCGGTGCCCGTCGAGGGCTTCCAATGCGACCGCATCGGCACCCAATACCGCGGCCTCGCGCACGCGAAGGGCGGGCGGAACAAGAATGGCTCGCAGGCGATCCGTCGGGTCTTCGTCATCGATCCAGTCGATGTGTCCGCCGCCGGCCCGCAGTACCTCGATCACCCGGTCGGCGTCACCGACTCGGATCGCGTCGGCAAGGGCACCGATCGACTCTCCGAACCGGTGCGACGAAAGCAGGGTGGCAACCCGCGTGTCCTCGCGTTCGGACAGGCCGTCGACCAGATCCGCGAGCACCGCACCGGCTTCCACCGACGCCAGCTGATCGGGATCACCGACCAGGATCAGCCGCGCGTCGGGCCGCACCGCCTCGAGCAGCCTCGCCATCATGGTCAACGACACCATCGACGTCTCGTCGACGACGATCAGGTCATGCGGCAGCCGGTTGCCGCGATGGTGGCGGAACCGCACCGACGTGTCCGGCCGGCTACCGAGCAACCGGTGCAGTGTCGTCGCCTCCAGTCCGGCCAGGCGCTTACGGTCGGGGGAGTCGAGCCTCGCGACCTCTGCGGCCACCGCTTCGGTCAGCCGGGCGGCCGCCTTGCCTGTTGGCGCGGCCATCGCGATCCGAAGACCCACCCCGCCCGGCAGGTCCGCCTGCTCGGCCAGGAGCGCGAGTAGGCGTGCTACGGTCGTCGTCTTTCCGGTACCCGGGCCGCCGGTGAGCACGGTGACCGCTTGCGAGAGCACGATTTCCGCCGCCGAGCGCTGTTCCTCATAACCCGGTGGGAAGAGCCGATCGAGGGTGGGCACCTCGACCCGAGCCCCGGGTACCGACAGCGCGAGCAGGTCGGCGCAGACCTGGCTCTCTTCACGCCAATACCGGTCGAGGTACAGCAGGCGATCGTCGTAGAGCCGCAGCACCGGCGGCTCGCAAGTCAGCCGGCTCGCTTGCACCGCCGCCAGCCACGACACCGGCTCCGGCCACGGCAACTCCGGCGCGCCGCAGTCCGCGGCGACCGCCGACAAGTCAACGCACACCGAACCGCCGCGCAGGGCACGAACCACCAGCGCTACCGCCAGAGTCACCGCTTCGTCCGACTCCTTCGCGAGGGTGGTAGTTCGTTGCGCCACATGCACGTCGGCGGCCTCTAGCACACCGGCCACGTTGAAGTCACCAAGCAGACCGCCGGCGGCCAGGGCCAATCGGGAATCGAAAGGGTCGTCTGTGACGCTCACGCGGCCCGCCGCCCTTCGTCGAGCAGGTCGGACAGCCTGACCGCCAGCCCGGCCGGCGGACGCCAGCTGAACACCCCGCTGGGATGGCCGTCCGCAACCGGAGTGCCGGCGCCGCACATGCCGCGCACGAACAGATACAGCACTCCGCCCACGTGCCGCTCGAAATCATAGCCAGGCTGGCGCCACCGCAGGAACCGGTGTAGCACAACCAGATACAGCAGCGCTTGCAGCGGATAGTCGGAGTGCAGCATCGCCTCGGTCAGCGCGGGGAAGCTGTAGTCGGCCGCGGTATCACCCAGCATGTTGGTTTTGTAGTCGACCACGAGGTAGCGCTGCCCTTGCAATCGCAGCACGGCGTCGATCGAACCGGACAGATAGCCCCGCAGCGGCTGGTGGCCGAGCCCGTCGGACCTCAGCCGGTTGGCGTAACGGGCCAGGGGATCGTCCGCCTGAAGATACCCGCCCAACAGCTCTCCGACATCGGAGAGCCGGATGTCGGGCGCCATGCCGCGGGCGTCGCCGCCGGCCAGCGGAATCTCGAAGTTCAATTCGCGCAGTCGATCCCGCAGGGCGATCTGGCGCAACGTCACGCCGGGCACCAACGGACCGAGCGGCGTGTCATGCATGGGCACCAGCGCCGAAGCCAGCACCGCGGGCTCCACGTCCACCGGCCACCAAGCCGAATTCGCTCGTATCTGCGCTTCCAGTTCGGCAGCCAGATCCGGGGCGACGGGATCGGCGTTCTCCAGCACGGCGTGCACCAGCGACCCGAACGTGGCACCCGCCGGCAGGTCGGCCATGGGGGACGACACCTCGAGTCCGGCGGCCGGTGCGATGGCCGCCGGGGAAACGTCGACCTCGTCGTCGCGGGCGGTGGACTCCGGCTCGCTGCCGACACCGGGCTCATCGGCGCCGCGGATCAGCGCGGAGTACGACGTGCGGCGCCACGTGGTGTCGATGACGCGGTGAAAGTGCCGCACGGCCAGACCCGTCGGCGGCGCTCCAAAGGGAACCGCAGGGGCACCGGCAACCACTGCCTCCTCGATCGCCGGGCCGCCCGCGGCTTCCCAGGCGCGAAAGCGGGCCAGCGCCTCCTCGTCGGAAATCGTCTTGGGATCACAGCGGTCCGGCACCTCGGCCTCACCGAGACGCCGTCCCCGCATCAGCCGCGACAGACCGCCGTTGGGTTCGTCCCACGACGGCGCCCACCATGCCACCACCTGCGACTGCGCCCGGGTCAGCGCGACATAGGTCAGCCGGATGTCGTTGCGGGCCGCCTCGGCTCGGCTGAATCTCTCTGTTTCGGACAGATCCGGACTGGCCGGGCCGCCGACATGCAGGCAGCGGACACCGGCGTCGTCGTGAAACAGCGGAATGTCATCGATGAAGACGTGCCGGTTGAACGCGAACGGCAGGTACACGATCGGGAACTGCAAGCCCTTGGCCCCCCACACCGTCATGATC
>JARLGR010000070.1 GCA_031292665.1 Mycobacterium sp. | reverse complement strand
CGTGGTGTTCACCGTGCTGTACTTCCGCTACCTCGACGCCAAGGCCGAGGACCGGCTGGACGACGGGATCGATCCGGCGTGGCTGACGGCCGGGCGGGACCGCGCTAGCGTGGACGTATAGGCGCCGGCGACGATGCAGGGCGAAGCGATGAGGAGGAGTGGCGCAAATTGACTAGCCCCAAGGTGCAACTGACCGACGACGAGTGGCGGCAAAAGCTCACTCCCGAGGAGTTTCACGTGCTGCGCCGCGCCGGCACCGAGCGGCCCTTCGTCGGCGAGTACACCGACACCAAAACCGAGGGCAGCTACCAGTGCCGCGCCTGCGGCGCCGAGTTGTTCCGCAGCACAGAGAAATTCGAGTCCCATTGCGGTTGGCCGTCGTTCTTCGACCCGGCGAGCTCCGACGCGGTGATCCTGCGCACCGACGATTCGATGGGCATGCGGCGGACCGAGGTGCTGTGCGCCAACTGCCACAGCCACCTGGGCCACGTCTTCGAAGGCGAGGGATACCCGACGCCGACGGATCAGCGCTACTGCATCAACTCGATCTCCCTGCGGCTGGTGCCGACGGACTAGGCGTGCTCGCCGGATTTGGCGACACATAACCCGTTGCGGCAACACGCCGAAGTGCGTCGCAACCAGTTATGTCTCGCGAAATCCGCGACGGGTGAGCGCGTCGCGCACGCGTCGCACGACGTCCTCCGCCCTGTCCTCGGCGATCACCCGGATGATGATCCGGCCAAGTGCTTCGAGCTTGCGTATCCGCCACTGGTCTCGGGCATACTGCCGTCGGTTGGCGCGGTGATGGTCGCCGTCGTACTCGACGGCCACGTGGTATCTCTCCCAACCCATATCGAGCACGCCAACTGTTCGCCAGTTCTCGTTCACGGGTATCTGTGTCTCAGGAGCCGGCAACCCGGCATCGGTCAGTAAGAGACGCAGCCAAGTCTCCTTCGGCGACGCGGCGCCCGGATCCACAAGCGGAAGCGCCGTGCGCAGCCGCCGGAGGCCACGCGCACCCGGGTAGCGCTGGGCCAGCGCCAACACATCCTCGACGCAAAATGGCGTCGCCCGCATCAATGCGTCGAGCCGCGCCACCGCCTCCCCAGTGGGCAGTTGCCTGGCCAAATCAAACGCCGTCCTCGCAAGAGTGGTCACCGGCAAAGCCGCGACACGGGTGACCTCATCCCGCTTAATGCGCTGATTACGGGTGATCACACCGACCGGAGCATGCTGGTTACGCCAGATCAACTCGATGGGCTCGTCGTCGTCGATCCAATCCGAGCCGTGCACCGCGGCCGCGGCAAGCCCGGACACGACGCCGCGTCGGCCCGACCACAGCCACGCCGCGACGGAACGCGTTGGAAGCGACAGCGGCGCGCACTCCGCCAGGTAAACGTCGGGATAGATCGCACGGAACCCGGTTCGCAGCTGATACGGACTCAGCCGCCCCTGCCGTACGGCCTCGCTGCCTCTCAACACGTCGTCCACAAGACGAAAGACGTCACTGCACACAGCCGGGATCCGCCAGACATAAACCGCTGCGACACGTTTCGGCGTGTCGCAGCAGACGTTTATGTGTCGGCGGCCGCGAAAGGTCTCGGGGTGGCTAGTCCACCCGCGTGGCGTGCACTTCCCAGAACGGGGCGTGCACCCGCCCGTTGACCAGCCAGGGCTCCATCGCCCGGAAGCGCTCCAGCAACCCCTGGGCCTGGTCGGCCATGTCGGGATTGCGGGCGGCCATCATCTCGATCTGCTCGGCGCTCATGTTGACCAGGTAGGTGGTCGGCCCCAGGTAGGTGATCTCCCAGCCACCGAGCGGCAGCACGTCGCGAAAGTCGCCCTCGGACAACGACCGCATCATGGTGAACCCGTTGACGTCGTGCTCGCCGAACTCGAACATGTAGAGCCGCGCGCCCCGCTTGGTCGCGCGGTGCAGCGCCTGCACGTAGGACCGCTGCAGTTGGGGGTCCGTGCTGAAGGTGTGGTAGAAGGCGCAGTCGACGACGGTGTCGAACCGATTTTCCAGCCCCTCCAGCTCGGTGGCGTCGGCCAGCTGGAAGTCGACCGACACCCCGGCTGTGCGCGCGTTCTCCCGGGCCCGCTCCAGGGCGGCCGCCGACCCGTCGATGCCCGTGGCCGAGTAGCCCGCCGACGCGTAGTAGATCGCGTGGTGCCCCGGCCCGGTGCCCGGGTCGAGCACCTCGCCCCGGACCGCGCCCAGCGCGACCAGCCGCTGGACCACCGGCTGCGGACCGCCGATGTCCCACGGCGTGGCGGCGGGCAAGCCGTGCGACAGCCGCTCGTCGCGGTACATCTCCTCGAAGCGGGTCGGATCGGTCGGGTCGGGGTGGCTCATGGCAGCGCGTTGACCAGTTGCTCGACCGGCACCCGCGGGCCGGTGAAAAACGGCGTCTCGGCGCGGGTGTGCCGGCGGGCATCGGTGGCACGCAGATCCCGCATCAGGTCGACGATGCGGTCCAGCTCCGGGGCCTCGAACGCCAGGATCCATTCGTAGTCGCCGAGCGCGAACGCCGGCACCGTGTTGGCCCGCACGTCCTTGTAGCCGCGGGCGGCCATGCCGTGCTCGGCGAGCATGCGGCGGCGCTCCTCGTCGGGCAGCAGATACCACTCGTAGGACCGTACAAACGGATACACGCAGATGTAGGCGCCGGGCTCCTCGCCGGCCAGGAACGCCGGGATGTGGCTCTTGTTGAATTCGGCCGGCCGGTGCAGCCCCACGCTGCTCCACACCGGCGAGCAGGCCCGCCCCAGCGCGGTGGTGCGCCGGAAGTCGGCGTAGGTCGCCTGCAGCGCCTCGATGCGCTCGGCGTGGGTCCAGATCATGAAATCGGCGTCCGCCCGCAGCCCCGCGACGTCGTAGAGTCCGCGCACCACCACGCCGCGCTCCTCCTGCTGCTTGAGGAAGGTCGCCGCTTCGTCTACGACGGCGTCGCGGTGGTCACCCAGCGCGCCGGGCCGCACCGAGAACACCGAGAACATCAGGTATCGAAGCGTGGCGTTGAGGGCGGGATAGTCGAGCTTGGCCATGGCACCTATCGTGCCACTTGCGCGTCCAGAGCCTCGATGACGCTGGCGGTCGCCTTGGTCGCCGCGGCGACGCACGCCGGCACGCCGATGCCGTCGAGGTAGCTGCCGGCCACGCCGAGCGTCGGCGGCAGGCCGGCGCGCACCTCGGCGACCAGATCGGCGTGGCCGGGCCCGTACTGCGGCATCGCGTCGATCCAGCGCTGCACGCGGGTGTCGACGGGCTCGACCGTCAGCCCGAACACGGTGGCCAGGTCGGCCAGCGCCCACGCCAGCAGGTTGTCGTCGGTGGCGTGCGACGCCACGTCATCACCGAACCGCCCGAACGACATCCGCAACAGTTGGGTGTCCCCGCCGGAGTCCCACTTGCGCGACGACAGGGTGATCGCCTTGGCCCGCAATGGCTCTCCGCTGGCGACCAGCACGCCGGAGCACTCCGGAAGGGCGGTGTCAGGCGGCACCGCCAGCGCCACCACGGCCGACGACGCGGTGGTGATCCGGCTTGCCGCCGCGGCGGTGCGCGGGGCGATCCCCTCGACGAGGCCCACGGCCCGCGCGGCCGGGACGGCCACGATGACCGCGTCGGTCTGCCAGCGGGCACCGGTGTCGTCGGACAGCGTCCACCCGGACGGTCCGCGGTCGAGCCGCGCCACCGCGGCGCGGACCCAGCGCAGCCGGCTGCGTTCCACGAGTTCGTCGATCAACACCTGATAGCCGCCGTCGAGCGCCCCGAAGACCGGCGCGCCGGTGGCCGGCGGCAACGCCCGCCGGACCGCGTCGGTCAAGCTGGCCGCCCCGCGGTCCAGGGCCGCCGCCACGGTCGGAGCCGCCGCGCACAGACCGATCGTCGCCGCGGAACCCGCGTACACCCCCATCAGCAGCGGCTCCACCGACCTCGCCACCACCTGCTCGCCGAACCGGTCACCCACGAACTCGGCCACCGACGGGTCACTGCCCGGCCGCCAGTCCAGCGGACGCGCGGACTCGGCGTCGATGCGCGCCACCGTCGCCTCGTCGACCAGCCCGGCCATCGACGCCGCCGACGACGGGATGCCCGCGACCGTGCCCGTGGGCAGTGGCTGCAACCTCTGTTCGCTGTAGATCAACGGCCGCAGGCCCGCGGACACCCGTTGGTGTCCCGACAGGCCCAGTTCGGCCAGCAGCGCCGGCATCTCGGGCCGGCGCAGGAGAAACGCCTCGGCGCCCAGGTCCATCGGCCGTCCGCCGACCTGCTCGGTGCGCAGGATGCCGCCCAGCCGATCACCGGGTTCGAACAGCGTGATGGTCGCGTCGTGGCCGGCGGCGACGCGCAGCCGGTACGCCGCCGTCAGCCCCGAAATCCCGCCCCCGACAACGCAATACGACTGGCTCACAGCGAGTGGACCAGCGACACCAGGTCGGTCAGCACGCCGGGATCGGTCTCCGGCAGCACCCCGTGCCCGAGGTTGAAGACGTGACCGGCCGCGCCCGCGTCGACGGCGCGGCGCCCGTCGTCGACCACGGCCCGCGCGGCGCGCTGCACCACCGGCCAGCCCGCCAGCAGGACCACCGGATCGAGATTGCCCTGCAGCGCCGTCCCGGGTGATACACGGGTGGCGGCGTCGGCGAGTGCGGTTCGCCAGTCCACGCCGACGACCGTGGCCGGGGCTGGTTTCGCAGCGTCCGACATCGCGCCCAGCAGTTCGGCGGTGCCGACCCCGAAGTGGGTCATCGGCACGCCGCGGTCGGCCAGCGTCGCGAACACCCGCGAACTATGCGGCAGCACGTAGGTGCGGTAGTCGGCCAGCGACAGTGCCCCCGCCCACGAGTCGAACACCTGGATGGCGTCCACCCCGGCGTCGAGTTGGGTCTGCAGGAAGCCGACGGTGATGTCGGCCAGCTTGTCCAGCAGCGCATGCCAGCTGTCGGGTTCGGCCAGCATCATCGCCTTGGTCCGGGCGTGGTGGCGGCTCGGGCCGCCCTCGATGAGGTACGACGCCAGGGTGAACGGCGCACCGGCGAACCCGATCAGCGGGACGTCGCCGAGCGCGGCCACCAGCAGCGCGACCGCGTCGGCTATCGACTGAACCCGTTGCAAGTCAAGCGGTTTGAGTGCGTCGACGTCGCCAGCGGTACGCACCGGCGAAGCGATGACCGGCCCAACGTTGGGGACGATGTCCAGGTCGATGCCCGCACCCAGCAGCGGCACGACGATGTCGGAGAACAAGATCGCCGCGTCCACGTCGTGGCGGCGCACCGGCTGCAGGGTGATCTCGCAGACCAGCTCGGAGTCGAAGCACGCCGCCAGCATGTCGTGCCGGGCCCGCAGCGCCCGGTATTCGGGCAGCGAGCGACCGGCCTGCCGCATGAACCACACCGGCACCCGGCTGGGTTTGCGACCGGTGACGGCGGCCAGATACGGCGACTCGGGAAGGTCGCGGCGAGTAGTCCCAGGTATCTCCATTTGGCCTCAATGCTGCCACGACCGCCCGGTCCGCCGCGGCTCGAGCGCCCGGGGAGCCGCTGCGTACTATCGCGACCGCAAACGTTTACACGTCAGGAGCCGGGATGCCAGTCAGTCACCCACCCGTGAATTACGACGAGTTCCCGAGCCTGCGCTGCGAGACCGGCGAGAACGGAGTGCTGACGCTGGTTCTCGACTCCCCCGGGCTGAATTCGGTCGGGCCGCAGATGCATCGCGATCTCGCCGACATCTGGCCGGCGATCGCCCGCGATCCCGCCGTGCGGGTCGTCCTGGTCCGCGGCGAGGGCAAGGCGTTCTCGTCGGGCGGCAGCTTCGACCTGATCGAGGAAACCATGGGTGACTACGAGGGCCGCATCCGCATCATGCGCGAGGCCCGCGACCTGGTCCTCAACATGGTCGGCTTCGACAAGCCGGTGGTGTCGGCCATCCGGGGACCGGCCGTCGGCGCCGGCCTGGTGGTCGCCCTGCTGGCCGACGTCTCGGTGGCGGGCCGCACCGCGAAACTCATCGACGGGCACACCAAGCTGGGCGTGGCGGCGGGTGACCACGCCGCTATCTGCTGGCCGCTGCTGGTCGGGATGGCCAAGGCGAAGTACTACCTGCTCACCTGCGAAACCTTGCTGGGCGAGGAA
This sequence comes from Mycobacterium sp., assembly GCA_031292665.1. Classification (GTDB taxonomy): domain Bacteria; phylum Actinomycetota; class Actinomycetes; order Mycobacteriales; family Mycobacteriaceae; genus Mycobacterium. The sequence goes on along the minus strand of JARLGR010000070.1, from coordinate 2,021 downwards.
GCCGAGCGCATCGGCCTGGTGTCGACCTGCGTCGACGACGACGACGTGCTGCCCGCCGCAACGCGCATCGCCGAGAACCTGGCGCAGGGCGCGCAGAACGCGATCCGCTGGACCAAGCACAGCCTGAACTCCTGGTACCGCATGTTCGCGCCCACCTTCGAGACGTCGCTCGGCCTGGAATTCCTCAGCTTCAGCGGGCCCGACGTCCGGGAAGGACTCGCCGCGCACCGCGAGAAACGCCCGGCCCGATTCGATGGAAATGCCATGTGAGCAGGCCCGATGCTGTCCGATGAGGCCGGATAACAGCTTGGTTGCAGCGGGTGCGCGACCCGGCGCGCCTTTCCCAGCGGGTCGGCCGATGGGTCTACCGTCGAATCCTGTGACCCGCGCCGTCGACGATGAAGTGCGGCGCGACGAGAAGGAGCCGCCCGCCTTGAGCTCAGTCGAACCGGCCCCCTTCCGCGAGGCGGTAGCGGCGATGAACGCCGTCACCGTGCGGCCGGAGATCGAGCTGGGACCGATCCGGCCGCCGCAGCGCCTGGCGCCCTTCAGCTACGCGCTGGGAGCCGAGGTCAAGCACCCCGACCTGGAGATCGTCCCGGAGCGATCCGAGGGCGACACGTTCGGCCGGCTGATCCTGTTGCACGACCCGGACGGCGCCGACGCCTGGGACGGCACCCTGCGCCTGGTCGCCTACATCCAGGCCGACCTGGACCCGAGCGAGGCCGTCGATCCCCTGCTGCCCGAGGTGGCCTGGAGCTGGCTGGTCGACGCGCTGGAGTCGCGGACCGAGCGCGTCGCCGCCCTGGGCGGGACCGTCACCGCCACCACGTCGGTGCGCTACGGCGACATCTCCGGACCGCCCCGCGCCCACCAACTCGAGCTGCGGGCGTCGTGGACCGCCACCACCCCCGACCTCGGTGTGCACGTCGAGGCGTTCTGCGAGGTGCTGGAGCACGCCGCGGGCCTTCCGCCGGCCGGGGTCACCGACCTCGGCTCGCGGTCACGCGCCTGACATGCCCGAACCGGCAGCCGACGAACCCGCCGGCACCGAGCCCGAACCCACGCCGCTGCTGCACCCCGCCGAAGGGGTTCCGCGACTTTCGGTGACGGTCGGCGAGATCGAGGCGGCTGCGCAGCTGCTGGGCCGCGGGCACGGGCCGTTCGCGGTGGACGCCGAGCGGGCGTCGGGGTTCCGCTACTCCAACCGGGCCTATTTGATCCAGATCCGGCGGGCCGGCGCCGGCACCGTGCTCATCGACCCGGTCAGCCACGGCGCCGACCCGCTGACCGCGTTGCGGCCCGTCGCGGCCGTGCTCGGCGACGACGAATGGATCCTGCACTCCGCCGATCAGGACCTGCCGTGCCTGGCCGAGGTCGGCATGCGGCCGCCGAAGCTCTACGACACCGAGCTGGCCGGACGATTGGCCGGGTTCGACCGGGTGAACCTGGCGATCATGGTCGAACGGCTCCTGGGTTTCGGATTGGCGAAGGGGCACGGGGCGGCCGACTGGTCCAAGCGCCCGCTGCCCGCCGAGTGGCTCAACTACGCCGTCCTGGACGTGGAGCTGCTGATCGAGCTGCGCGCGGCGATCTCGGGCGTCCTGGCCGAGCAGGGCAAAACGGACTGGGCCGCACAGGAATTCGACCATCTGCGCACGGCCGGTCCCAAAGAGCTCTCGCCGGCCGCGCGGCGGGAACGCTGGCGCCGGACGTCGGGCATCCATCGGGTGCGCGACCGGCGCGCCCTGGCCGCGGTCCGCGAACTGTGGACTACGCGTGACCGCATCGCCGAGCGCCGCGATATCGCGCCCCGCCGCGTGCTGCCGGACTCGGCCATCATCGACGCGGCGGTCAGCGATCCGAAGACGGTCGAGGACCTGGTCGCGTTGCCCGTGTTCGGCGGGCGCAACCAGCGCCGCAGCGCGGCGACCTGGCTGGCCGCGCTGGAGTCGGCCCGCAAGAACCCGAATCCGCCGGAGGAGGCCGAGCCGCCCACCGGGCCGCCGCCGGCGGCGCGG
>JARLGR010000069.1 GCA_031292665.1 Mycobacterium sp. | reverse complement strand
GCCGCGGCGGTCACGGGCCGCACGTTGCCCACTCGGTGGCGGGTGCAAGACCTGGTCACGGTGTCCCTGGGCACCCACAAGCTGTCGCAGACGCTGACCAAGGACGCGGTGACGAGTCCGCTGCGCGCGCCGTTCACCCGATACGCGGGCACCGGCGGCCCGGCGGAGGTGCACGAAGAGGTCCGGAACGAAAGTCAGGGGCGGCACAACTGGGCGAGCTGTTGACGTGCCCGTTCTGTCTGGACATGTGGGTGGCGACCGGCTTTGCCATCGGTCTGGTCTTCGCCCCCAGGCTCACCCGGCTGATCGCGGGCGTCTTCACCGTGCTGGCCGGCGCCGACTTCCTGCAGCTTGGCTACGCGATGGCACAACAGTCTGCGGAAGGGCGGTCGGCCGAAGGCTGAGCCGGTCGGGCATCGGAATCCTTTCGCTGGCCGCGAATTGCGCGTCCCCCTCGGAGGACAACCCGATGGAAAAACCACGGATCGCTCGAACTGCGCATCGGTCCACCCGCAGTCAGGCACATGAACAGCATTGAGTGCCAATGTATCCCGGCCCAGCCGGCCCACTCCAACAGGCCTTCGCCGGCGTGGTGGGCGCGCGTTACTCGCCTGCTGCGGCGCAGCTTCGTTCTGGGGCCAGGACAGTTAGTTTTTCGCCTAGACATTTCCGCCCTGCCACCAAACCATGGCACGTGTGGGGCAGGCGTGACCGCGCGAAACCGCCTTGGGGTTTCGAAGCTCTCTACATAGGGGGTAATCCATGCGGCAGGGGCGTGCCGCCATCGTTGCTCAGCTGACGGAACTGGCCGCGAGCCTTGAACACGACGAAACCGAGACAGCGGTGGGTCTGCGTGAACTCGTCGACCGGGGCGTGCGCCACGTATCGGGCTGGACACCTTCGCGACGCACGAGCTGCCGCTCGACCAGGCCTCGCACGCTTACGAAATCTTCCAGAATAAGCAGGACGGGGCCGTGAGATCATGCTCAAGTCGTGACCGTCCCGCAACGGCTTTGTCGTACAGAATAATTGGACACCGGATAATTGGATACCGGCGAGTGCGGTGCCCGCTGACGACGCAGCCGGGCCCCTGACGGCCTGCGGTTTGGCGGCCGCCGTCCTCGGGTATCAAATGCGCCATGACCACCGCACAAGCCGCAGAAAGCTCTGCCCCGACGCCAACCGGAGAAGTGTGGCCGGGTAGGGCGTATCCCCTCGGCGCGACGTATGACGGTGCGGGCACCAATTTCGCCGTGTTCAGCGAAGTCGCCGAACGCGTCGAGTTGTGCCTGTTCGATGCCGACGGCAACGAGAGCCGCGTTCCGCTGCCCGAGGTCGACGGCTTCGTCTGGCACGCCTACATACCGGCCATCGAACCCGGCCAGCGCTACGGTTATCGCGTCCACGGCCCGTACGAACCCGAGAACGGGTTGCGCTGCAATCCGAACAAGTTGCTGGTGGACCCGTACTCGAAAGCCATCGACGGCACGTTCGAGTGGAACCAGTCCCTGTTCAGCTACGACTTCGGCGACCCGGACAGCCGCAACGACGAGGACTCCGCGCCGAGCATGCCCAAGTCGGTGGTCATCAACCCCTACTTCGACTGGGGCAACGACCGTCCGCCGGACCACCAATACGCCGACACGGTCATCTACGAGGCGCACGTCAAGGGCCTGACGCAGACGCACCCGGACATCCCCGAGCAGATGCGCGGCACCTACGCCTCGGTGGCCCATCCCGTGATCATCGACCACCTCAAGAGCATCGGCGTCACCGCCATCGAGCTGATGCCGGTTCATCACTTCGCCAACGACTCCACCCTGGTCGACAAGGGCTTGTCGAATTACTGGGGCTACAACACGATCGGGTTCTTCGCGCCCGACTTCAAGTACTCCAGCGCCGCGTCCCCCGGGGGGCAGGTGCAGGAGTTCAAGGCGATGGTGCGCACCCTGCACGACGCCGGCATCGAGGTCATCCTCGATGTGGTCTACAACCACACCGCTGAGGGCAACCACATGGGCCGCGTACTACCGGTTGGTCGACGACGACAAGCGGTACTACATGGACTACACCGGCACCGGGAACAGCCTCAACGTCGGGCATCCGCATGCGCTGCAGCTGATCATGGACTCGCTGCGCTACTGGGTCACCGAGATGCACGTCGACGGCATCCGCTTCGACCTGGCTTCAACGCTGGCCCGCGAGTTCTACGACGTGGACCGGCTGGCCACGTTCTTCGAACTCGTGCAACAGGATCCGACGGTCAGCCAGGTCAAGCTCATCGCCGAGCCGTGGGACGTCGGGCCGGGCGGCTACCAGGTGGGTAACTTCCCGCCGCAGTGGACCGAGTGGAACGGAAAATACCGCGACACCGTCCGCGACTTCTGGCGCGGCGAGCCCGCCACGCTCGACGAGTTCGCCTACCGTCTGTCCGGGTCGGCCGACCTCTACGAGCACACCGCGCGCAGGCCGGTGGCGTCGATCAACTTCGTCACCGCCCACGACGGGTTCACGCTGCGGGATCTGGTGTCCTACAACGAAAAACACAACGAGGCCAACGGCGAGGACAACAACGACGGCGAGAGCCACAACCGATCCTGGAACTGCGGCGCCGAGGGACCCTCCGACGACGGGGAAGTCACCGACTTGCGCGCCCGCCAGCAGCGCAACTTCCTCACCACGTTGCTGCTGTCCCAGGGCGTGCCGATGATCTGCCACGGCGACGAGCTGGGTCGCACGCAGAACGGCAACAACAACGGCTACTGCCAGGACAACGAGATCACCTGGATCGACTGGGCCAGTGCGGATGCCGGCCTGCTCGAGTTCACCCGTGTGGTGTCGGCGCTGCGCAGCAACCATCCGGTGTTCCGCAGGCGCCGGTTCTTCTCCGGCAAGCCGCTGGGCCGCCGCGGTCAGGACGGGCTGCCCGACATCGCCTGGTTCACCCCCGAGGGCGCGGAGATGACCGAGGAAGACTGGGGCGCGGGGTTCGCGAAATCCGTCGCGGTGTTCCTCAACGGCCACGGCATCCCCGACCGCGATCCGCGAGGTCAGCGTGTCTTCGACGACTCGTTCCTGATGTGCTTCAACGCCCACTACGAGCCGATCGAATTCACCTTGCCGCCAAAGGAGTTCGGTGCCGCCTGGCAGCTGGTGGTGTTCACCGGGCCAGAGGAGGAGACGCCCGCGGAGGAGGTGCCCGGGGGAGGCAAGCTCACCGTCGACGCGCACACCGCCGTGGTGCTGCACGCCCCGGACGGAGGCTGAGCGGGCCGACCGCCCGCGGAGCCGGCCCGCCGGTCGAGGGCCGCTACCAACCCGCCCGAACGTTCCGCAACCCCTGCCCGGCCGATACGCTGTGCCTGCAGCCGGCGTTACAGGAGAGGGCGGATATGTCAAGGACAGTGGTGGTTGGCGCCTCGAGCGGGCTGGGGCGCTGCATAGGTGTCGGCCTCGCGCAGCGCGGCGACCAGGTGGCGCTGCTCGCCCGGCGCGGCGAGCGCATCGAGGCGGCGGCCAAGGAAGCGGGACCGGGCGCGATCGCGGTCGTGTGCGACGTCATCGACGACGCATCGTGCCGTGCGGCGATCAACGACGCCGCCGATGCGCTGGGCGGCATCGACAACGTGGTCTACACGCCGGCCGTCGGGCCGCTCGTGCGTTTGGTCGACACCGACGCCGAAACCTGGCGGCGCATCTTCGACACCAACGTCATCGGCGCGTCGTTGGTGACGGCCGCGGCGGTGCCGCACCTAACGGCCTCCGCGGGCAAGGCGGTCTACCTCTCGTCCGACGCGGGCACCTTCGGGCCGCCGTGGCCGGGCCTCGGAGCGTACGGCGTCAGCAAGGCGGCCCTCGAGCGGCTCGTCGACGCCTGGCGTGCCGAACATCCGGACATCGGCTTCACCACCCTGATCGTCGGCGAGTGCGCCGGCGGCGAGGGCGACGCCCAAACTGGCATGAACATCGGCTGGGATATGGACCTCGCCATGAAAGCGGTCCCGCTGTGGGCCTCCCGTGGCTGCATGCCCGGCAAGTTGATGCCCGTCGAGGACCTCATCGCGGTCGTTTACACGATCCTGCGGACCGACGCGGCGACGTCGATGCCCGTCGTGGTCGCCAGGGGCGCGCCGGCGAGCCCCGCGGCGTTCGCGGACTCCGCGCAGTCGTAAGGCCGGCTACTGCCGATCAGCGCCGCGCCAGCTTCTCCCGGACCGTGTCCGTGAGGAAACGCCCGCTCGAGGCCGGCCGGAACGCGCGGGCGGCTGCGGTCAGTGCGTCGCGGGAATCCGGCCGCAAATCGAGGTCGGCCGCGGCGACATTGAACTCGAGTTGCTCGACGCTGGACGCGCCGGGAATGGCGACGACGCCCGGCAGGCTGATCAGCCACGCCAGCGCGACCTGGGCCGGCTTCGCGCCGACTTCCGCCGCGACATCGCGCAACGTGTGCAACAGCGGCTCGATGCGGCGCAGGTTCTCGGTGCCGAACAGTGGGTTCAGCGCGCGAATCCCGCCGGGCCGGTTTTCCAGGCCGTACTTGCCGCCCAGCAACCCCTGAGCCAGCGGACTGTATGCGATCACGACGCGTTTCTCCCGCTCGGCGAAGGGCACCAGGTCCTCGAGCGCGTTGGCGTGGGCAAGCGAGAAATGCACCTGGTTGCTGATCACCGGCCGCCCGAGCGCCGCGTCGGCCTTGCGCCAGCGGTCCAGCGAATAGTTGGAGACACCCGCCGCGCCGATCTTTCCGCTGTCGAGCAGGTCGCGCATGCCCGGCATGATCACCGAATCGGGGAAGACCGGGTTGGGCTGATGGATCTGATAGAGGGGGATCCGGTCCAGGCCGAGCCGCTGCGCGCTGGCGCGCTCGCGCTGCTTGATGACCGCGGGGAAGGGGGCGACCGGCATGATCTTGCTGGCGACTGCGACCTCGGCGCGCCGGTCGCCCAACGCCTCGCCGAGGATCCGCTCGCTTTTCCCGAACCCATATATCTCGGCGGTGTCGAACAGCGTCACGCCGGAGTCCAGGGCGCGGCGCACGATGTCGCGCGCCGCACCGGAGGCATAGGGATCCCCGTACCCCCACTCGCGTGACCCGAACTGCCAGGTGCCCAGGCCGATCCGGCTGACTCGTCCCACGCCGTCGACATCGAGATATTTCATGTCGCCCACCCTACTGACAGCGGCCGACAACCCGCGCCGTCAACCGGGGATCTTGTCGAGCACATAGTTGGCGATGCTGACCGCGGACTGCCGGGGACGCTCGGCGTCGGTCGTACCGCTGTAGGAGACGCACAGGTCGATGACGACGTTGGCCTTGGCCGCGATCGCGCGAGTCGAGCGGACCTGCAGGCCGTCGGGCACCAGATCCAACGTGCTGATGCCGTTGCCGCCGTCGGCCGGGGCGCTCAGCGCGTACGGGATGGTTCCGGCAGCGGGGGTCGTCACTCGTAAAGTCAAGCCGCCGCATTCGCGCCATCCCGCCAGCAGTTGTGCCAGTTGTGACTGGGCGGCGGGCGGATCGCGAAACGTCACGGCGGCCTCGACGACTTTGATCGACTTGAGCAGGCTGCGGTTGTCGGAGAATTCCGCCGCGTGGTAGCCGACGATGGCGTCGACCTGGTACGCATCCGGGATACCGGGGGCGAGGCTTCCCCAGCACTCCGCACGGTCGATGGTCCCGTCGTCGTCTGACCTGCTCGGATGGTCCCGGGTTCGACCGGCCTCGAGGTTCTGGTCGTCGGTGATGCTTTTAAGGGCGTCGAGGCCGGGCAGCAGCGTGGCCACGGCGGTAGGCGCGACCGTGGGCGCCGCGGGAGCCGGGGGAGGCGTGCTGGTGGTCGCGGGGGCGGGCGCCGCGGTTCGGGTGGGGGACAACGCGGCAAACACCGGCCCCGCGACCACGGCGATG
>JARLGR010000068.1 GCA_031292665.1 Mycobacterium sp. | reverse complement strand
CCTACGCGCCCTCGGCAACCGACTCGTCGGCATCCTGCACGGCTGCCTGCACCACCAGCAGCCCTACAACGAACAAACCGCCTGGGCCCACCGCACCCCCATCGCGGCTTGACGACTTACGAACCTGGGATGTCTAGCCGCTCGACGCGGCCTACGGTGTCGGGCTCGAGGTGTGGCGCCCTATGGCGTTCCGAGCGATCCGGTGTGATGCGCGACGCGGTCGCCCAGTGGGATGTGTGGGGGAGCAGCTGCGCCGCGAGTGGGCGGCCCCGCCCATGGTGTCGATGAGGATAAATTTGGATCCGGATGGTTTCCCGAGAGCCGGGCGGCCGTCTCGGTGTCACGAGGATGTCACAACCTACGCGCTACACGCGACCGCCGACACACAGGAACACATGCGGACGCGGACGGGTGCCCACGGGCTAATTCCGCTGCTCAACAGCAAAATCCGGGACACGCACGGTCACACGCATCGAACGCGCGCGGACACGCGCGGACAGGTTGGTGCGGACTTAAAATCCGTCCAGTGTCGGTTCGAGTCCGACTGGGGGCACCGCGTATCAGCACGTAATGGCCATATCCGACGCCGGTAATCAAACGCTGCCGAAAATCCCGAGCCGATAGCCTGGGCCGAAGAGCTGATCAAACCCGCCCGCGCCGTCGACCATCCCCGGCTCGCGTTCCTGTATGTGATCGTGTCGCAGTGCTGGATGTTCGGACGGTTCGAGGCGGCTGCCGGCTACGCCGACGACGCCGACGACGCCCAGAGCGTGATCGGCAGTGGCCGCGGCGAGGTGCCATTCGGCCTTGAGGGCGCGCTCGGCCTTGCGTACATGGCCATCGGCCAGCCCGAACGAGGCGTCGAGTTGTGCCGCGCCCAGCTGGCACGCGGTCGCGACCCATACACTCACCCGGGCATGCCTCGTGGACGCACTGACGGTCGCCGGGGCCGTTGACGAGGCGAGGGCCGCCGCGAACGGGCTGATCGACGCCGCCGAAGCCACCCGCAACCCGTGGGCGCTCTCGTTCACGCTGCACGCCTACGGCTACGCCTTCCGCGATGCTGATCCCGTCCGCGCACTGGAGGCCCTGCGCCGGGGCCTGGTGATCGCCCAAGACAGCGGCAACCGGTACGCCGAGTCACTCCCTGGCGGGCACTGTGTGCCGCGTCGAGGCCGAGCACGGTGACCCGCTGGCCGCGCTCGATTACGCCACGCTGACGATCCGCACTTTCCACGACGCAGGCAACACCGCCCTGATGCGCAGCCACCTGGCCATCCTCGCCGCTCTTTTGGACCGGCTCGGACGCTATGAACCGGCGGCCACCATCGCCGGGTTCGCACTCAGGCCCCTCACCGCGTCGGCAGTCCCCCAACTCACCACCGCCATCACCCACCTCCGCGATGTCCTCGGCGATCAGACCTACGAATCGCTCGCCCACAAGGGCGAAACGATGACCACCGCCGAAATGGCGACCTACGCATACGACCAAATCGACCAGGCCCGAACGGAACTCGAACACCCAGGTTGAGTTGCGCGAGTCGCGTGTCCAACGCGAGAGCGGCGCAGCATGTTCTCAATCGCCTTCAGCAGTCTGTTCGGCCAAGAAGCGGTAGACCGTCGCCCGGCTCACGCTGAGGGCGTCGGCAATCGTGCTCGCCGATTCGCCGGTTGCGTGCATCCGCATTGCCAAAGCGGCTTTCTTCTCGTTAAGCGCCTTGGGTCGTCCGATGTGCTGGCCGCGTGCCCGACGCGCTTCCCGCGCCGCTGCACGGCGTTCGCGGCCTAACTGCAGCTCCAACTCGGCCAGACTCGCAAGTACGCCTGCAATCATCCGACCCGTTGCGTTCGTCGTATCGATGCCTTCCCGCAGTGAGCGAAGCACGATTCCGCGCTCACCCAGATCGCGGATCGTGGTCATCACCTCAGCGGCCTTGCGCCCCAGGCGGTCAATTCCCACGACGACGATGGCGTCTCCGGGACGGGCGTAGTCCAGGAGCGCGGCAAGACCAGGCCGCTGCTCCCGCGTCGAGGTTCCCGACAGCTTGTCGCTGTAGACCCGCTTCGGGTCAACACCCGCTGCGCTGAGGGCGTCGAGCTGTTGGTCAAGCGACTGGTGGCCGGTGCTAACGCGGGCGTATCCGAGCTGAGCGCCTGTGGTTGGGACAGGGGTTGCGGTCATGAGGCAAGTCTGTCTCAGAAGTCGCAGAAGTATAGATCTGCGACGATAGTTTTGAGGCAGCTTTTGCGACAGGTCGACGTGGGGCTTCCTCATGCCGCTGAGCCACTCGCACCGCTCGTCTCACAACTCAAGTATCGAAACAAGCTGCCCCCACACCCCTTACTGGGGGTGAGGCAGGTATTACCTATCGACGGATGCTCCAAGTCCAGCCACGAAGGGCGCTGAGCCGCTTCTGGCGTTAAATGGAGAGCTTGCCGGGCCCGTTATCGGGGTGTGCGGCGTACTGCTCCTCGATGCGGGTCACGCGGCGAAGCTCCACGACGAGCCATAGCGCTCCGGCGACCGTTCCGAGCACGGCAACGAGCACCGTCGTGGCGAGCCACTCGTAATGTCGGTAGGCGGCTGCTACCACCGTACTGATCATCCCGAACACCGCCACGGCCAGCAGGATGAACCCGGGCCAGAAGAAGTTGTCCTTCATCGTGATACCAGCGCGCGGTTGCGTGGTCCGGGAATGATCCGTCGGATCGTGATGCGTGTCTCCCATCACGTCTCCCTCCGTCGTCGGACGAGATAACAAAATGCTACTCACTCGGCGGACCCGGCGAAATGCAGAACTTTTGCCGCGTACCAGCGGCTGAGCCGTCGGGCGAAAACTATTGGCCGCCCTGCAGCGGTGCAGCGCGTGCGGTCGTCGTCAGCACGACCAGCATCAGCACTCCGAAGCTGGACTCGCGCAAGAAGATACTCAACGTCGAGGGTGCGTACACCTCGTCGAACAGCCGCGGGCCGACAGTGACGCGCTAGCATTGGAGACGGTTGCGCGCGATGCTCCGAGGCGGTAGCCGAATTTGCACGGTGTCGCCAATTACACGGCTCTGGCGTGCCCCGGCCTCGAGTTGGTCAAGTCGAGCCGGCCTTATCGCGGGCGAACAGCTCGGGCAGCGAAATTGCCCCAACCGTTGTCACGAGCCACACCACAACCGTTGTGGCTACCCAGGATGCAATGCCGCGGATGGTGAGCCCGTGAGTTAATAGCGAAGCGAGACTCAGCGCGACGATGGTCAATGCCAGGCCGGTGCCCCCAAGGAGCAGCGACGCATACCCATGGGGCAACTTCAAGATCAACAGCGACAGGATCGCCTGCGCCGCCGAGAACACCACTACGGCGACGATGAACCCCGACAACGACAACGAAACACCGGGAACAACCCACGCCGCCACCAGTAGTCCGATCGCCCACGACCCCAGAAGCACAACTGCCCGCAGCAGGATTTGCGTCATGGCAATAAGCGTAGATCTCGGGGTGATCTGATGGTGTCGGTGGGTCGCAGCGGCGTCGGTGGGTCGAGTCGTTGGTGGCGTATGTCGTGAGCGGGCCGCCGCAGAAAAGCGGCGATGTCAACGGGATCGTTTGTGACTGGGACCCCTAGATAGGCGGACCCGCTATCCGTCCAGTGTCGGTTCGAGTCCGACTGGGGGCACTTAGAGATACCTGGTAAGCATTGGTTGCATGACGACTTCCTGGACTTGACCCGATGGAGACCACACGACCCATCGGCCCGGTGCTCCCCTCACCTCGTTAAGTCGAGGTTGATCTCCGACTTCAATTCCCTGGTGAAGTTCTCCACGCACTCATCGATCAGCGACCCGAACGAGCCGGGGTCGCCATAGACGCTCGGATGGAAGGTCACTGAGCCGACCCAGTGAGCGACTACGTTCCCATCGTCATCGCGCCTCACGGTCACGTTGGTCGAACTCATTTTGTCCCTTTCACTCGGTCGGCCCATCCCTGTCGGGCGGACAATCCGAAGACCCCGCCTAATGCCAGTCTGCCCGCTTGACCGTCAACACTCGCCCCGGCCGCCGCCGACGCCAAGGGCCTTAAGCCCCGAGCTCGGATGTCCTTCGTCGGGTGCCGCAGGCGTGGCGGTCGCCGCGCCCGAGCCGAAAGGCCCTGCCGGGGAGAGGGTCCCCACGAGTCCGCCGATCTGGGTGGGCTCAGGGGCAGGGCCCCGGCCGGCCGGCGGCATCGCGATGGCGCGCCACTCATACACTGACCGATCGTGGGCATGCTGTCCGGTCTTTCGCCGTGGTTAGTCTATTGGGTCCTTGTCGGTAACGTCCCCTTCGGCGCCGCCGTGCTCGTCGCGCTGGCGATGGCCTTAGTGACGGCCTTAGCGTTGGCCCTGGGCGGATCGGTGATCGGCGGCGCCGTTCACGAGCCGGGGGGAAATCTCGAAATCGGTTCTCTAGCAACGTTTTCAGTCCTGACGGTGCTGACCTTCACCCTCGATGAGTCGTTCCTGCAGCGGTGGATACTGCCGCTCAGCATCGCTGGGCTCTTGCTGGTGGCGGTCGTCGGCGTGGCGATCGGTCGGCCGTTCGTGCGCGCGTTCGCCGCTGCCGAACAACCCCCCGACGTGGTGAAGACCAAGCCGTTCGGCCGGGTCGTCAGCGTGCTGACGTGGATCTGGGTTGCGACGTTCGCCGGCATGACGGTGTCGTCGGCGATCCCGCCGATCGTGGCCCGCTCCGGCGCAATTGACGCGACGCTCCTCGACACCAAGACGCCGCTGTCGTTCGTCTGCTACTGGGTCATTCCGTTCGCGCTGCTGGGCCTGGCCGCGCTGGCGTCGCGGTTCCTGCCCGCTCGGCTGCTTGCCGGGATCGACGACGTCGTCCGGGAGACCTCGTTCGTCGCCTACGACGAAGCCACCATCGACGAGCTGTATTACCTGGCCCAGGAACACGCCAACCGCGAAGTCGGTCCCGGCAAGGAGGCTTACAACGTCAAGGTCGGGGGGATGGGAACGCCCCTCACCGGAGACGAGTCCCGCAAGTCGTGGCCCTCCACCTACAAAGTCCGCGACAAGCGCCGCTGACGCACCCGCTGCGGCCACCGTCCGCCGCGCCGCGGTTTCGATACCTTGGTCCTGGGGGCGAACCCGGGACCAGCCGCATCCCGTGCGGCCAAACCAAGGAGCAGGCGTGAACGCAGTCAGCCCAGACGCCATCCGGGCCGAGACGATCCGCATCACCGGCCACGGCGGCGACGGGATCGAGGCCTACCGGGCCATGCCACTGAGCGAGCAATCGCGCGGCGGCGTGGTCTGGATTCATCACATGCCCGGATACGACCGGCAGACCAAGGAGTTCGTCCGGCGGCTCGCGGTCAACGGCTATCACGCGGTGGCTCCCAACCTCTATTCCCGCGAAGCCCAGGGCGCTTCCCCTGATGACGCCGCCGCCGCAGCGCGCGCCGCCGGCGGGGTGCCCGAGGAGCGACTGGTCGGCGACGTCGCGGGCGCGGTGGAGCACCTGCGCTCGCTGCCCGGCGCCAACGGGAAGTTCGGCGTCATCGGGCACTGCTCCGGCGGTCGGCATGCGTACCTGGCGGCGTGCTCGCTGCCGTTCGACGCGGCGGTGGAGTGCTACGGCGCGTTCATCGTCGAGGATCCGCCCGAGGGCATGCCCAAGGCCTTCAAACCGATCCTCGACCTGGCAGCCGACCTGAGCTGTCCGCTGCTGGGCTTGTTCGGGCTCGAGGACCAGTTCCCGTCGCCCGACGCGGTGGCCGCGCTGGATGCCGAACTGACCAAGCTGGGCAAGCCGCACGAGTTCCACTCGTATGAGGGCGCGGGCCACGCTTTCTTCGCCGTCGACCGGCCCGCCTACCGCGTCGAGGCGGCGCTGGACGGCTGGCGGCACATCGACGATTTCTTCGCCACCCACCTGAAAGGTTAGGTCCGGGCCATGTGCACCTATCTCACCGAACACGTCGGGATCGACGGCAGCGGCAAGGGCGCGACGGGCTGGTTCAGCGCCGACCGCGCGACGGTGTATGTCGACCATCCCGTCCACGCGCCCTACGGCCACACGGTCAACATCGACGTGATCAATCCGCGGCTCGGACCGTCGGCGCGGGTCGCCCTCGAACTCGCCGAGGAGAGCGCCCTCGCGTTGGCGGACGCCATCCGCACGGCGATCGCCCACGCGCCGGCCGGGCTCGCCTCCAAGGATCAGTAGCCGACCGTGACGCCCGACCGTGACTATCCGCCGATGGCAGCCGCGCGGGGCAGGATCGAACCGGCGCCGCGGCGGGTCCGCGGTTATCTGGACGATGCGCTGGTGTTCGACACCGTCGCGGCTCGCTACGTGTGGGAGGTGCCCTACTACCCGCAGTACTACGTCCCCCTTGCCGACGTCCGGCCGGGGTTCCTGCGCGACGAGGACCATCCGCAGCAGGTGCAGTTCGGTTCCTCGCGGCTGCACTCCCTGGTAGGCGCGGGCGCGACCTACCAGTCCGCCGCGCGGGTGTTCGACCCCGACGGCGACGGCCCGCTGGCCGGAACCGTGCGGTTCGACTGGGACCCGTTGCGTTGGTTCGAAGAAGACGAGCCGATCTACGGCCACCCGCGCAACCCGTATTCACGGGTCGACGCCCTGCGCTCGCACCGCCACGTCCGAGTCGAACTCGACGGCACCATGCTGGCCGACACCACCACTCCCGTGTTGTTGTTCGAAACGGGTCTGCCGACCCGGTATTACATCGATCCGACCGACGTCGCTTTCGAGCATCTAGAACCCAGTTCGACGCAGACACTGTGCCCGTACAAGGGAGTGACGTCGGGCTACTGGTCGGTGCGGTCGGGCGACACTGTGCATCCGGACTTGGCGTGGACGTACCACTACCCACTGCCGGCGGTCGGCCAAATCGCCGGCCTGGTGGCGTTCTACAACGAGAAGGTCGACATCCTCGTCGACGGGGCCGCGTTGCCGCGCCCGCAGACCCAGTTCGGCTAGCCGGTGCCGCTTCGGCCCGGAACCGACATGAATATTTAAACCGCCGCACACACGACCGAAATATTTGCGTTCGACGCTTCACCCCACGGCGTCACTACGCACCGCAGCTGAACTTAACCGGTTGGCTCGAAATGGGGTGTGTCTGAACTATGTTGCCCTATCCCGATTGGCTAAATCCCGGAGACAACGCCTGGCAGTTGGTGGCGGCGACTCTCGTCGGCCTGATGAGCATTCCAGGCATCGCCGTCCTGTACGGCGGGATCGTGCAGAAGAAATGGGCTGTCAACACCATGCTGATGGCGTTCACCGGCTTTTCGCTGGTACTGGTCGTGTGGGTGCTCTGGGGCTTCAAGATGGGCTTCGGCGAGCCGCTGAAGCTGGGCCCCGGCATTCTGCAGTCGGCGGTCGGGAAACCCAGGACGATCCTGAGCAGTAACAACCAGCAAATTGCCTATATCCCGCTGTTGGACGGCACCATGCCGTCGTTCCGCTTCTCGGAAACCACGCTGGCCTACTTCCAGTTCGTGTTCGCCGCTATCACCCCGCTGCTGTTTCTTGGCAGCGTGATCGGCCGGATGAGCTTCAAGGTATGGCTGATCTTCGTCCCGCTGTGGTCGACGTTCGCCTACTCGGTGAACGCATTCCTGTTATGGGGCGGCGGCTGGTGGTCCCACGCGGGCGCTCTGGACTACAGCGGGGGGTACGTGATTCACCTGGCCGCCGGGACAAGCGGATTCGTCGCCGCCGCGGTGATCGGCCCCAGGCTGGCGCGTGACCGGGAACGCGCAGTGCCGAACAACCTTCCCTTGGCCGCGGTCGGCGCCGGCGTCCTGTGGTTGGGCTGGAACGGGTTCAACGGCGGTGACCCGTACTTCTCGGGTGCTGACGCATCGCTGGCGGTACTCAACACCAACCTCACCACCGCCATAGCGTTGCTCACCTGGGTGATCTGGGACATCTTCGCGAGCAAGCAGCGCAAGCCGACGTTCCTCGGCGCCGTCAACGGCATGATCACCGGCCTCGTCGCCATCACCCCGGCGGCCGGCTTCGTCAACAGCTTCGGCGCGATGATCATCGGCGTCGTTGCCTCGTCCCTGGTGTGGATGTCCTGGAACTGGCTTGGTAGGGCGAGGCTCTTCAAGAAGGTCGACGACACGCTTGGTGTTTTCCACACCCATGGCGTGGCGGGCTTGTCGGGCGGGTTGCTCGTCGGGGTGCTCGCCGACCCACATATCGTTGAATACCTGGGCGGCAGCACAGGGACGGACGTGACGTTCTCCGGTTGGCTGTACGGTCACCACCCCAAACAGATACTGATACAGGCCGGCGCCGCAGCCACGGTCATCGTCTGGGATGCCCTGGTCACATTCATCATCCTGAAATTCCTCGGCCTCTTCATGAAGTTGCGGTTGCCCGACGAGGTGCTGGAAACCGGCGACGTCGGTGTGCACGACGAAGAGGCTTACCCTGACGAAACGCTCGTCACGGGCAGGCGGGTCGAGCCGCTGGCGGCGACGCGGGCCGAGACAGTGGCCTCCAAGCCCGCCGAGCCGGCGGGCGATTAGAGACGCTGAGGACGCCATGAAGCTGGTCACTGCAATCGTTCAGCCCTTCACGCTCGATGACGTCAGGCACGCCGTGGAGTCCGTCGGCGTGCTGGGTATGACCGTCGCGGAAGTCAAGGGATACGGCAGGCAGCGGGGGCACACCGAGGTCTACCGCGGCGCCGAGTACCAGATCGAGTTCGTCCCGAAGGTCCGTGTCGAGGTATTGGTCGCCGAGGAGTTCACCGAGCGAGTTGTCGGGGCTGTCGTCAGCGCCGCTCGCACCGGCAAGATCGGTGACGGCAAGGTCTGGGTATTGCCGGTCGACAGGGTGATTCGCATCCGCACCGGGGAGTACGACCACAACGCACTGTGAGTGCGACGGCGGGGCAGGGGTGAGCTCCTCGTGTGACACCCGCGCCCGGATAAAGCTCTGCGGTACAAAGCGTTACGCCTTGGGTAGCATCCCGTCTGCCGCATTCTTCAACGGGCCTTCCCGGCCCGGCGCACTCGTCTCGATGAGGGTCCACCCTGCGCGTTAGCCGATTACGGAATTCGAAGCCAAACGGACACAAAAACTCGAGGTTGGCCGCCGGAGGTACACGGATGTCATTTGTTACTACGGCGCCGTACATCGTGACCGCGGCGGCGGCGGACCTGGCCAAGATCGGGTCGGCGGTCAGCGCGGCGAATTCGGCCGCGTTGGCGAAGACCACGGGAGTGCTGCCCGCGGCCGCCGACGAGGTGTCGGTGCAGATCGCGGCGTTGTTCGACTCGTACGCCAGCGGGTATCGGGAGATAACCACGTAGGCGACGGCCTTTCACGACCAGTTCGTGCAACTGCTGAACGTTGGTGCGGGGCTTTATGACAGCGCCGAGGCGGCCAGTGTGTCGCTGCTGCAGGGGGCGTCGGGCGCTGTCAATGCGCCGGCGCAAGCCCTGCTGGGCCACCCGCTCATCGGCGGTGGAATCCTCAGGTCGGCGGCGAACTCACTGGCCACCGCCCTCGGCGCGCCGACACCGGCCGCTTCGTCGATCGCGTTCATCATGGGCGGCACCTTGAACGCCCAACCCGATCCGTCCTACGTGGCGGCCATCAACGGGCTCTTCATCCAGCCCAACCCCAACTTCACGGGTTTCAACCCGTTCGGCTTGTACACGCCCGAGGGCGCCAACATCCCGGGCATCAGCGGTGTGACCCTGGCTCAATCGGTGGCGGAGGGCGAGCTCATCCTGAACAACGCCATCATGGGGCTCCCCACCGGGACGCAAGCCCTCGTGTTCGGGTACTCGCAGAGCGCCGCCGTAGCGACCCTGGAGATGAGGGCTCTCGACGCGCTGCCGAGCTTCGAACGGCCGAGCCCCAGCGACCTGTCGTTCATGCTGATCGGCGATATCGACAATCCGAACGCGGGCTCTTCTCCCGCTTCACGGTCAACATCCCGATCCTGGACATCCCGTTCTACGGCGCGACACCCTCGAACACTCCCTATCCCACCACCATCTACACCGGCCAATACGACGGCGTCGCCAACTTCCCGCAATACCCGATCAACATCTTGGCCGACCTCAACGCCATCGCCGGTGCCACCTACGTGCACCCGTCATACGCCCACCTCACGGCGACGCAAATTCAGAACGCGGTGCCCCTGGCGACGTCCCCGGGCTACTACGCTGACGGCGGGGTCACGCACTACTACATGATTCCGAAGCAGAACCTCCCGCTGCTGGACCCAGTGCGTTCTCTGCCCTACGTCGGCACGCCACTGGCAGACCTCCTGCAACCGGATCTGACGGTGCTCGCCAACCTGGGCTACAACCCGAACGCCTACGCCGACGTGGCCACCCCCGCGCAGCTGTTGCCCGGCTTCGCTCCGCTCGGCGAACTGTTGACGCTGGCGCAGCCTCAGCTCAACGCTCTGGGCGTGTTCCTTCCCCCTTATCCGGACATTCCCAGCCCGAATTTCAGCCTGACCACCATCGGTTCGCAACTGGTGCTTGGTGCCCAGCAAGGGGTCACTGACGCGCTGGTCGACATCGGACTGCTGCCGCCGTCGTATTACGCAACCACCTATCCGGCCGTCAACAGCGTGTCGGCCATTGCGCC
Source organism: Mycobacterium sp. (assembly GCA_031292665.1). Classification (GTDB taxonomy): domain Bacteria; phylum Actinomycetota; class Actinomycetes; order Mycobacteriales; family Mycobacteriaceae; genus Mycobacterium. Next base: position 60,215 of record JARLGR010000068.1, on the reverse strand, counting down.
GGTGGCATAGAGCGGCATAGCCCGCCACGCGGGTTGAGTGCGTGTGATATTTACCTCTTTCGGGTGTTGATCCTGAGAATTCTTTGACAAGAGGGGCAGACGGGAACTTTGGCGGCAGCGTTAGCTGCGACTTCGAAAGCTTGTTTTCGACAGGGTTTTGGACTTCGCTGCCGGACGCCCGGCGACGGTTTAACAATATTTTTGTAAAGGAAAAATAAGGCGAGCAACCATGTGCGGCCGGCGCCGCATAATTTCGCTTATTGCGGCGTGAATTCGGACGCTACACTCGCTTCATAGCGGCGCCATTCGGCGCGAAATGCCATTTGATCCGGGCGGCGCGGCTCGCGCCTAGTCAGGGATGCCTGCCCGCCCGCGGACGCAGATAAAGGCGGTGCCAGCGTGAGCAAGGTGGAGGGCCGTAAGGCCGCCCATGACGATGGAGACGGCCAAGCGACCGTGGTCCGGATCGCGGTCAACCGAGGGCCGATCAGCGACCTCGTCGTCAGCCCCGACGGCGGTCGGCTCCTGGTGACCAACTGTGGGAGCGACAGCGTCTCGGTCATCGACACCGACACTCGCCGGGTCACTGGCACGGTTGCCGGCCTCAACGAGCCGTTCGCGATCGCCGTGGACGGTCACGGCGGCGGCCGGGCATTCGTCAGCACGGTGTCCCGGGCGTACGACGCCATCGCGGTCCTCGACGCCCGCGCCGGCACCGTCGTCGCGACCCATCCGCTGGCGCTCCGCGTCAGCGACCTGGCGGCAAGCCCCGACGGCGAGCGCGCCTATGTCAGCAGGAACGGCGCCGACGGCGGCGACCTGGCCGTTCTGGACACCGCCACCGGTCGCGTCGGGACGGTCGGGCTGCCGGTCGCGCCGCGCGCCACCACGGCATGCGTGCGCGTCAGTCCGGACGGCTCGCACCTGTATGTGGCCGCCAACGGCCCGGCCGGCGGGCAGGTGTTCGCGTTGCGGGCTGACGGCGTCCCGCGCGTCGTCGGGACCATCCGTATCGGCTTGCCCATCCGCGATGTGGCGCTGAGCCCCGACGGTGCCATCGCCTACGTGGCCAGCTGCGCTCCGGACTCGGGTGCCGTGGTCGACGTCATCGACACCCGCAGCCACGCCATCACCCGGACGCGCAAGGTCGGCGACATCGGCGGCATCCTCACCGGGCTGACCGTCAGCGGCGACGGCGATCGCGCCTACGTGGTCAGCGACGCGGCCATCACCGTGCTGTGCACGCTCACGCACGACATCGTCGGCACCGTCGCCGTAACGGATCAGCCGTCGCGGGTGATCGAAAGCCCGGACGCGAAATGGCTCTACGTCGCGGACTACTCCGGAGCGGTCACCGTCACACCGGTTGGCTCGATCACCGGGCAGGAGCTCGGGGACGAGGCCAGGAAGGTTGCCGGGGCCGAGGGACTGATGCTGCCCGATCTGTTGCCGCGCGAGCCGGCGCTCGTGTAGCCGGGAGGCCCGGAGACAACCGGGGGCGCCCGACAGCGGCGCAATCGGGGGAACCCGTTTCTCCCGGCTGCCCGCGGCGATAGCATTCGCCCGGTTAGACATGAGGCGGTGCCGCGCCCGGACCCATGAAGGCGGTAATCAATGGACAGCACCATGCAGGACTTTCCGCTGACCATCGCCGCGATCATGCGACACGGCTGCGCCGTCCACGGGCCCCGCACCGTCACCACCGCCACCGGTGACGGTTACCGTCGCAGCACCTACCGCCAACTGGGCCAGGAGGCCGCCCGGCTGGCGAATGCGTTGCGCCGCCTCGGCGTTGCCGGAGACCAGCGGGTCGCGACGTTCATGTGGAACAACGCCGAACACCTGGCGACCTATCTCGCGGTCCCGTCGATGGGCGCTGTGTTGCATACCCTCAACATTCGCCTCTTCCCCGAGCAGATCGCCTACGTCGCCAACGAGGCCGAAGACCAGGTGGTGCTCGTCGACTCGTCACTTACCGGCCTGCTGGCGCCCATCCTGGGCGAGCTCGACACGGTGCACACCGTCATCGTGGCCGGCGACGGCGACACGGGCCCGCTGCAGGAAGCGGGCAAGTCCGTGCTGCGCTACGCCGACGTGATCGCGGGGGAGTCCGCCGACTTCGACTGGCCGCACATCGACGAGAACTCCGCCGCCGCAATGTGCTACACCAGCGGCACCACCGGCAACCCGAAAGGCGTGGTCTACAGCCACCGTTCGAGCTTCCTGCACGCTATGGCGGCGTGCACCGCCAACGGCATCGGAGTGGGCGCCAGCGACAGCGTGCTGCCGATCGTGCCGATGTTTCACGCCAACGCCTGGGGGCTGCCATACGCGGCGCTGATGGCCGGCGCCGACCTGGTGCTACCCGATCGGCATCTGGATGCGCGCTCGCTGATCGGCATGACCGAGGCCCTGCGGCCCACCGTGGCGGGCGCGGTGCCGACCATCTGGAATGACGTCTTGCACCGCCTCGAGCAGGATCCCGACCATGACATGTCGTCGCTGCGCTTGGTGGTCTGCGGCGGCTCGGCCGTGCCCGTGTCGCTGATGCGCACCTTCGAGGAAAAGCACGGTGTCCAGATCCGACAGCTGTGGGGCATGACGGAGACCTCCCCGCTGGCCACCATGGCCTGGCCGCCGCCGGACACGCCCGAGGACCGGCATTGGGCCTACCGCGCCACCCAGGGTCAACCGGTTTGCGGCGTGGAGATGCGGATCGTCGACGATGACGGCGGGGTGCTGCCCAACGACGGCAATGCCGTGGGTGAGGTGGAGGTCCGCGGCCCGTGGATCACCGGGTCGTACTACCTGGGGCGCGACGAGTCCAAGTTCGACTCCGGGTGGCTGCGCACCGGCGACGTCGGGCGTCTTGACGAGCGCGGCTTCATCACCCTGACCGACCGGGCCAAGGACGTCATCAAGTCCGGCGGCGAGTGGATCTCCTCGGTCGAGTTGGAGAACTGCCTGATCGCGCACCCGCTCGTGGTCGAGGCCGCGGTGGTGGGGGTTCCCGACGAGCGGTGGCAGGAACGACCGCTCGCGGTCGTCGTCCCCAAGCCGGGCGCCTCGGTCAGCGCCGAACACCTGCGAGAGTTCCTTGCCGACAAGGTCGTTCGCTGGTGGCTGCCGGAGCGGTGGACGTTCGTCGACGAGATCCCGCGCACCAGCGTGGGCAAGTACGACAAGAAAGCCATGCGGTCGCGGTATGCCGAGCATGGTTATTGGGTGGTCGAGGCCCGCGACTGAGCGCCGCAGGTATCGCCGCGAGTTGGGGGCACCTCTCGCGAAAGGAAAGGTGAGGGACATGAGTCTGCGCGTCATTCAGTGGGCCACCGGGTCGGTCGGTGTAGCGGCGATCAAAGGCGTGCTGGAACATCCCGACCTCGAACTCGTCGGCTGCTGGGTGCATTCAGAGGCGAAGTGCGGCAAAGACGTCGGTGAGATCATCGGCGCGTCGCCGCTCGGCGTGACCGCGACCAACAGCATCGGCGATGTGCTCACGACGGACGCCGACGCGGTGATCTACGCGCCGTTGCTGCCGAGCATCGACGAGGTCGCCGCGCTGCTGCGTTCGGGCAAGAACGTCGTCACCCCGCTCGGCTGGTTCTACCCGAGCGAAAAGGAAGCCGCGCCTTTGGAAATCGCCGCGCAGGCCGGCAACGCGACCCTGCACGGCGCCGGCATCGGCCCGGGGGCGGCCACCGAACTTTTCCCGCTGCTGTTGTCGGTGATGTCGACCGGTGTGACTTTCGTTCGCGCCGAGGAGTTTTCCGACCTGCGCACCTACGGGGCGCCCGATGTGCTGCGCTACGTCATGGGATTCGGCGGGACGCCGGACAGCGCGTTGACCGGGCCGATGCAAAAGCTGCTCGACGGCGGATTCATCCAGTCCGTCCGCCTGTGTGTCGACCGGCTTGGGTTCGCCGCGGACCCGAAGATCCGGTCGTCGCAAGACGTGGCCATCGCCTCCGCGCCGATCGACTCGCCGATCGGGGTGATCGAGCCCGGCCAGGTGGCCGGGCGCCGCTTCCACTGGGAGGCGCTGGTCGGCGACACCGTGGTCGTCCGGATCACCGTCAACTGGCTGATGGGATCCGAAAACCTAGACCCGCCTTGGTCATTCGGGGAGGCGGGGGAGCGCTACGAGATGGAAGTGCGGGGAAACCCGGACACCTTTGTGACGGTCAAGGGATGGCAGCCCGAGAGTGTGGAAGAGGGACTGGTGAGCAACCCCGGGATCGTCGCCACCGCCGCTCATTGCGTGAACGCGGTGCCCGCCACCTGCGCCGCGCCGGCGGGCATCCAGAGCTTTTTCGATCTGCCGCCCCTCACCGGGCGGGCCGCCCCCCACTTGGCGCGCTGAGGTATCAGGTGTAGCACGGGTACCGTCTGAAAACATGTGTCGACTTTTTGGCCTGCACGCCGGGACCGAAGTGTGCGCCGCGACCTTTTGGCTGCTGGACGCCTCGGACAGCCTGGCCGACCAGAGTAAAAAGAACCCGGACGGCACCGGCCTGGGAGTGTTCGACGAACAGGGCCGGCCGCAGGTGCACAAGGAGCCGATGGCGGCGTGGAAGGACGCCGCATTCGCCACCGAAGCGCACGAGTTGACCGGCACGACGTTTGTCGCCCACGTTCGTTACGCGACGACCGGGTCCCACGACGTCCGCAACACCCACCCTTTTCTGCAAGACGAACGCATCTTTGCGCACAACGGCGTCGTCGAGGGGCTCGACCTCCTCGACGAACGGCTGCGCGAGGTCGGCGCCCGCGATCTGGTTTTGGGCGAGACCGACTCCGAACGGGTCTTCGCGTTGATCACCGCGTCGATCCGGGCCCGCGACGGCGACGTCCCGGCCGGTCTGCTCGACGCCATGGGCTGGCTCACCGCCAATGTGCCGATCTATGCGGTCAACGTGCTGCTGAGCACGGCCACCGACATGTGGGCGCTGCGTTACCCGGAAACCCACGAGCTGTACGTCCTGGACCGGCGGCACGAGAAGCCGTCGACGCGAGAGTTTCACATGCGCACCGAGCGAATTCGCGCGTGGTCGCAGCATCTGTGCACCCGGTCGTCGGTGGTGTTCGCCAGCGAGCCGATGGACGACGACCCGCGCTGGCGTCTGCTCGAACCGGGTGAGTTGGTGCACGTCGACTCGGGGTTGCGGGTCAGCCGCGCTGTGGTGCTACCCGGCCCGCCCCGGCACCTGCTGCGCGAGTCGGACCTGAACGAGCCGGCGCAGCAGGCGCAAGCCGTGACGCCCTGAACCGTCCTGGAGTTACCCGCGCCGCGACTGGCATAGTTGGTGGGCGTGGCAACCAGACGGGCGCTCGTGCTGGCCGGTGGCGGGATAGCCGGAATCGCTTGGGAGACCGGCGTTCTGCGCGGCATCGCCGACGAGTCGCCGGCGGCGGCACGGCTGTTGCTGGAGTCGGATGTGCTGGTGGGGACCTCGGCCGGTTCCGCGGTCGCCGCGCAGATCGGCAGCGGCTGCTCGCTCGACGAACTCTACGACCGGCAGGTCGCCGAGTCGTCGGCCGAGATCGATTCCGGCGTCGATGTCGACGCCATCACCGACATGTTCTTGGCGGCCCTGCGTGAACCCTATGACGGGTCACGAGACCGCAAACGCCAACAGATGCAGCGGGTCGGGGCCGTGGCGGCGGCGACCAAGACCGTTCCCGAGGCCGTCCGGCGTGACGTCATCGCGCAGCGCCTGCCGTCGCACGACTGGCCCGACCGGGTCCTGCGACTCACCGCGATCGACGTCGTCGCCGGCGAACTCGTTGTCTTCGAACGGGACTCGGGTGTCGGCCTGGTCGACGCGGTGGCGGCCAGTTGCGCGGTCCCGGGGGCGTGGCCACCGGTGACCATCGCGGGCCGGCGCTACATGGACGGCGGGGTGGCCAGTTCCGTCAACCTCGCCGTGGCCGGGGACTGCGACACGGCAGTGGTGCTGGTGCCGTCCGGGGCGGACGCGCCGTCGCCATTCGGCGACGGGCCGAGCGCGGAGATCTCGTCGTTTCCCGGCGCGGCGTTCGCGGTGTTCGCCGCCGACGACTCTCTTCCGGCCTTCGGCCCCAATCCCCTGGACCCGCACTGCCGCATCGCCTCGGCCAAGGCCGGGCGCGAGCAGGGCCGCCGCGAGGCCGCCGCCGTCGCGCGCTTCCTGGGCGTTTGAGAACCGGTCAGCCCTCGATCGTGGGCGGTGCGCCCTGGTCGGCCTCCACCTCGAGGCCGTCCAAGGCCTGGTCGGCCAGCGCCCGGCCGACGCCGATGGCCTCCGCCGCCCGGTGGAACTCCAGGCTCCGGCAGGTGGAGCGGGGGACCTCGATCAGTAGGTCGGGTGGGTAGGTCGCCAGCGTGTGGCGCGCCAGCGCGGACTGGGCGATGTCGATGGTCCGATTCATCACGTCGAAGCTGCCCAGTTTAGGAATGCCGGGCGCCGCGGCCACGTCTGCGTGGACCTGATCCTCTTCCGCTTGTTCGGCGTCCTGATCTGCAGACCAGCCATCGGATTCCGATTCCGCCGTCCCGCCGAACCTGCTCAGCACGGCCCGCGCGGTCGGCCGGTCCAGCAGCGACCGGGCGGCGGCGGTATCGAGCAGGGCGGAGGTGCTGCGCAGCATGCGGCTCAACCACTCGGCGGTGGCACCGGGTTCCGCGTCGCGGTTGACGATCGCCTCGGTGCCGCTGAGGTTCACCGCGATGGTCAGGTCGGCGTTGACGGCCGACAGCGGGGCCATCGGCAGCGGATCGAGGATGCCGCCGTCGGCGAGCAGGCGCCCACCGATGGCGTGCGGGGCGATCACCCCCGGGATTGCGATGGACGCGCGAATCGCCTCGTCCACCGGACCGCGCTGAAACCACACCGACTTGCCGGCCAGCAGATCGGTGGCCACCGCCGTGTACGGGATGGGCAGCTCCTCGATGGTGACCGGACCGACGATGTCGCGCACCGCGTCGAGGATCTTTTCGGCCCGCATCACCCCGGCCGCGGAAATGGAGGGGTCCAGCAGCCGCAGAATGGTGCGCTGCGTCAACGACTTCGCCCATTCGGCGAACTCGTCGAGATGCCCGGCCGCTTGCAGGCCGCCGACCACCGCACCCATCGACGAGCCGGAGATCCCCACGATGTCGTAGCCGCGCGCCCGCAGCGCCTCGATCACCCCGATGTGGGCGTAGCCGCGGGCGCCGCCGCTGCCGAGCGCCAGGGCCACCCGGGGCGGCGCGGACCCGCGCGGACGCGCGACCCCCACTTCAGCTGCCCCGGCCACCTCCTCATTCTGCGCGGCGCAACGGGCCGTCGCCGGATGGGTCGGCACTTTCGGTACCCGTGATTGCAACTGCGGCGGGCTACCCGCATTCGTCGTTGGCGGCCGCGCGCGCGGCGGTGATCACGGCGGCCTGCCGTGCCAGCGTCAGGTCCGCCCACCGGGAGTTCCAGCTGCCCGCGGTTCCCGACGGCGACGCCTGCACCATCGCCAAATAGGGCTCGAACAGCGACTGACCCGTCCTGTGCTGGGCATCCATCCACACCTTTGCGGCGTGGCAGGCCTGGTAGTACTCCTCCTCGGTCGAATCCGCGGGGATGTCGACCCTGGTCGTGACCCCGGCGGGGGAGAGACCGATGGCGCCCGGCGGCGCCGAACCGGAGCCGCGGGGGATGCCCGAGGGCCGCGCCGACGAGGTCCCCGTGTTGCCGGTGTCGGCGTTCTGGGAGCACGCCGACGCCGCCAACACGCCGGCCCCGATGACTACCGCGCCCCACTGCAGGGGCCGATGACCGCACCAGCGCACGCTGTCAATCTATGCAACACTGGCGGCCGTGATGGAGCGCTTCGGATTCTGCGAGTGTTGTCGGCCCTAACCCGCCGCCGCTTGCCCAATCCGTTTCTCCCTGGAGCTCCCACCGATGTCTTTGCCCCTGGCTAGGCCTTTACCTGTCGACACCTTCCCTGCGCTGCGCCCACTGGCCCTGTCTCCACCCTCTTTCGGCCCCTCCCCGGGGCCGACACGGCTGCGGGTGCCCGACCTGATGCACGCCACCGACCAAGCCGCCGACGCTGTGCTCAGCGGACGCTGCGACCGCCTGTTGCCCGAGGGCGGTCTTCCGGAGTCGTGCCGCTGGTTCACCCGCATCCACGGCGACGACGAACTGGACGTCTGGCTGATCAGCTGGGTCCCGGGCGAGCCCACCGAATTGCACGACCACGGCGGATCGCTGGGCGCGCTCACCGTCCTGTCCGGGTCACTCAACGAATTTCGTTGGGATGGGAAGGCGTTGCGCCGCCGGCGACTCGAGGCCGGAGATCAGGCCGGGTTCCCGCTCGGCTGGGTGCACGACGTGGTGTGGGCGCCCAGGACCGTCACGGGGTCCAGTGCCGGGCCGGCGGGCGCAAGGAATTCGCCGACCCTGAGCGTGCACGCCTACTCACCGCCGCTGACCGCGATGTCGTACTACGAGGTCACTCACCGCAACCGGTTGCGCCGCCGGCGCACCGAACTGACCGACCACCCGGAAGGAGCGTCATGAGCCGCATCGACCTTGTCCTACGATCCGCCCGGCGCCGGTATCGGCGCCTCCCCGCCGCGGAGGTGCCCGAAGCGCTGAGGCGGGGTGCGGTGCTCGTTGACATCCGGCCGCAGGCCCAGCGATTGCGTGAGGGAGAGGTGCCGGGCGCCCTGGCGATCGAACGCAACGTCCTGGAATGGCGCTGCGACCCGACCAGCGAAGCCAGGTTGCCCGAAGCCGTCGGCGACGACGTCGAGTGGGTGATCCTGTGCTCGGAGGGCTACACGTCCAGCCTGGCGGCCGCCGCGCTGCTCGACATCGGCCTGCATCGGGCCACCGACGTCGTCGGGGGCTTCCGCGCGCTGGCGGCGTCCGGTGTGCTGGATCAGCTCCTCAGTGGCGCAGCCAACGCACGGCAGGACGGCTTGGTCGACGCCGGCCTCGGTCGCCGCTGGCTTTAGCCGCCGCCACCACCCCCGCCGCCGCCGTCACAGCCGCCGCAGTAGTAGTCGTCGTTGCTGTTGTTGTACTGCGGCGGGGCCGGCGGCGGCGGGGTGCTGGGTGTATCCACCGGAGGCGGCGCGGGTAACGCGTCGGAGTGAGCCGACGCATTCGGTGTGCCGCCGGGCGTCGCATACGCCGGGACGCCGACTACGCCCACCGGTATGGCGATCAGCGCCCCCGCCAGCGCGAACTTGATTATGCCGCCGCGGACACTTCGTGACTTTGATCGAGTCGTCACCTTTGACCACTCCCTTCACAGGCTCGGGCACATTCGATGTTCCTCCACAACCAGCGGGTATCTGTTACGGCGGAGTTACCGTCGTGTAGCGGATTCGCGCACGCTGCTGTCTAGCTGCTGCTGTGCAGCAGCGGGCGCAGCTTTTCCGTCTTGTCCGGCGTCCACCCGGGCGGCGACAGCGCCGCCGCCCAGCCGTCGGCGACGTCGGCGACGTAGTGGTGGCCGTGCCCGTCCGGCACGTTCAGGGCGACCGCCATGTCAGCCGAGACCTGCAGGAAGGTCACCACCGGGATCCACTCGGTCTGGGGCAGCACGTCGTAGCCCCGCTTTTCCCGCAGCCAGTCCGGCCTGGCGAACAGCAGGTCGGGGGTCCACCAGGCGATCGGATCGGACGCGTGCTGCAGGTAGACCACCCGCGGGTGGTCCCACGCGGCGTCCGGGCGTGCGAGATCGCTTGCGCGGGAGACGAACCGGACGTTCTTGCCGTCGTGGTAGATCGGCAACCACTGCGGCGAGCCGGCGTCGCGAGTCGCGGTCAGGTCGGTCCACATCGTGTTGTTGAACGTCGGCCCGCTGAACAGGGCGCCGTCGGTGCGGGCCAGGACGTTGTTCAGGCTCATGAACGGCGCCTCGCCGCCGAACGATCCCAGGCTCTCGCCGAAGACCAGGAGCTTGGGGCGCTGGCCCTCGGGCAGCCGCCGGATGAGTCTGTCGACGGCCTCGAAGAGCGCCTGGCTGGCGCGCCGGGCGTTCTCCTTGTCCACCAGGAACGACAGCCAGCTCGGCAGGAACGAGTACTGCATGCTCACGATCGCGGAGTTGCCGTTGTACATGTACTCCAGCGCGCCGGCCTCCGCCTCGTTGATCCAGCCCGTACCGGTGGTCGTCCCCACCGCGACGAGGGCGCGCTGCAGCCCGCCCTCGCGCTGCAGCTCCTGCGCGGCGAGCTCCGCGGTCGCCGTGATGCCGTCGGCGGAGTTCAGCCCGGCGTAGGCGCGGATCGGCTCGGTGGCCGGCGCGCCGTTGAACTTGGTCAGCTCATCGACGGTCGGGCCACTCTCGATGAAGATGCGGCCCTCCCGGCCCAGCGAATCCCACGACACCAGGGACTGCGGGCCGCCCGATCGCAACGGGGTCTTCGGGGCCGCGGTGTCGGGACTCATCTCGTTGTTGGCCGAGGCGAAGGTGTTGTTCATGGTGCGCATCGCGAACTTGAGCACGACACCGTTGAGGAGCGTGATCGTCAGCACCGTGAGCAGGACCACCACGATGGTCGCCGACAGGCGGAATGGCGCGATGCGGTCCACCTCTCCGACCAGGAAGCGGACCAGCCAGCGGGTGAACTGGCCGATCTCGACCAAGGTGAACAGCACCACCAGTGACAGCCCAGCCGCCACGGGGTAGTCGTACCACTTCAGGTGCTCGACCCCCATCAGGTCGCGCACGTCGTCCTGCCACACGTGGAACCGGATCGCCATGACCACCATGCCGACCGCGCCGATCGGTATCAGCACCATCCACGCCCAGCGCGGCGCCGGCGGGCTGGAATCCTTCTCGCGCATGTACCGGACCAACCAGACGCCGAACACGCCCAGGCCGTAGCCGATGGCGCCGGAGAACCCGCTGACCAGCCCCTGGAACAGCGCGCCGCGCGGCAGCAGGGACGGCGTCATCGAAAACCACACGAAAACAAGGCCGACGGCGGTACCGGTGAAGGTGTAATGGCGAACCCACCAGCGCTCGCCGGCCCGCTGCGACTCGCGGCCGTCTTCCCGGCCGGTGGCGGGGCTTTCCTCTTGACCGGCTTGAGTTTCCGCTTCGGTCGCCGGTTGCCCGGTACCGGTGTTCGTCGCCGCAGCCCCCCGTTCGCTCATCGCGAGCGCCTACCGGTGCGTGAAGTTCGGGGGCCGCTTCGCGATGAAGGCGGCCATGCCCTCGGACTGGTCCTCGGTCGCGAAGGTCGAATGGAACAGGCGGCGTTCGTAGAGAAGCCCCTCGGACAGCGTGGATTCGAAGGCCCGGTTGACGGCCTCCTTGGCCATCCGGGCCGCCGACCGCGACATCTGCGAAATGGTGGTGGCCACGGCCTTGGCCTCGGTCAGCAGGTCGTCGGCCGGTACCACCCGCGAAACCAGGCCGCTCCGTTCGGCTTCCGCGGCGTCGATGGTGCGGCCGGTCAGGATCAGGTCCATGGCCTTGGCCTTGCCGATGGCGCGGGTCAGGCGTTGCGAGCCGCCCATGCCCGGCAGCACACCGAGCTTGATCTCCGGCTGGCCGAACTTGGCCGTGTCGGCCGCGATCAGCAGATCGCACATCATCGCGAGCTCGCAGCCACCGCCGAGCGCGTGCCCGGCCACCGCCGCGATCGTCGGGGTGCGGACGGCGGCCAGCTTGGCCCAGGTGGCGAAGAAGTCGGCGCCGAACGCGTCGGCGAACGTCAGGCCGGCCATCTCCTTGATGTCCGCACCGGCGGCGAACGCCTTGGACGAACCGGTGATGATGATCGCCCCGGTCCCGGGATCATTGTCCAATTCGGTTGCTGCCGTGGTGACTTCGTTCATCACCTGGCTATTGAGCGCGTTGAGCGCCTGCGGCCGGTTCAGGGTGATGATGCCGACGCGCTCCTCGTGCTCGACGAGAATGGTTTCGTAGTTTTTGGAGGTGCTGTCTGTCATCCGAACCGCCTTTCTAGAAACTCAAGTCGTCGTCGACCGGCGCGAAATACGCCTCGACGTCAGCCGCGGTGATTTCGGAAAGCCTCGCCGGCGACCACTTCGGACTGCGATCTTTGTCGATGATCTGCGCGCGGATGCCCTCCACCAGATCGTGTGAGCGCGCCGCCGCCGACGAAACCCGATAGTCCTGGACGAGAACGTCTTCCAATGTTTGTAGCTTGGCGGCGCGGCGCACCGCCGCCAACGCAACCGAAACCGCGATGGGGGAGCGCGTGGCGATCAGGTTGGCCGCGTCTTGGGCAGGACCCGCGTCGTGGCCGCGCAATGCGGCGATGATGTCTTCGACAGTGTCCCCGGAATAGCATGAGTCGATCCAACTCCGTTGTGCGGCAAGCTCACTCGGTGGAGGCTCGACGGCATTACGAGCCAGCGCGCTCTCGGCGCCATCGGCGACGATCGATCGCCTGAGTGCGTCGAGTCGGTCGTGCGGGACGTAGTGGTCGGCGAATCCCATTGCGATGGCGTCGGCTCCGGAAAACGGCGCCCCGGTGAGGGCGGCGTGCAGCCCCAGGCGGCCGGGTGCCCGCGACAGCAGGAACGCCCCACCGACGTCGGGCACGAAGCCGATGCCGACCTCCGGCATCGCGATCTTCGAGGTCTCGGTCACCACCCGGGTGTTGGCGTGCGCGCTGACGCCGACGCCCCCGCCCATCACGATGCCGTCCATCAACGACACGAACGGTTTGGGGAACCGGCCGATCTGGCCGTCGAGCAGGTACTCGTCGCGCCAGAACCGGCGCGCTTCGACCCCTTCCCCGCGGGCGCTGTGGTAGACCGCGACCACGTCGCCGCCGGCACACAGTCCGCGCTCGCCGGCGCCCGACAGCACCACCGCGCGCACCCCCTCCTCGTGTTCCCACCGGGTGAGTACGGCGCCCAGCGCGTCCACCATCGGCTGGTTCAGCGAGTTGATCGCCTTGGGACGGTTGAGAGTGATCAGGCCGACGTTTTCCTCGACGCGGGTCAGAACTTCGTCGGATTCCTGGGTCACGCCCTTAGCCTCCCATCGCCGCGCGGTCTCGACCAGCAATCTAGATCGTCACGGGGGAGGCGGTACCCGCGGGTAAGGGTTATGTTTGACCCCGACGAGAGCACCCAGGCCAGAAACTCCCCGAACGGCGGGTCCGCCGGGGAACCCGGGCGGGTCGCTGCTCGTTGAGCAGGTGTTCGCACAGCTCGACCACAGTCCATCAGAGAGGATCCGACGGTGCGGGAGACAAGCAACCCGGTATTTCGTTCGCTGCCCAAGCAGCGGGGCGGATACGCGCAATTCGGCACTGGCGCGGCCCCGACCCAGGGGTACGACCCCTACAACTCCTACCAGGCGCCCTACCAGGCCCCCTACCAGGAGGCCGCCAAGGTCTCCCGTCCGCTGACCATCGACGATGTCGTCGCCAAGACCGGCATGACGCTGGCCGTCCTCGCGGCGTCCGCCGTTGTCTCCTACTTCCTGGTGGCCTCGAACCGGGCGCTGGCCATGCCGCTGACGCTGGTCGGCGCGCTCGGCGGCTTGGGGCTGGTGCTCGTCGCCACCTTCGGCCGCAAGCAGGACAACCCGGCGATCGTGCTCAGCTACGCCGTTCTCGAGGGGCTGGTCCTTGGCGCCATCTCGTTCGTCTTCGCGAACTACTCGGTGTCGCATACCAGCGCTGGCGCGCTGATCGGGGAGGCCGTCCTGGGCACCTTCGGCGTGTTCTTCGGCATGCTCGTGGTCTACAAGACCGGCGCCATCCGGGTCACGCCCAAGTTCACCCGCATGATCGTCGCCGCCCTCTTCGGTGTGCTGGCCCTGATGATCGGCAACCTGGTGCTGGGGATGTTCGGTGTCGGCGGCGGTGCGGGCTTGGGCCTGCGCAGCGGCGGACCATTGGCGATCATCTTCTCGCTGGTGTGCATCGGCATCGCGGCGTTCAGCTTCCTGATCGACTTCGACGCGGCCGACCAGATGGTCCGCGCCGGGGCGCCGGAGAAGGCGGCGTGGGGCATCGCCCTGGGCCTGACCGTGACCCTCGTCTGGCTGTACCTCGAGATCCTGCGTCTGCTCAGTTATCTGCAGAACGACTAGCCCGGCTTGACGCCGACTGGCGTGCCGGTTTTTTTGTTGACTCTGCGCTGACGGTGCGCGCTACTCGCACTTTGTCGACATTGCCGCAGAGTCAACGGGCATGTCGGCTCGGGCTGCGACGATGCCCGGCATGTGGCAGGGGTCTCAACCGTTCATCGGCACCGAGGCGCTCGCCGCGGGGGAACTCAGCCGCCATGAGCTGCGTACGTACTACCGCGCCGTCATGCCGAACGTCTACATAGAAAAGCGGCTCCAGCCGTCGCTGCGACAACGCACCGCCGCAGCCTGGCTCTGGTCGCGAAGGGAGGCGGTGATCGCCGGAGCCGCGGCCTCGGCGATGCACGGCGCCATGTGGGTAGACGACAATGCGCCAGTCGAAATGATCTGGCGCAACGCGAGAGCGCCGCAACGCGTCGTGACACGGGATGAGCTGCTGTTGAACGACGAGTTTCAGCGGCTGGACGGGCTCTACGTGACGACCCCGGAGCGCACGGCGTTCGACATCGGCAGGCGCGGAACCCTTGGTCGCGCCGTCGCCGGTCTCGATGCGCTGGCCGCCGCCACCGACTTCAAAGCGAGAGATGTCGGGGAGCTGGCCGCCAAGCATGGCCACGCGAGTGGCCTGCGTCAGTTGGAGGCGGCGCTTGATCTTGTCGACGCGGGGGCTCAGTCGCCGAGGGAAACCTGGCTGCGGCTGGCGTTGATCGACGCCGGATTCCCGAGGCCGCGCACCCAGATCCCCGTGCTCGGCGCGGACGGCTTTCCCCGGCACTTCCTCGATATGGGCTGGGAGGACATCATGCTGGCTCTGGAGTACGACGGCGACCACCATCGGACGGATCGGCGGCAGTTCGCCAAGGACGTAGACCGGCTGGAATACGTCGACAGGATCGGCTGGACCGTGATCCGGGTGGTGGCCGGGCACCGGGACCGCGACGTCATTCGCCGAGTCCAGCGCGCCTGGGATGCTCTGAGGAAACACTGACTCTGCGCTGACGGTGCGCCCTACTCGATCTTTTCCGCCACGGACGCAGAGTCAACGCAACGGCGTTAGCTCAGCCGCTCGATCACCATCGCCATGCCCTGGCCGCCGCCGACGCACATGGTCTCCAGACCGAACGTCTTGTCGTACGTCCGCAGGTTGTTGAGCAGCGTGGTGGCGATGCGTGCGCCGGTCATGCCGAAGGGGTGGCCCAGGGCGATCGCCCCGCCGGACACGTTCAGCTTGTCCTCGTCGATGCCCAGCTCGCGGGCCGAGCCCAGCACCTGGACCGCAAAGGCCTCGTTGATTTCGAACAGGTCGATGTCACCCACCGACATCCCGGCGCGTGCCAGCGCCCGCTTGGACGCCTCGATCGGGCCCAGGCCCATGATCTCCGGCGAGAGTCCGCTGACCGCGGTGGACACGATGCGCGCCAGCGGTGTCAGGCCCAGTTCCTTGGCCTTCGCGTCGCTGGTGATGACCAGCGCGGCGGCGCCGTCGTTGAGGGGGCAGGCGTTGCCCGCGGTCACCGTGCCGTTGGGGCGGAACACCGGCTTGAGCTCGCTGATCTTCTCGTACGTGGTGCCCGCACGCGGGCCGTCGTCGGTGCTCACGGTGCTGCCGTCGGGCAGAGTCACCGGAGAGATCTCCCGCTCGAAGAACCCGCTCTTGATCGCGTCTTCGGCCCGGTTCTGGCTGCGCACCCCCCACCGGTCCTGCTCTTCGCGGCTGATGCCGGTCAGGAGGGCGACGTTTTCGGCGGTCTGGCCCATCGCGATGTAGACGTCGGGCAGGTTCCCGTCGGCGCGGGGATCGTGCCACTCGTCGGCGCCCGCGGCTGCGGCGTCCGAACGCTCCCGGGCCTCGTTGAACAGCGGGTTCTTGGTGTCCGGCCACGAGTCGGCGCTGCCCACGACGAACCTGGACACCGTCTCCACGCCCGCGGAGATGAACGCGTCGCCCTCGCCCGCCTTGATCGCATGAAAAGCCATCCGGGTGGTCTGCAGTGACGACGAGCAATACCGGTTGACGGTGGTGCCGGGCAGGAAGTCGTAGCCGAGTTCGACGGCGACGGCTCGCGCCATGTTGAACCCGGACTCACCGCCCGGTTGGCCGCAGCCCAGGATGAGGTCGTCGATCTGGTGCGGGTTGAGCGCCGGAACTTTGTCGAGCGCCGCGCGCACCATCTGGGCGGCCAGGTCGTCGGGCCGGATGTTTACCAGCGACCCCTTCATGGCGCGGCCGATCGGCGAGCGAGCAGTTGAGACGATGACGGCTTCAGGCATGAGGGT
Organism: Mycobacterium sp.; assembly: GCA_031292665.1. Taxonomy (GTDB): domain Bacteria; phylum Actinomycetota; class Actinomycetes; order Mycobacteriales; family Mycobacteriaceae; genus Mycobacterium. Next base: position 43,883 of record JARLGR010000068.1, on the reverse strand, counting down.
TCCCTCCAAGGAAATGCGGGCTCGCTTGATGTGCGGGTGGTAGCTCCACTCCGACGGGCCAAAACAAATCTAGTCGTGGGCTACCGGTCGGCACGAAGACGGGCCACGCCCCCCGGGTACCGAGCCTCGCCACAGTCGCGACATCACGCTGAGGCGGGTGTGACGCTGACCCAGCGTCGGGGCGGCCGGTGGCGCGGGCAACGCAATCAATGGACGCTCGACCTTTTCGCCCAGCGCATCGCACAGCGCGGCCAGCAGCGCGTCGGCGGCATGCGCGTAGGCGATCGCCGAGGGGTGGTAGCCGTCGGCGGAGAACATCGCCTCGGCAAGCGCCCGGAATTTGGGCGCCAACAACTGCGCCAGGGGGACCGGCACACCGCCGGCCTCCCGGATCGAAGCGGTCTGGGCGCGGGCAAGCTGACCACACCGTTCGTGGGTCAGGGAGCGCAGCGGCTGCGGGATGGCGCTGATGACGCCCAGATCGGGGCACGTCCCGACGATCACGACGGCGCCGCGGTCGCGCAGCTTGCGGACCGCCAGGCCCGCCCGCTGCGCCGATTGAGTGAGGCCGTTGAGGGCCGTCACGTCGTTCGCGCCCAGCATCAGCACCGCGACATCCGGGGGCGGACCGGCCACGAACATCGCGTCCACCTGGCCGCACACGCCTTTCGAGGTCGCGCCGACGATGGCCTTGGTCGTCAGCCGGACACGCCTGCCGGTCTGCTGCGCCAACCCGCGCGCAATCAGCACTCCCGGCACTTCGTCGGCGTGCACGCATCCGTACCCGGTGGCCGTCGAGTCACCGAAGATCATCAGGTGCAGGTCCACCGGCACGCCGCGCCGCCACGGTTCCGGCAGCCCGCCGCCGGGCATGTACATGCCGTCGGCGCGCGGCGGGACTTCCCATGACCTCGGAATGACGGTGCGCGCGTGTGTCGCCTGACCGACCAGCAGGTTCCGCGCGCCCAGAACGGCCGTTCCCGTCGAGGCGAGTGCTCCCGCTGTGGCCAGGGCGATCGTCGACCGCCGGATGGTCACGCCACCAGTTTAGATCGGCTTCAGTGTTTGCGGGGGCGGTTCACGAACAATGTGGTCACGGTGGGAACCAAATGTGGTATCAATTCAGATTCTTCAAACGCAGTCCTCAGGAACGCCTGCCAAGCTAAGTTCAACGGGTTGGCTGAAGGACTGGGCTAAGCCAGACGCTTGCCTCCTCGTCACATGCTGTTCGCACTACAAAGGCGTAGGAAGTGTTGAGCATGACCGCACCGAAGACGGTACCCGGTTCATCCCGGTATCCCATTCGCCCACACGACGTCCTGAAGGCACGTCGATTCGAGGCACGCCGATTCGCCATCAGCGACGGTGCACCGGTCGAGGTCCTCGAGTCCGGGCCCAGCGTTGCTGCGCGGTTAGCTACGCTCGCATCGCGCGTGACGATCCGGCCCGTGCTGGCCGTCGGTAGCCACGTTCCCTACCTGCCCTGGCCCTGGGGCCTCATCGACCTCGCCGCCCGCGTCGTGCTCCCGGTGTCGGCCACCGTCCGCGAGACGGTGAACCTGCGGAATGCGTCGGCGCAGCTGGTGCGGGCCCCCGGGGTGCTGCCCGCCGACGGCACCCGTCGTGTGGTCGTCTACTTGCACGGCGGCGCGTTTTTGACATGCGGGGCAAACTCGCACGGCCGGCTGGTCGAGGCGGTCTCGAAGTTTGCCGACGCGCCCGTCCTGGTCGTCAACTATCGGCTGCTTCCCAAGCATTCGGTCGGCATGGCCCTCGACGACTGCTACGACGGCTACCAATGGCTGCGGCTGCACGGGTTCTCACCCGAGCAGATCGTGCTGGCCGGCGACTCCGCGGGCGGCTATCTGGCGCTCGCTTTGGCGCAACGCCTCCAGGACGAGGGCGAGGAGGCCGCGGCGCTGGTAGCGATCTCGCCACTGCTGCAGCTAGCAAAGGAATTCAAGCAGGCCCATCCGAACATCAAGACCGACGCGATGTTTCCCCCGCAGGCCTTCGACGCCCTCATCGACCTCGTTGCTGGCGCGGCCAAAAAGAACAAAGTCAACGGAAAACCCGAGGAGATCTACGAGCCCCTCGAGCACATCAAGCCGGGCCTGCCGCGCACGCTGATCCACGTGTCGGGATCCGAGGTGTTGCTGCACGACGCGCGGTTGGCGGCGAGCCGGCTCGCGGCGGTCGGCGTGCCGGCCGAGGTCCGGGTCTGGCCCGGACAGGTGCACGACTTCCAGCTCGCCGCGCCCCTGGTGCCGGAGGCGATCCGTTCGTTGAGGCAGATCGGCGACTATATCCGCGAAGCCACCGGCTAACGCATAGAGCGGCCGTGCGCCGCGCCGGGTTGCCTGCAACGATGAACGCATGCGGATCGCGCAGCACATCAGTGACCTCATCGGCGGTACCCCGCTGGTCCGCCTGAACTCCGTCGTCCCCGAGGGCGCCGGAACCGTGGCGGCCAAGATCGAATACCTCAACCCCGGCGGCAGCTCGAAGGACCGCATCGCGGTGAAGATGATCGACGCCGCGGAAGCCGGCGGTCAGCTCAAGCCCGGTGGCACCATCGTCGAACCCACGTCGGGCAACACCGGTGTCGGCCTGGCCCTCGTCGCGCAGCGGCGGGGCTACAAGTGCGTGTTCGTGTGCCCCGACAAGGTCAGCGAGGACAAGCGCAACGTCCTGCTCGCCTACGGCGCGGAGGTTGTCGTATGTCCGACGGCGGTGCCGCCGGACGACCCGGACAGTTACTACAGCGTCTCCGACCGGCTGGTCGAGCAGATCGACGGCGCCTGGAAGCCCGACCAGTACGCCAACCCGGAAGGACCGGCCAGCCACTACGCGACCACCGGTCCGGAGATTTGGGCCGACACCGACGGCAAGGTCACCCACTTCGTGGCCGGCATCGGAACCGGCGGCACCATCACCGGCGCCGGCCGCTACCTGAAAGAGGTATCCGGCGGTGCCGTGCGCATCGTCGGGGCCGACCCGGAGGGGTCGGTCTATTCCGGCGGCAGCGGCCGGCCCTACCTGGTCGAGGGCGTCGGCGAGGATTTCTGGCCGGACGCCTACGACCGGACCGTCCCCGACCAGATCATCGCCGTATCTGACTCCGACTCGTTCGACATGACCAGGCGGCTGGCCCGCGAAGAAGCGATGCTGGTCGGCGGGTCGTGCGGGATGGCGGTGGTGGCCGCGCTGAAGGTCGCCGAGGAGGCCGGGCCCGACGCACTGGTCGTGGTCCTGCTGCCCGACGGCGGGCGCGGCTACATGTCGAAGATCTTCAACGACGCCTGGATGTCGTCGTACGGGTTCTTGCGCCGGCGCCTCGACGGGTCGACCGAGCAGTCCACGGTCGGCGATGTGCTGCGCCGCAAATCGGGTGCGCTGCCCGACCTGGTGCACACCCACCCCGCCGAAACGGTGCGCGACGCCATCGGCATCCTGCGGGAGTACGGGGTGTCCCAGATGCCGGTGGTGGGCGCGGAGCCTCCGGTGATGGCCGGTGAAGTCGCCGGCAGCGTCTCGGAGCGCGAACTGCTGTCGGCCGTCTTCGAGGGTCGCGCCAAGTTGGCCGACGCCGTTTCGCAGCACATGAGCCCGCCGCTGCCGCTGATCGGGGCGGGCGAGTTGGTCGGTGCCGCCGGTAAGGCGTTGCGCGACTGGGACGCGCTGATGGTGGTGGAGGAAGGCAAGCCGGTCGGGGTCATCACCCGCTATGACCTGCTGGGATTTCTCTCCGAGGGGCCCCGCGGACTGACCGCGCGGCGCTAGCGCCAGGCTCTTGTCTTCTCGCCGGGCCTCCCTCGCGGGGACGTCGCTCAGGTACTGTGATTCGGCCGAGTTCTTGCCAATCCGCAGTGGAAGGGTTGCCATGACCGATCAACCGCCGCCCGGCGGCGCTTTCCCGTCAACCCCGTCGTCGCCCGGGCCCTCCGGTGGTCATGAGCCGCCATCCGGGGCGCATGAAGCCCCGCCCCCTCCATTGCCGGGCGGGGGTTCCTACCCCCCGCCCCCGCCGCCGGCCGGCGGGTACGCCCCACCGCCGCCGGGGCCGGCAATCCGCACCTTGCCGACGGAGTCCTACGCGCCGTGGCTTACCCGCGCGCTGGCGTTCATCATCGATTACCTCCCCTACGCCATCGTCGTGGGCATCGGTTCGGCGATCTTCTCCAGCACCCAGCAGTCGACCTGCGTCACCGACATCACGCAATACGACGTCAGCCAGTTCTGCACGACCCAGCCCTCGACGATCGGTCAGCTGTCGCTGTGGCTGGCGATCCTGGCGGGATTGGCCTACCTGATCTGGAACTACGGGTACCGCCAGGGCACCACCGGGTCGAGCCTGGGCAAGTCGGTGATGAAGATCAAGGTGGTCAGCGAAGTCACCGGTCAGCCCATCGGTTTCGGGATGTCCGTGGTCCGCCAGCTCGCCCACTTCGTCGACGCGATCATCTGCTTCATCGGCTTCCTGTTCCCCCTGTGGGATGCCAAGCGGCAGACGCTGGCGGACAAGATCATGACGACGGTCGTCCTGCCGATCCAGGGGGGCTGATAGCCCGGGGCGGCTTTCACTAGGCTGATCGTCGATGAGCCACGACCGAAACCGACACCCGCAGTTCACCGGACTGGCCACCAAGGCCATTCACGCCGGCTACCCTCCGGACCCGGCGACCGGGGCGGTCAACACCCCGATCTACGCCAGCAGCACGTTCGCCCAGGACGGCGTCGGCCACCTGCGGGGCGGCTTCGACTACGCGCGCACCGGCAACCCCACCCGGGCGGCACTGGAGGCCTCGCTGGCGGCCGTCGAGGAGGGCGCCTACGGGCGGGCTTTCGGCTCGGGGATGGCCGCCGGCGACTGCGCGCTGCGGGCGATGCTGCGGCCCGGCGACCACGTGGTGATTCCCAACGACGCCTACGGCGGCACGTTCCGGCTCATCGACAAGGTCTTCACCCAGTGGAACGTCGCGTACACGCCGGTGGCGCTGTCGGACCTGGACGCCGTGCGCGCCACGATCACCCCCGAAACCCGGTTGATCTGGGTGGAGACACCGACCAACCCGTTGCTGTACATCGCCGACATCGCGGGCATCGCCGAGCTCGGCAAGCAAACGTCGGCAAAGGTGTTGGTGGACAACACCTTTGCCTCGCCCGCGCTGCAGCAGCCGCTGATGCTTGGCGCCGACGTCGTGCTGCACTCGACCACCAAATACATCGGCGGCCACTCCGACGTGGTGGGAGGCGCGTTGGTGACCGACGACGAGGAGTTGGACGACGCGTTCGGCTTCCTGCAGAACGGGGCCGGCGCGGTGCCGGGCCCGTTCGACGCCTACCTGACCATGCGCGGCCTGAAGACGTTGGTGCTGCGGATGCAGCGGCACAGCGAAAACGCCATGGCCGTCGCGCAATTCCTCGCCGGGCATCCGTCGGTGAGCACGGTGTTCTACCCGGGTCTGCCGAGCCACCCCGGTCATGACGTGGCCGCCCGGCAGATGCGCGACTTCGGCGGCATGGTGTCGATCCGCATGCGGGGCGGGCGGCGGGCGGCCGAGAAGCTGTGCGTCGGGACCAAGGTGTTCATCCTGGCCGAATCCCTGGGTGGGGTCGAGTCGCTGATCGAACTGCCCAGCGTGATGACGCACGCGTCGACGGCCGGCTCGCAACTGGAAGTGCCCGACGACCTGGTGCGGCTGTCCGTCGGCATCGAAGACGTCGCCGACCTGCTGGCCGACCTCGAACAGGCGCTGTCGTTCGGCGACAGTGCATCCGACGACGCGACACGCCGGTAAGTCGTCGCCGGATTCACACTCGCGCGCGAAGGTTACGAGTGGTACGGCTCCGCACTGACCAGCGTCACCTCGACCGTGTTGCCGTTGGGCACCGTGTAGCTGCGCGTCTCGCCCACCTTGGCGTCGATCAGGGCGCCACCCAGCGGTGAATTCGGCGAGTACACCTCGAGCTTGCCGTCGTTGACACCCTCCTGGCGGGTGGCGATCAGGAAGGTCTCGCTGTCGGACTCGTCGCCGTTGTAGTAGACCTTCACCACCGAACCCGGCAGCGCGACGCCGGACTGCTTGGGCGCCTCGCCGACCTTGGCGTTGTTCAGCAGGTCCTGCAGCTGGCGAATGCGGGCCTCCTGCTGGCCCTGCTCCTCGCGGGCGGCGTGGTATCCGCCGTTTTCGCGCAGGTCGCCTTCCTCACGGCGGTCGTTGATTTCCGCGGCGATGACCGGACGATTCGCGATCAACTGGTCGAGCTCGGCCTTGAGTCGGTCATGTGACTCCTGGGTCAGCCAGGTCACTTGAGTGTCCGTCATCTCGTCGTGCTCCTCGTTGTCGTTCCGCGTAGTCGCGTAAGCCTCGTAGTCCCCCGGGGGTGGCTGGGTCTCTCCCACTGTGCCGCCGCTCCGGTTTCGCTCAGGCTTTTAATGCAGCAATACACGGTCCCAGCCGGAACCGTGCATCCGGCCATGTTACCACCGTGCAAACAATCGATGACTCGAATAGGGCAGCTGGGCTCTCGCGCGCGGTCAGGACGGACGCAGGTAGCCGGGCACTTCGGTGCCACAGCCGTAGATGTCGGCCAGCACCGGCGGCCGGGAGGACTTCACCGTCGTCGTCACCTGCACGGTGGCCTGGCGCGCGGGCGGGACCAGCACCTCTCGTCTGCCGGTCTCGCTGCCGTCGGCGGCCTTGACCCGCACGATGCAGTCCACCGGGCGCGAGGGGTCGGATCGCGTCACGCTGATCGTTACCGACGCGGTCTCGTTGTCGATCACCCGGTAGCCGGCCAGCGAGCCCGACACGCTGCTGGTCCCCAGCCGTTGATAGCCGATAAAGGCGACGGCGACACCCGCCGCAACGACCAGCGCGGCGATGGCGATGGCCAGACGCCGCCTGGATACCGGCGACAGCCGCGAACGCCCGTAGCGGGCCGCGGGACGCGCGGAAGGGGTTTCGGTCATGCCTGGGTATGCCTGGGGTGTTTGGCCGCCGGACGCCCGCCGACAGCACGCAGCGATATCAGGACTGGAATTATAGGGTCAGACCGGGCGACCACCAGACCGACAAGGGGGCACGTGAGCGAACTGCGGTTGATGGCGGTGCACGCCCACCCCGACGACGAGTCCAGCAAGGGCGCGGCCACTTTGGCCCGCTACGCGGCCGAAGGGCATCGCGTGATGGTGGTGACCCTGACCGGGGGCGAGCGCGGCGACATTCTGAACCCGGCGATGGACCTGCCCGACGTGCTGGAGCACATGGCCGAGATACGTCGTGACGAGATGGCCAAGGCCGCGGAGATTCTCGGCGTGGAGCACACCTGGCTCGGCTTCGTCGACTCCGGACTGCCCACGGGGGACCCGCCGCCACAGCTGCCGGAGGGCTGCTTCGCGCTGGCGCCACTGGAGGAGTCCGTCGAGGCGCTGGTGCGGGTGGTGCGCGAATTCCGCCCGCACGTGATCACCACCTACGACGAGAACGGCGGCTACCCCCATCCCGACCACATCCGCTGTCACCAGGTTTCGATCGGCGCCTTCGAGGCGGCGGGCGACTACCGGCGCTTCCCCGGCGCCGGCGAGCCCTGGACGGTGTCCAAGCTGTACTACATCCACGGCTTCCTGCGGGCGCGGATGCAGTTGCTGCACGACGAGGCCGTCAAACACGGTCAAGAAGGACCGTTCAAGAATTGGCTCGAGCATTGGGATCCCAAGCACGATCCGTTCGAGTCCAGGGTGACGACGCGGGTGGAGTGCTCGGCGTACTTCGGCCAGCGCGACGACGCCTTGCGTGCGCACGCCACCCAGATCGACCCGAACCACGACTTCTTCGCCGCGCCGATCTCGTGGCAGCAGCGGTTGTGGCCGACCGAGGAATTCGAGATGGCCCGCTCCCGGGTCCCCGTCCGGCTGCCCGAGGACGACTTGTTCGCCGGAATAGAGTGCGACGGGTGAGTCACCTCCTCGCTGGGATCGTCACCGTCTGGGCCGGTTGGCAGGCGGACGACGCGCCGCGCAACACCGGGCCCGATTTCGGCAAAGCCAGCCCGGTCGGGCTGCTGATCGTCGTGCTGCTGTTGATCGCCACGATGTTGCTGCTGCGATCGATGAACCGGCAGCTGAAGAAGGTGCCGGAGTCGTTCGACCCCAAGCACCCCGAACCGGACCAGGCGGCCGACGAGGGCACGGACACTGTTACCGGGGCGCCGGGTCAGGCCGCCGACCCGGGGCACGGGTCGGCGCACGCTCCGGGATCCGGCGATGAGCCCGGCTGAGGCCTCCGGGATGCCTCCGAAATGACCTCCGGGACGAACACACTCGGGTCGGCCACGAGCCCCTACCTGCGCCAGCACGCCGACAACCCGGTGCACTGGCAGCAGTGGACGCCGGAGGCACTGGCGGACGCGGCCGCTCGCGACAAGCCGATCCTGCTCTCCATCGGCTACGCCGCCTGCCACTGGTGTCATGTCATGGCCCACGAGTCGTTCGAGGATGACGAGGTGGCCGCGGTGATGAACGCGGAATTCGTGTGCATCAAGGTCGACCGCGAGGAGCGGCCCGACATCGACGCTGTCTATATAAACGCGACCGTCGCGCTCACCGGGCAGGGCGGTTGGCCGACGACGTGCTTCTTGACGCCCGACGGCCGGCCCTTTTTCTGCGGCACCTACTACCCGAAAGATAACTTCTTACAAGTGCTTTCGGCTGTTTCCTCCACATGGCGCGAGAGCCGCGACGAAGTCGAGGAGGCCTCTGACCGTATCGCCGCGGAGCTGCGCAACATGGCTGGGGGACTGCCCGGCGGCGGCCCGGACTTGGTGCCGATGGTGTGCGATCGCGCCGTCGCGGCGGTACTGGCCGACGAGGACACCGCCAACGGCGGCTTCGGCGGCGCGCCCAAGTTCCCGCCGTCGGCGGTCCTCGAGGCGCTGTTGCGCAACTACGAGCGCACCGGGTCGGCGGCGGCGCTGAAGGCAGTCGCCCGCGCCGGCGAGGCGATGGCCCGGGGCGGCATCTACGACCAACTCGCCGGCGGCTTCGCCCGGTACAGCGTCGACGAGGCCTGGGTGGTACCGCATTTCGAGAAGATGTTGTACGACAACGCGCTGCTGCTGCGGGCATACGCGCACTGGGCGCGGCGCACCGGAGACCCGTTGGCCCGTCGTGTCACCGCCCAGACCGCAAGGTTCCTGCTCGACGATCTGGCCGACGGCGGCATGTTCACGTCGTCGCTGGATGCCGACGCCGACGGTCGCGAGGGCTCGACCTATGTCTGGACGCGCAGGGAGCTGAGCGATGTGCTCGGCGACGACGACGGCCGTTGGGCCGCAGACGTTTTCACGGTCACCAGGTCCGGCACGTTCGAGGACGGGGCGTCGGTGCTGCAGCTGCGTGCCGATCCGGAGGATCCGCAACGGCTCGACCGCGTCCGGGCCGCGCTCTTGCCCGCCCGCCGCTCCCGGCCCCAGCCCGGGCGTGACGAGAAGGTCGTCACCTCCTGGAACGGGCTGGCGATCACCGCGCTTGCGGAGGCCGGCGTGGCCTTAGCCGACGCCGAAGCCGATCCCGCATTGGCCTCTGAGTTGTTGGAGGCCGCGCAGCGCTGCGCGACGGCGTTGCTGAACCTGCATGTCGTCGACGGCCGGCTGCGGCGCGCCAGCCTGGGCGGGGTGGTCGGCGAGAGCGCCGCCATCCTGGATGACTACGCGATGCTGGCCACCGGGCTTCTTGCGCTGTACCAGCTGAGCGGCGAAGAGGCCTGGCTGACTTCGGCGTCGGAGTTGTTGGATATCGCGCTGCGGCATTTCGCCGACTGGGATCGGCCCGGTCGCTGGTTCGACACCGCCGACGACGCCGAGCGGTTGATGCTGCGGCCCGCCGACCCGCTGGACGGCGCGACCCCGTCGGGGGCGTCGTCGATCACCGAGGCGCTGCTGACCGCGGCGCACCTGGTCGACGGCGAGCGCGCGGACCGGTATCTGCGTGCGGCGGCCGAGGCGCTCAGCGCGCATTCGGTGCTGCTGACGCAGGCTCCGCGCGCGGCCGGGTACTGGCTGGCGGTCGCCGAGTCCGCGGTCCGGGGACCGCTGCAGATCGCGGTCAGCTGTGACCCGTCGCGGTCGGCGCTACTGGCCGACGCGCGCCGGCTGGCGCCCGGCGGGGCGATCGTCGTCGGCGGCGAAATCGACTCGTCACCACTGCTCATGGGCCGGGGGCGCGTCGCCGACGCCGACGCCGCCTACGTCTGCCGCGGTCGCGTCTGCGACCTGCCGGTGACGCGGGCAAGGGAACTGGCGGCCGCCCTCGGCGTTCCCGGGAAAGCAGCCCGGGGCTAACCTGCGTTCCATGTCGACTGCCGATAAAACCCAAGCGATCAAGGACACGGTCAACCGCTACATGGAGCTGGTCGCCGAGGGCGGCGCCGACGAAATCGTCGGGCTGTACGCCGCCGACGCCACCGTCGAGGACCCGGTCGGGGGCGAGGTGCACATCGGGCGCCAGGCGATCCACGGCTTCTACTCGGCGGTCAACAACGTGGAGCGCGAGTGCGAGCTGGTGACGCTGCGGGTGTGCGGAAACGAGGCGGCCTTCCAGTTCCGGTTGACCGTCGTCGCGGGCGAGCACCGAATGGTGATCGAGCCGATCGACATCATGGTCTTCGACGATCGCGGCAAGATCACCGCGATGAAGGCTTACTGGTCGGCGGCCGACGTCACCCAGCTCTAGCCGGGTAATCCAGCTCTAGCCGACGTTGAAGACCGCGAACCACATGGCGATGTAATGCAGGATCGCGGCGATCGCGGTGCAGGCGTGGAAGACCTCGTGATAGCCGAACGTCCTGGGCCACGGGTCGGGCCAGCGCAGCCCGTAGAACAACCCGCCGATGCTGTAGAACACGCCGCCGACGGCCAGCAGCACCATCGCCGCCACGCCCGCCTCGTGCACGATCGTGGGGGCGTACCACACGGCCACCCAGCCCAGCAGTAGGTAGAGCGGCACACCGACCCAGCGCGGCGCCGACGGCCAGCACACCTTGAGCGCGATGCCCGCCACCGCTCCGCCCCACACGATCCACAGCACCTCCACCCCGGTGTCCTGCGGCATGGCCAGCCGGGCGAACGGTGTGTAGCTGCCGGCGATGAACACGAAGATCATCGAATGGTCCAGCCGCTTCATCAGATTCCGGCTCGCGGCGGATTTCCATTGCACCCGGTGATAGGTCGCGCTGACGCCGAACATCGCCACCGTGGCCGCGGCGTAGACCAGCGTCGAATGCCCGGCGCGGGGCGACTCGGCCGCCCACGACACCGACACCAGGACCGCGCCGGTGATGAACGCCAACCACGCGGAGTACAAGTGGATCCAGCCGCGCATCCGCGGTTTGGTCAGTACGTGCGCAGCGCCTTCGACGAGCTGGTCGATGGTATTGCCGGGCGTGATCGCCCCGGATCGGGGCTCTTCGCCGGTGGCCGTGTCGATCTGGCTGCTCATGTCTTCGGTCGCCTCGTCGTGCGGGTTGGGGTTGCCAGTGTTGTTACCCGTCAACAGTAGCCGGGACGGGTTACGGCACGGTGTCGACGTGCGGCGAGATTGCCGCGAATGATGGCCGGAATTCGTTGCCGTGCGCAGTAGGGTGTCTCTTCGTGGAGATCATTCCGCCCCGGCTCAAGGAGCCGCTGTACCGGGTCTATGAGCTGCGGCTGAAGCAGGAGCTGGCCTCCTCCAAATCCCACCTCCCCCGCCACATCGCGGTCCTGTGCGACGGGAACAGGCGGTGGGCGCGCAACGCCGGCTACCACGACGTCAGTTTCGGCTACCGGATGGGCGCGCTGAAGATCGCCGAGATGCTGCGGTGGTGCCAGGAAGCCGGCATCGAGATGACCACCGTGTACCTGCTTTCCACCGAGAACCTGCAGCGCGACCCCGACGAGCTGGCCGGCCTCATCGAGATCATCACCGACGTGGTGGAGGAGATCTGTGCACCGGCCAATCGCTGGAGTGTGCGCACCGTCGGGGACCTCTCGCTGCTCGGTGACGAGCCGGCCCGCCGGCTGCGCGGTGCGGTGGACTCCACGCCGGGAGTCGCGTCGTTCCACGTCAACGTCGCGGTCGGCTATGGCGGGCGGCGCGAGATCGTCGACGCGGTGCGCGCGTTGTTGGGCAAGGAGCTCGCCAACGGCGCGACCGCCGAGGAACTCATCGACGCCGTCACCGTCGACGGCATCTCCGAAAACCTCTACACCTCCGGGCAGCCAGACCCGGACCTGGTGATCCGCACCTCTGGGGAGCAGCGCCTCTCCGGCTTTCTGTTGTGGCAGAGCGCGTATTCGGAGATGTGGTTCACCGAAGCGCACTGGCCGGCGTTCCGGCGCGTCGATTTCCTGCGCGCGCTACGTGACTACAGCCAGCGGCACCGCAGATACGGCAAGTAGCGACCGCCTGCGCACGCTCGGCGCGTGCCAGACTGGATGCATGGCTGCGCTGTCGGCGGTGGTTTTCACGCTGAGCGGCTGGCTCGGGTTGTACCTGCTGGCCCGTGATCCGCGTAAACCGGTGCTCGCGCTGGCGGCGATCGGACTGTTTGGGTTCGCGCTGGTGGTGGCCCTCGACGCGGCGAGGACCGGCGGCGTCCCATACGCCGGGCTGCTCAGCCGCCTGGAGATTTACTTGGTCGCGGTTCCCAGCGCGACGTGGTTCGCCGTGCTCGTCGAGCTGTCCCGGCCGTGCGATCACTGGCGGGCGCGCACCGGCGAGTGGTTGCTGGTCGGCGGGGTCGCCGCGCTGACGCTGTTCGGCGCGGCGGTCGCCGGCAGCGTCGACGGGCCCCTGCGGCCGGGCCACCTGCTGATGTTCGCGGTGATCTCGGTTTCCACGCTCGGCGCGATGGTGGCCGCGCTGCGGCGGCCGGCTCAGCCGGTTTCGGTGCGCGGGCGTGGTCTGGGACTTATCACTGTGGCGACGCTGTTCTTCGCGCTGGCCAACGCCATCCTCGTCATCCCCCTGGGCTTGGTGCCCAGCTGGCTGGCGTTGGCGTCCACCGGTCTTGACCTGCTGATGCTCGGTGTGGCGGTCGCCCTGTGGGACGCTTTCGACGAGGGGCAGGCGCTGCGCGCCGACATGTTGCGCTCGTTCGCCGGGTCGATGGTGGTGGCGCTGCTGTTGGGTGGGCAGGCCCTCATCGGGTTGGCGGCTACGCGGCACGAGCCCTCGGCCCATACGGTGCTGACGGTGCTGCTGTTCACCACGCTGGCGATCGTCCTCACCGTGCAGGTGCTGGCCGATCCGCTCGCCGGCGTGCTGGACCGGTTGGCGTTCTCGAAATCCCCGGCGTTGCGCGCCGACCGGGCGGCGTTGCGGCACACCGGGGCCGGGCTGCCGTTGCGCTCCGTCGACCCGCTGCACGACGTGGACGACGAAAGCTTCGCCCGGCTCACCCGCCGGGCGCTGGGCCACTACGCCGACCTGACCAAGTTGGTCGCCAGCCCGCTGACCGCACTGCCCGAGATCGATGCGCGACTGGCCGCGCGGGGTGCGCCGGATCACCCGCTGGAGCGGGCCAACGAGCTCAAGGCCGTTCTCGCCGACGCCATCGGGCGGCTCAAGCCGCGCAATGCCGGAGACTTCGGGACCACCGAGCAGTGGCGGTACTACAACGCGCTGCACTTCCCTTACGTCGTCGGCGTGCGGGCGTATGCGCAGAACGCCACCGCCGCCGGACTGGATCCCACCGCCCGGCAAGCCTGGCAATGGTTGGTCACCGAGGTGCCGCAAGCGCTCGTTGCACAACTGGCAGAACGCCGCGGCCCGGCTCATCGCCGCCGATCTGCGCGGTCGGGTCCCGGTGCCGGGCGACTAGCCCGCCGCGCGCGCCGAACATAGCGTCACCGCGGTATTCCGCGAATTTTCGCAGTGAGGTTTCCCCCGCAAGCGGGTGGTCCCCCCAGCTCGCTGCTCGGAAAGGCGCGCCCGCTCGCGTAGTCCCGTGCCGGCAAATCGAGCGGACCCTTCGCCGCGGCGTTACGCTCGCGCGTGGCCTCGACCACGGAAAGGGCACTCAATGGCTTTGTCGACAATTCCGCCCGCGAAGGTTGTCCGGGTGATAGAACGTGCCAGGCATCACCTCGGTCGGCTGTACCGCCGGACGATTCCCGCTCCGGCGGGTTTGCTGGAAATGCTCATGGACGCGTTTGTCGCTCAGGCGATTACGACGGCAGCCGATCTCGGCATTGCTGACGCGCTCGCCAAGGGGCCGCTCTCGGCCGAGGATCTGGCAAGCGCGGTTCAAGCGGATACCGACGCGCTCAACCGACTGATGCGGGCCTTGATCTCGCGCGGGATCTTTCGCCAGCGCCGCGACGGCCGTTACGACCTCACCCCGCTGGCGCAGCCGCTTCGTCGCGACGCCGACGTTTCCTTGGCCGCGTGGGCCAGATGGGCGGGTTCGCCCCAGCTGCGTGAGCGTTGGAGCCATCTCACCGAAGGCATCCGCGCGGGCCGGTGCACCGCCGCCGAAATGCGCGGCCAAAACATGTTCGACTATCTGGCCGGTGAGCCCGAACTTCAGGACATCTTCAACCAGGCCATGACCGACGTGTCCGAACTGTCGATCGCCCCGCTCATTGCCGCCTACGACTTCGGACGCTTCGGCCCCACGATCGTTGACGTCGGGGGTGGGCACGGTCGACTGCTGTCCGCCATCCTCGCTGCCACACCGCAAGCGCGCGGCGTGCTGTTCGACCAGCCCAAAGTCGTGGCAGGAGCCTCGGAGGGACTTCGCAAATATCACGTCGACGACCGCGTTGAGATTGCCGACGGTTCGTTCTTCGACGACGTCATACCGGCCGGTGGCGACGTTTATGTTCTCAAGAACGTGATCCACGACTGGCTCGACGAAGACGCAGAGCGCATATTGCGCAATGTGCGCGCGGCATCCGGGAGAGGCAAGCATGTGGTGCTCGTCGAACTGGTGATCCCCGCGCACAACCGGGAGTTCGCGGGCAAATGGTTGGATCTGGATATGTTCGTCAGCGCCGCCGCGCGTGAACGCACCGCCGACGAATACGTTCGGCTCCTCGAGCGTGCCGGCTTCCGCTTGACGCGGGTGGTCGAAACCGCGTCACCTTTCAGCCTCATCGAAGCCGAAGCGGTGTAGGCGGGGCGGCGAGACCCCGACCCGACAGCCCGACATATCGCACGGCCAGCGCGTCAGTGGCAGTAGTTGGCAGTGCCACGGGTCGATATGGCAGTGCTCCGGCGGAACGCTCGGAACTGTTCGACCAACCCGCCACCGCGAGGAGTAACACATGACCGCGATATCAGGTCTCACCGCCCGACCCCTCTACGACTCAACCGACTCGCTGCTGCGTTTCGCCATGCGCGCCGATGCCACACTGACCGGCTTGTGCGGTTTGGCCGTCGCGTTTGTCGCCGACCCGCTCTCGTCCCTGACCGGCCTGACGTCCCTGCAGGAATACGCGCTGGGCGCCGTGTTCGTGCTCTGCGGCGTGGTGGTCTTCAGCCTGGCGGCGCTGCCGAAGCTGCGCCGCGTCGGAATCGGCGTCGTCGTCGCCAACATCGCGTCCACGCTGGCAGCGGTGGTGGCCGCCGAGGCCGTGCCCATGACCGCGACCGGTGTCGCCGCGACGCTGGCCACCGGCGCCTACACCGCGGCGTTCGCCGCGCTGCAGTACCTGGGGGTGCGGCGCCTCGCGAGGTGACGCACCGGCGATGCGGGGCCCTCGCTCCGGCGGGGCCCCGCTACAGCTTGCGCAGCCGCAGCCGGTTGATGGAGTGGTCGGCGTCCTTGCGCAGCACCAGGGTGGCGCGGGGACGGGTCGGCAGAATGTTCTCCACCAGGTTCGGCCGGTTGATCGACCGCCAGATCTCTCGCGCGGCGGCAACCGCCTTGGTGTCGTTGAGGGCCGAGTAGTGGTGGAAGTGCGATTCGGGATCGGCGAACGCCGTGCCGCGCAACGACAGGAACCGCGATACGTACCACTGCTCGATGTCTTCGATCCGGGCATCCACGTACAGCGAGAAGTCGAACAGGTCCGACACCATCAGGGTCGGGCCGGTCTGCAAGACGTTGAGGCCCTCCAGGATCAGGATGTCGGGGTGGCGGACGATGTGCTTGGCGCCGGGGATGACGTCGTACTTCAGGTGCGAGTACACCGGAGCGCAGGCGTAGTCGGAACCGGATTTCACCGAAGTCACGAACCGCATCAGCGACCGGCGGTTGTAGCTTTCCGGAAACCCCTTGCGATGCATCAGGTTTCGCCGATCGAGCTCCGCGTTGGGGTACAGGAAGCCGTCGGTGGTCACCAGGTCCACCCTAGGGTGGTGGTCCCAGCGCGCCAGCAGCGCCTGCAGCACGCGGGCGGTCGTTGACTTGCCGACCGCCACGCTTCCGGCCACGCCGATGATGAACGGCACCGGCCGGTCCGGGTTTTGCTGCGGTTCGCCGAGGAATTCCGCGGTGGCGGCGAACAGCCGCTGGTGGGCGGCGACCTGGAGATGGATGAGCCGGGCCAGCGGCAGGTAAACCTCTTCGACTTCGAGCAGGTCGATTTGCTCGCCCAGACCGCGCAGGCCGACCAGCTCCTCCTCGGTGAGGGCCAGCGGCGTCGACATGCGAAGCGCGCGCCATTGCTTTCGGTCGAACTCCACATACGGGCTCGGCTCGCTAAGCCGCGGCATAGTGCCAGTGTTGCAGGAGCGGGCGCGCGCCCAACGGTTGGGCTGGCGAATTCGCCCCTCGATAGACTTGCCCTCGTGACCGCCGCACCCCATACCACCGCATCCGTAATGTCCGCACCCCTGGCCGAGGTCGACCCGGATATCGCCGACCTCCTGGGCAAAGAGCTCGGCCGGCAACGGGACACCCTGGAGATGATCGCGTCGGAAAACTTTGTGCCGCGTTCGGTGCTGCAGGCCCAGGGCAGCGTGCTGACCAACAAGTACGCCGAAGGGCTTCCGGGGCGGCGCTACTACGGCGGCTGCGAGTACGTCGACGTGGTGGAGAACATCGCCCGCGACCGGGCCAAAGCGCTGTTCGGCGCCGAATTCGCCAACGTCCAGCCGCATTCGGGCGCCCAGGCCAACGCCGCCGTGCTGCACGCGCTGATGACCCCCGGGGAGCATCTGCTCGGCCTCGACCTCGCCAACGGTGGCCACCTGACGCACGGCATGAAGCTCAACTTCTCCGGGCGGCTGTATGACTGCGGCTTCTACGGGGTGGACCCGACGACGCATCTGGTGGACATGGACGTGGTGCGGGCCAAGGCTCTGGAGTTCCGCCCCAAGGTGATCATCGCCGGCTGGTCGGCCTACCCGCGCATTCTCGACTTCGCGGCGTTCCGGTCGATCGCCGACGAGGTGGACGCCAAGCTGTGGGTCGACATGGCGCACTTCGCGGGCATGGTCGCCGTGGGCCTGCACCCGTCGCCGGTGCCGCACGCCGACGTGGTGTCCACCACCGTGCACAAGACGCTGGGCGGCCCGCGGTCCGGCCTGATCCTGGGCAAGCAGGAGTACGCCAAGGCCATCAACTCCGCGGTGTTCCCGGGCCAGCAGGGCGGGCCGCTCATGCACGTCATCGCGGGCAAGGCGGTCGCGCTCAAGATCGCCACCACCCCCGAATTCGCCGACCGTCAACAGCGCACGCTGTCCGGCGCCCGCATCATCGCCGACCGACTGCTGGCTCCGGACGTCGCCAGGGCGGGTGTGTCGGTGGTCAGCGGCGGCACCGACGTCCACCTGGTGCTGGTCGACCTGCGCGACTCCCCGCTGGACGGGAAGGCCGCCGAGGACCTGCTGCACGAGATCGGCATCACGGTCAACCGCAACGCGGTTCCCAACGATCCGCGGCCGCCGATGGTGACGTCGGGCCTGCGGGTGGGCACACCCGCCCTGGCGACGCGTGGCTTCGGGGACGCCGAATTCACCGAGGTCGCCGACATCGTCGCCACGGCGCTGGCCGGCGGCGTCGATATCGACGTGCCCGCGTTGCGTGCGCGTGTCACGCGTCTGGCCAGGGAATTCCCGCTCTATGAGGGCCTCGAGGACTGGACGTTGGTCGACCGCTAGCCGGGCTGGAACACCCAAAAGGACCCCAATAGGACCTAAGTCACCATTTCGACGCGACACGGGCCGGAGATTTCACGAACCTGTGTCCACGGGTTACAGTTACCCCATGGCACAGAAACCTGTAGCTAACGCGCTGACCCGTGAACTCGAGCCGGTTGTCGAAGCGAACATGGCACGCCACCTCGACACCGAGAACCTCTGGTTCGCCCACGACTACGTCCCGTTCGAACGGGGCGAGAACTTCGCCATGCTCGGCGGACGTGACTGGGACCCGTCCGAGATGACGCTGTCCAGGACCGTCACTGACGCGTGCGAGATCTTGCTGCTGCTCAAGGACAACCTCGCCGGCCATCACCGCGAGCTCGTAGAGCACTTCATCCTCGAGGACTGGTGGGGTCGCTGGCTGGGCCGGTGGACCGCGGAGGAGCACCTGCACGCCATCGCGCTGCGGGAGTACCTGGTGGTCACCCGCGAGGTCGACCCGACCGCCAACGAGGAGGCGCGGGTCGAGTACGTGATGAAGGGCTACCGCGCCGACACCTACACGCAGGTCGAAACCCTGGTGTACATGGCGTTGACCGAGGGCACCCACGCCGTGTTCTGCCGCAACCTGGCCGCTCAGATCGAGGAGCCCGTGCTCGCCGGCCTGATCGACCGCATCGCCCGCGACGAAGCCCGCCACGAGGAGTTCTTCGCCAACCTCGTCGCGCGCTGCCTCGACTACACCCGCGACGAGACGATCGGGGCGATCGCCGCCCGCGCGGCCGAACTCCAGGTTCCCGGCGCCGACATCGATTCCTACCAGGACAAGGTGAAAAACGTCGCCCAGGCGGGCATCTTCGGACCCGAACAGCTGCGGCAGGTGATCTCCGACCGCATCACCGCGTGGGGAGTCGCCGACGAGCCCGCACTGAAGCAGTTCGTCACTCGCTGAGCCGAACCGGGCGCGCGACGCGCATCCTTGAAGCCGCACAAGCCGACCCGGCGCGCCTGCGCGGCGGGCGCGCCGCCACGAGAGTAGCGTCGGTGTCGATGGTCAGCGACATGCTCTGCTGCCAGGGCGGCACCTCCCGTCACGACTACGGCAGGACCGGCCCCGGTCCTGGTGCCGCGGTTCCCGCCGACACGCCCGTGCGGGTCCGCGCGGGCTCACCCCGCTCGAGGAGCGCTACGTGACCGAAATCCGGACCTACGTGATCGATACGTCCGTGCTGCTGTCTGATCCATGGGCGTGCAGCCGGTTCGCCGAACACGAGGTGGTGGTTCCGCTGGTGGTGATCAGCGAACTCGAGGCCAAACGACACCACCACGAGCTGGGGTGGTTCGCCCGTCAGGCGTTGCGTCTGTTCGACGACCTTCGGCTCGAGCACGGGCGGCTGGATCAGCCGATTCCCGTTGGCATACAAGGTGGTACGTTGCACGTCGAGCTCAACCACACCGACCCCTCGGTGCTGCCCGCCGGCTTCCGCACCGACAGCAACGACTCCCGGATCCTGAGTTGCGCCGCCAACCTGGCCGCCGAAGGCAGGCGAGTTACGTTGGTCAGCAAGGACATTCCGCTGCGGGTCAAGGCCGCCGCGGTGGGCCTGGCCGCCGACGAGTATCACGCCCAGGACGTCGTGGCCTCGGGCTGGTCGGGGATGCGCGAGGTCGAGACCGCGGCCGAGGACATCGACGCGTTGTTCGCCGATGGCGAGATCGATCTGGTCGAGGCGCGAGACCTGCCCTGCCACACCGGGATTCGGCTGCTGGGCGGCAGCTCTCATGCGCTGGGCCGGGTCACCGCCGCCAAGCGCGTCCAGCTGGTTCGCGGTGACCGTGAGGTGTTCGGGCTGCGCGGGCGTTCCGCCGAACAGCGGGTGGCGCTCGACCTGCTGCTCGACGAGTCGGTGGGCATTGTGTCGCTGGGCGGCAAAGCCGGCACCGGCAAATCCGCGCTGGCCCTGTGCGCGGGCCTGGAGGCGGTGCTGGAACGGCGGACGCAGCGCAAGGTGGTGGTTTTCCGCCCGCTGTACGCCGTGGGCGGCCAGGAACTGGGCTACCTGCCCGGCAGCGAAAGTGAAAAGATGGGCCCGTGGGCGCAGGCGGTCTTCGACACGCTCGAGGGCCTGGCCAGCCCGGCGGTGCTGGACGAGGTGCTCTCCCGCGGCATGCTCGAAGTCCTGCCGCTGACCCACATCCGGGGCCGCTCGCTGCACGACTCCTTCGTCATCGTCGACGAGGCGCAGTCGCTTGAGCGCAACGTGTTGCTGACCGTGTTGTCCCGGCTGGGCACCGGGTCGCGGGTGGTGCTGACCCACGACATCGCGCAGCGCGACAACCTGCGGGTCGGGCGCCATGACGGGGTCGCTGCGGTGATCGAGAAACTCAAGGGGCACCCGCTGTTCGCCCACATCACGCTGCTGCGCAGCGAGCGCTCGCCGATTGCCGCGCTGGTCACCGAGATGCTCGAGGAGATCGCGGGACCGCACTGACGTGCCCCGACCCCGCGCCGAAGCGGGCGGAGGGCGGGATTTCGAGCCGTTTTGTGACCCCGGGTGCGCAATCAACGCCCGGATTGCACCTCGGATGCCAGGTAGGCTTCTGGCGTGCCGAAACGACCCGATAGCCAGGCCTGGCGCTATTGGCGCACCGTGATCGGTGTCGCCGCGGCCGCCGCGGTGCTGGTGATCGGCGGCCTCACCGGCCACATCACGCGCGCCGATGACCTCAGCTGCGCGGTGGTCAAGTGTGTCGCGCTGACGTTCGACGACGGGCCCGGTCCGTTCGATGCCCGGCTGCTGCAGATCCTGAAGGACAACGATGCCAAGGCCACGTTCTTCGAGATCGGCAACAAGGTTGCCGCCAACCCGGCGGGATCCAAGCAAATCGCCGACGCCGGAATGGAAATCGGAAACCACACGTGGGAACACCCCAACATGACGACGATCCCTCCGGAGGACATCGCCGGTCAGTTCTCCAAGACGAACGACGCGATTGCCGCTGCAACCGGCCGGACACCAAACTTGTGGCGTCCCGCCGGTGGGCTGTCCAACGAGGCTGTGAACCAGATGGCCGGCCGGTATGGGTTGGCCGAAATCCTCTGGGACGTCATTCCTTTCGACTGGATCAACGACTCCAACACGGGCGCCACCCGATACATGCTGATGACCTACATCAAGCCCGGCTCGGTGGTGCTGTTCCACGACACCTACTCGAGCACCGTCGACTTGGTGTACCAGTTCATGCCCGTGCTCAAGGCCAACGGCTACCGCGTGGTGACGGTCAGCGAACTGCTGGGGCCGCGGGCACCCGGCAGCAGTTACGGCGGCCGTGAGAACGGGCCACCCGTCAACGGCCTTCATGACATCCCGGCCGCCGAGATTCCCCCGCTGCCCGACACGCTCTCACCCAAGCCGATGCCCAACTTCCCGATCACCGACATTCCGGGCCAGAACTCGGGCGGACCGAACAACGGCGCCTAGCACGATCTTCGGGTCCCGCGCAGCTACCTTTATAGGGTGATCACGGTGGGTCGGCGTCGTCGGATCCCGCCGCGACCGGGTGTCCCGGGAGCGCCGCACCGGAGATCGACCCGCCGATTGTCGATTCAGTACGGGATCACCCTGGCCCTGGCCTACATCATCGGTCTGCTCGACGCCTCCGCGATCCTGATCCCGCTGGGGCACCACACCTCCGTGCGGTTCACGGAAACAAAAGCGGTAGTGGTTGTGCTGCTGGGCTTGCTGGGCACCATCGGCGTCGCGGTGGCGGGCGCGCTGAGCCTCGCTCCCACACTGCGGTGGTTCGCCGCCGGGGACGAACCCAACCCGCATGAACAGCAAGCCGCAGTGAAACTCCCACGCCACCAGGCACTCATCTTCCTGAGCGCCTGGGTCGTGACCGGCGGCATATCGATGCTGCAGAACCTGTCCACAGGGCCGGCGATGCTGCTACCCATCCTGCTCAGCGTGCTGTTCGGCGGTCCGGCCGCCGCGGGCACCGGCTTGCTGCTGACCCAACGCATCCTGCGGCCCATCATGGTGGCCGCCACCCGCGGCGGCGAGCCCCGGGTGGCGGTGCCCGGGGTGTTCGCGCGACTGGTCATACTGTGGCTTCTGTGCAGCGCGCTTCCGATTGGCGTGATCGCGGCGCTGGTCGTCTTCCGCTCCTACGGCTGGCTCATTCAGAAGTCCGCAACGCTGAACGTGCCCATCCTGGTGGTGGCACTGGCGGCGCTGCTCCTCGGCCTGCCGACGATGATCCTCACGTCTCGCTCCATTGCCGATCCGCTCAGCGAGGTGGTCGACGCGATGGCGGAGGTGGAGCACGGCCGCATCGACACGCATGTGGGTGTCTACGAACGCTCTCAAATCGGCCGTCTGCAAAGCGGATTCAACCGGATGATCGCGGGCCTCGCCGAGCGGGATCGGCTGCGGGACCTGTTCGGACGCCACGTCGGAGCCGACGTCGCCCACCGCGCCATCGAAGAGGGTGCGTCGCTGTCCGGGGACGTGGTCGAAGCGGCGATCCTCTTCATCGACCTGGTGGGCTCGACGCAACTCGCGGAAAGCCGCCCGCCGCGAGAGGTTGCCGGGGTCCTCAACGATTTCTTCCGGACCGTCGTCCACGCCGTCGACGAACACGGCGGGCTGATCAACAAATTCGCCGGTGACGCCGCGCTGGCGGTTTTCGGTGCGCCGTTGCCGACGGGCGAACCGGCGTCGGCGGCGCTGGCCACGGCACGCACGCTGGGCACCCAACTGCGCCATTTACCGGTCGATTTCGGCATCGGTGTCTCGGCGGGCCCCGTCTTTGCCGGCAACATCGGTTCCGAAAACCGCTACGAGTACACGGTGATCGGTGACGCCGTCAACGAGGCGGCGCGCCTGGCCGACCTGGCCAAAACCGCCGACCGGCGCATCTTGTGTGCGGCGGCGGCCATCGACCGGGCCGACGAGGCCGAGCGGGCGCACTGGACCGAGTGCTATTCGACCGTGCTGCGCGGGCGGTCCGAAGCCACCCATGTCTCGGCGCCGACGGGCCCGACTACTTCTTGACCTTCAGCGCGGCGATCACGTGGCTGAGCGTGGCCGCCGACGCCGCATCGCCGATGGGCGTTGCGCCCAGGAAGACGGTGACCGGTTTGGTGTCGACCGCGACGACGGTGACCGAGTCGCCCTTCACGTTGCGGGCCGGGTCGGCAATCGTGATGTCGGCGTCGACGCGGGCGGCCTTGACCCCGTCGACCGTGAGCGACGAAGTCTTGGTCGGCCCCAGCGTGGGCGACGCGTTCGCGTAACCGGGGCCGTTGGCCACGCAGTCCATCAACTTCGATGCCTGCGCACTGACGTCCATGCTGGTGACGAAGTTGGTGACGGCCACCTCGGCTTGCATCATCCACTGGTTGGCCCCCGGCACGTCCTGGCCGACGCCCACCGCGCCGATGAGGTTGGGGGTCTGGTCGTCCGAGAAGCCGGCCCATCCGGGGGCCGCGGTGCCCGGGAACGACAGCTTGCCGGCGCTGATCGTGTCGCCGGTGGGCTTTTCACCGCCGGACACGTTAGGCGTGCAGCCGGTCGCGTTCTGCTCGCCGGTCGGCTGCGACGTCGGTGCGTTGGTCGTCGGCTGCGAGGCCGGGGTCTTGTTCGACTTGTTCTGACTGCCGATGATCAGGATCGCGGCCAGCGCGATGACGCCCACTACCGCGACACCGGCGAGGATGAGCCACGGAAGCTTCGAGCGCGGCCCATTCGGGGGTGGCGGCCCGGGCGGGTACGGTCCGCCCGGCCAGCCGGGTGGTGGAAACTGCTGTCCGGGTGGGGGATACGGCTGCCCGGGGGGCGGATACTGCTGTCCGGGTTGTGGGTACTGCTGCGGCGGTGGGTAACCGCCCGGCCCATAGGGCTCCGCGCCGCCCTGCGGATTGGGGTACGGGCCACCCGGCGGCGGGTACGGGTACGAGCCGCCCTGGGGCGGACCGCCCCAATATGGGACCTGCCCATACGGATTCGGCCCATAGGGATCCCGGCCGTGGGGACCCTCGGGAGGAGTCGTCATCGCCGAACCGCCCTTACTCTCATCGCTTCTACTCTTCCGGCTTTAGCATTTCTTGTACGCGGGCCATCGCCAAGACATCCAGACGGCGGTCGAGCTCCTCGACCGACAACTTTTCACCGATCAGGCCGCGATCGATGACGGTCTGGCGAATCGTCTTGCGCTCCTTGAGCGCCTGCTTGGCCACCGCGGCCGCTTCCTCGTAGCCGATGGCCGAATTCAACGGGGTCACAATCGACGGCGACGACTCGGCCAGCTCGCGCAAATGCTCGACGTTGGCCGCCAGCCCGACAATGCAGCGCTCCGCGAACAGCTTTGACACGTTGGTCAGCAGCTTGAACGACTCGAGGATGTTGCGAGCCATCATCGGGATGTACACGTTGAGCTCGAAGGCGCCGCTCGCGCCGCCCCACGCGACTGCCGCATCGTTACCGATCACCTGCGCCGCGACCTGCGTGACGGCCTCGGGGATAACGGGATTCACCTTGCCCGGCATGATCGAGCTGCCCGGCTGCAGGTCCGGGAGGCGGATCTCGGCCAGGCCGGTCAGCGGGCCCGATCCCATCCAGCGGATGTCGTTGGCGATCTTGGTCAACGAGACCGCGATGGTGCGCAGCGCGCCGGACGCCTCGACCAGCCCGTCGCGGGCCGCCTGAGCCTCGAAAGAGTTGGTCGCTGTGCGCAATTCACTCAGACCGGTGGAAGCGATCAGCGTCTCGACCACCTTGGCGCCGAATCCGTCGGGAGCGTTGAGGCCCGTGCCCACCGCGGTCCCGCCGATCGCCAGCTCACCGAGCCGCGGCAGCGTGGCGCGCACCCGCTCGATTCCCGCCTCGACCTGTCGGGCGTATCCGCTGAATTCCTGGCCGAGCGTCACCGGGACGGCGTCCATCAGGTGGGTGCGGCCGGACTTGACCACCGTGTGCCACTCCCGGGACTTGGCCGCCAGAGCCTCGTGCAGCACCTCGAGCGCCGGGATGAGGTGGCGCACCGCGGCCTCGGTGGCCGCGATGTGGGTGGCGGTCGGGAAGGTGTCGTTGGACGACTGCGACATGTTGACGTCGTCGTTCGGGTGCACCGTCACACCGTTGGCCGCCGCGATGCCGGCGATCACCTCGTTGGTGTTCATGTTGGAGCTGGTGCCCGAGCCCGTCTGGAACACGTCGATGGGGAACTGGTCGTCGTGTCGACCGTCGGCGATTTCGGCCGCGGCGGCGATGATCGCGTCGGCCTTCTCCGGTGCCAGCAAGCCGAGGTCCTTGTTAACCTGGGCGCACGCGCCCTTGAGCAGCCCCAGCGCGCGGATCTGGGTGCGCTCCAGGCCCCGGCCCGAGATCGGGAAGTTCTCCACCGCGCGCTGAGTCTGCGCGCGCCACAACGCTTTTGCGGGCACCCGGACCTCGCCCATGGTGTCGTGCTCGATGCGGTATTCGGTGTCGGTGGCGCTGTCGGCCATAGGAGGGAGTCCCTTGCTTGGTTGGGGGCTGGTTTCCGGTCAGGGCAGGGGATAGGCGGCAGTGCTGTCGCCGGTGAAGTCGATGGCGGAGTACTCGTTGAGCTTCGAGAGCCGGTGGTAGGCCTCGATCATGCGGACGGTGCCCGACTTCGACCGCATCACGATCGACTGGGTGGTGCAGCCACCCGGGTAGTACTGCACGCCCTTGAGCAGGTCACCGTTGGTGACGCCGGTGGCGCAGAAGAAGACGTTGTCCCCGGACACCAGGTCCTCGGTGGTCAGCACCTGGTCCAGGTCGTAGCCGGCATCGATGGCCTTCTGGCGTTCCTCGTCGTCCTTGGGGGCGAGCTGGGCCTGGATGGCGCCGCCCATGCAGCGGATCGCGGCGGCGGCGATGATGCCCTCCGGGGTGCCGCCGATCCCGGCCAGCATGTCGGTGCCTGACAGGTAGCGGCACGCCGAGATCGCTCCGGCGACGTCGCCGTCGGTGATCAGCCGGATGCGGGCCCCGGTGGCCCGGACGTCCTCGATGAGCTGCGCGTGCCGGGGCCGGTCCAGGATGCACACGGTCATGTCCCGCACCGACAACGCCTTGACCTTGGCGACGGCCCGGATGTTCTCCGCGATCGGCGCGGTGATGTCGAGCACGTCCGCGGCGTCGGGTCCGACGGCGATCTTGTTCATGTAGAACACCGCCGACGGGTCGAACATCGCCCGGCGGTCGGCCACCGCCAGCACCGCGATCGCGTTGGGCATGCCCTTGCTCATCAGCGTGGTGCCGTCGATCGGGTCGACGGCGAAGTCGCACTCCGGCCCGTCGCCGTTGCCGACCTCCTCGCCGTTGTAGAGCATCGGTGCGTGGTCCTTCTCGCCCTCGCCGATGACGACCACGCCGCGCATCGAGACGGTGTTGACCAGTTCGCGCATGGCGTCGACGGCCGCGCCGTCGCCGCCTTCCTTATCGCCACGGCCCACCCAGCGGCCGGCGGCCATGGCGCCGGCCTCGGTGACCCGTACGAGTTCGAGGGCCAGGTTGCGGTCGGGGGCTTCACCGCGCGGCCGTGCCTGCGGTTGGCCCCGGCCGTTGGTCGCGGCCGAGCGGTTGCCGTCAGCTGTCATGGTTGGAGATTGTCCCAGAAGCGGATCGGTTCGCTGGAACTGGGATACTTGGGGGGTGACCGAGGAGCCGCAACAGAATGCCAGCTCGGACGCCCAGGTAGCCGACGAGCCGGCGCCGGCGCCCAAACCGGCCAAACCGAGGCTGCTGCAGGACGGTCGCGACATGTTCTGGTCGCTCGTTCCGCTGGTCATCGCGTGCATCCTGCTGGCGGGCCTGGTCGGGATGTGCTCATTCCAGCCGGGCGGCGCCACCAAGGGAGCGATCCCGTCCTACGACGCGGCCGCGGCCCTACGGGCCGACGCCCAGACGCTCGGTTTTCCCATCCGGCTGCCGCACTTGCCCGCCGGCTGGCGGTCCAACTCCGGCAGCCGCGGGGGCATCGACATTGGGCGAACCGACCCCGCTGACCCCTCCAGGGGCCAGCGGCTGCACGCGGCCACCTCGATCGTGGGATACATCAGCCCCACCGGGATGTACCTGAGCCTGACCCAGAGCAACGCCGACGAGGACAAACTGGTCGGCTCGATCAATCCGTCGGCGTACCCGACGGGAGCGGTCGACGTGGACGGCACCAACTGGGTGGTCTACCGCGGTCCGGACCAAAGCGGTGCGGATGCCGAGCCGATCTGGACGACAAGGCTGGCCGGGCCGACCGGCGTCGCTCGGCTCGCGATCACCGGCGCCGGGAGCACCGATCAGCTTCGTACGCTGGCGTCGGCGACGCAATCGCAGCCGCCCCTTCCCGCACGCTGACGAAGGGTATCCGATGGAAGGCAAAGCGTGACCGCACCCGAAGCAGACCTCTCCGGATGGTCGGTGGCGCCGTTCACCGGTGGCGGCTACACCCACGACGTCTACCGCAAGGGCACCGGCCCGGGCGTGGTGCTGATTCCGGAGCTACCCGGAATCCATCCCGGTGTGCTCGCCCTCGGTAACCACCTGGTGGACAACGGCTTCACCGTCGCGATGCCGTCGCTGTTCGGCGAGCCCGGCAAACCCAAAACCCTCGGCTACATCGTCGCCTCGATCAGCCGGGCCTGCGTGGCAAGGGAATTCGCGGCGTTTGCCACCAACAAGCAGCGGCCCGTGTCGCTGTTCCTGCGTGCGCTGGCCCGCGACCTCAACGCGTCGACGCCCGGCAAGGGCGTGGGCGTGATCGGCCAATGCTTCACCGGTGGCTTCGCGCTGGCCGCCGCCGTCGACGACAGCGTGCTGGCTCCGGTGCTCAGTCAACCGTCGGTGCCGCTGCCGCTGGGCGCCGCCCGGCGCCGCGATGCCGGGCTGAGCGAGGCCGAGCTCACCACGGTGGCCGAGCGCTGCGCCAACGACGGCCTGTGCGCCATGGGGTTGCGGTTCAGCGAGGACAAGACGGCGCCGGGTGAACGGTTCGCCACGCTCAAGCAGCGGCTCGGCGACGCGTTCGAGGTCATCGAGATCGACTCCAGTCCGGGCAACGTGGGCGGTTTCGGCAAGATGGCGCATTCGGTGCTCACCGACGAGGTCCGCGAAGTCGACGGCCAGCCGGCCTACGAAGCCCGCAAGCGGGTGGTCGAGTTCCTCGCGCTGAGGCTCACTTAAGGAAAGCTCACTTCAAGGAAAGCTCACGTTAGGGGAGCCCAGACGCATGGCGATCGACAACCTCGTGGTCGACACCACCCACGGCCCGGTCCGGGGCGTTGACGCCGGCCGCGTCCGGGTCTGGAAAGGCGTCCGCTACGCCGCGCCGCCCGTCGGCGGCCTGCGGTTCCGGGCGCCGCAGCCCCCCGAGAGGTGGGCCGAGGTCGCCGACGCCACCCGCTACGGGCCGGCCTGCCCGCAACCGGTCTTCCCCAACATGCCGCTCGATCTGGGCGCGGCGCAGGGGGAGGACTGCCTGCGGCTGAACGTCTGGGCGTCATCCGACATCGAACCGGGTGCCGGAAAGCCGGTGATGGTGTGGCTGCACGGGGGCGCCTACGTCCTGGGCTCCGGCAGCCAGGCGCTGTACGACGGGCGCCGGTTGGCCGGCAGCGGCGAGGTCGTCGTGGTGACGGTCAACTACCGGGTGGGCGCGCTCGGTTTCATGGACTTGTCGTCGTTCACCACGTCGCGCCGACGGTTCGATTCCAACGTCGGGTTGCGTGACGTGCTGGCGGCGCTGGGCTGGGTGCGCGACAACATCGCCGCGTTCGGCGGCGACCCCCGCAGGGTCACGCTGTTCGGCGAATCCGCCGGCGCGGGGATCGTGACGACCCTGCTCGCCAGCCCGGCGGCCGCGGGGCTGTTCGTCGGAGCGATCGCCCAGAGCTCACCGGCCACGTCGGTGTACGACCGGGGCAGGGCCGTGCGCGTCACCGAGACCGTCCTCGACAGGCTCGGGGTCGACGCGGACCGGTTGCCGGACGTGCCCACCGCGGCGCTCCTCGCCGCGTCCCAAGAGGTCTTCGACGAAGTGCCCGTGCGTAACCCCGGCGTCCTTGCGTTCGTCCCGATCGTCGACGGCGAGGTGCTGGACGACTACCCGGTCAAGCGGGCGCAGGAGGGCCGCTCGCTTCCGGTCCCGTTGATCATCGGCACCAACAAGCACGAGGCGGCGCTCTTCCGGTTGATGCGGTCACCGCTGATGCCGATCACCCCGCGCGCGATCACATCGATGTTCGACGAGATCGCCGCCGAACAACCCGACCTGCAATTGCCCACCGAGGAGCAGATCGGGTCGGCCTATTCGCGGTTGCGGCGCAGGGCAAGGTATTTGAACATCGCGACCGACGTCGGGTTCCGGATGCCCTCGGTGTGGCTGGCCGAGGGTCACAGCAGGGTGGCTCCGGTGTACCTGTACCGGTTCGACTATGCGACCCCCCTGCTGAAGTTGTTGTTGGTAAACGCCGCCCATGCCACCGAATTGCCGTACGTGTGGGGCAATCTCGGCGGGCCCAAGGACCCGACGTTGAAGCTCGGGGGCGCCAAGTCCGCCAGGGCGGTCTCCAAGAGGGTGCGGACGCGGTGGGTGAATTTCGCGACGCATGGCAACCCCGCGGGCCCGCCCGGCGAGCCGCAATGGACGGCCTATCGGCCCGACGAGCGCGCCTGCCTGCTCGTCGGCAAGCGCGACCGCGTCGTGCACGATGTCGACGCGCACATCCGGGCCGCCTGGGGCAGCGAGATGGTGAGCTTCCGGTAGGTCTAGCGGGATCCGCTGACCCTGAAGGCCGTGGTCTTGTCGGCGGTTTTGGCGGCCAGGGCTTCGCTTTTCATCTGCTTGAACATTTCCACGTAATACGGCAGGCATTCGGCCATCGCCTGCTCGGTGGTGAACAGTGGCCGGTAACCGAGGTCCCGGGTGGCTTTGGCGATCGAGAAGTAGTTGTCCAGGTAGACCCGCTCGACGGCGAGCGGTTCGAGCAGTGGCGCCGGTATCCCGAACCGGAAGTGCAGACGCTGCCACCCCGTCATGGCCGCGCGGACCATCGGGCCGTTGACCCGCACCCGCGGCCAGTTCTCGCCGCAGGCCTCGATCACCGGCCGGGCGAACTCGAACATGTTGATCGGTTCGGCGTCGTTGACGAAGTAGGCCTGGCCGGGCGCGGTCCCGCCGGGCACCAGGTGCTCGGCGGCCAGGATGAAACCGTGAATCAGGTTGTGCACGTAGGAGTTATCCAACCGTGCCGACCTGCGACCGATCAGCACCTTGACGTGGCCCGCGATCACGTTTTCGAAGAGCCTGCGGAACATCGTCTGATCGCCGCGGCCCCAGATCCCGCTAGGCCGGATCGCACACGTCAGCATCTCACCAATACCGTTCTGGGACAGCACGAATCGCTCTGCCGCCACTTTGGTTTCGGTGTAGAGGTCGTTGAACCGGTCGGTGTAGGGCAGCGTCTCGTCGCCGCCGGCGATGTTCTGGCCGCCCATCACCACGCTGTTGGACGCGGTGTAGACGAACCGCTTGACCCCGGCCGCCTGCCCGGCCTGCACCAGGTTCTGGGTGCCGTCTACATTGACCGCGAAGCTGCGCTGCCGGTACTCGTCGCTCACCGAAGCGCCGCCCATCAGCTCGATGATCGCCGCGGCGTGGAAGACCGTGTCGATGCCGTCCACTGCCGAGGCGCAGACGCCAGCGTCGGTGATGTCGCCCTGCAGCACCTCCAAGTGGGGATGCTGGGGGAGCGGCGATGGGGCGCGGTCGAAGCAACGCACCCGGTACCCGCGGTCGAGCAAGGTGGTCACCAGGTTCGCGCCGACAAATCCCGAGCCGCCGGTGACCAGGACGTGGTCGAGTTCGGTGGTCAGTGACGGGTCACCCATCGGCGAAGCATAACTGAAACCTGTTCCAGTTCGACAATGCCCGAGTGCAAGAGGTTTCGCAAACTGGCGGGGGGTCAGGCCTCCTCGGCCTGGCCGGACGACAGCACGTCCTCGATCCGCTTGCGCGCGCCAGCCAAGTGTTCTTCGCACCTCTTCGCCAGCTGTTCGCCCCTTTCCCACAGCTTCAGCGACGAATCGAGGTCCAGCCCGCCCTGCTCCAGCAGCCGGACGACCTCCATCAGCTCGTCCCGGCATGCTTCGTAGCCGAGCTGACTAATAGGCGTAACCCCGGTGTCTTCGTCAGGCGCCATCGGTCGATCCTTCGCTCACGGCCGCTATCGCGCCGTCGGCCACCCGCACCCGCAGGCGCGTGCCCGTCGGT
The DNA here is from genome assembly GCA_031292665.1 of Mycobacterium sp. Taxonomy (GTDB): domain Bacteria; phylum Actinomycetota; class Actinomycetes; order Mycobacteriales; family Mycobacteriaceae; genus Mycobacterium. The sequence goes on along the minus strand of JARLGR010000068.1, from coordinate 12,511 downwards.
GCGTCGTCGACCGATCGCAGCACCGTGGCCGGTCCGGTGTCGCCGATCGCCTGCACCGTCTGCACAATGGCGTAACCACGGGCCAGGGTGGCCGCCGGGCCCAGCGTTGCCAGCCGCGCGCCCAGGTGACCGATCCGGTCGCTTTCGGTCGCGACCAGCCGAGTGATGTCGCGGCGAACCGCCGACCGGGCACGGTGGATCTCTTCGGCGCGCGCGGTCAGGGCCGTCAGCGGCTCGGCCAGCACGGGGCGGCTGCGCAACTGGGCCAGTGCCCGTTGTTCGCGGCCCACCCAACTGCGCAGTGCCTGCGCGCTGCGCCGGCGCAAGTCGCCGATCAGCCGCTGCTCGGCGGCGGTGTCGGGAACCACCTTCTTCGCCGCGTCGGTGGGAGTGGCGGCCCGCAGGTCGGCGACCAGATCGCACAGCGGATTGTCCGGTTCGTGACCGACCGCGCTGATCACGGGCGTGCGGCACGCCGCGATCGCGCGGCACAACGTCTCGTCCGAAAACGGCAGCAGGTCCTCGACGCTGCCGCCGCCGCGGGCCAGCACGATCACGTCGACCTCACCGTCGCGGTCGAGTTCGCGCAGCGCCTCCACGATCTGCGCGACCGCGTTCGGCCCCTGGACCGCGGTGTTGCGGACCGCGAAGCGCACCGCCGGCCAGCGGGCGCCCGCCACCGTCCGCACGTCGTGCTCGGCGGCGCTGGCTCGGCCGGTGATCAAGCCGATCATGTTGGGCAGGAAGGGGATTGGCCGCTTGCGCCGGGGATCGAAGAGGCCCTCGGCGTCCAGCAGCCGGCGCAGCCGGTCGATGCGGGCCAGCAACTCGCCGATGCCGATGGCGCGGATCTCGCTGAGCCGCAACGAGAAGGTGCCCCGCCCCGTGTAGAAGGACGGCTTACCGCACACCACCACCTGGGTGCCTTCGGTCAGTTTCACCGGCGCGCTCAGCACCAGGTCGCGCGAACAGGTAACGGTCAGCGACATGTCGGCGGCCGGGTCCCGCAGCACCATGAACACCGTCTTGGATTCGGGCCGCATGGTGATCTGGGCCAGCTGGCCCTCCACCCACACGGTGCCCAGCCTGTCGATCCAGCCCGCGACCCGAATCGCCACCGCTCGAACCGGAAACGGGTTCTCGGCGGAATTGGGTTCCGAATTCGCCGCTCGGGTCACTTCGCGTTCGCGCGGGTGATCCTGTTGGCCAGCAGGGTCTGGAACGGCGCGCGGGCCTTGGTGGCCTGCTCGTAGGCCAGCAGGGATTCGAGTTCGTCGACGGTCAGCGATTGCAGCCTGGCCCGCAGCTGCGCCAGCGTCAGCGTCGGATAGTCGAGTTCGACGACCACCTCCGGCTCCGGGACATCGGGCGTGGACTTTTTCGGGGACTTCTTCGACTGCCTGGCCGGAGTCGGGGGATTCGCGGCCTCGGATTCGGTAGCCGCCTCGGCCACCGAGTACAGGGCGAACCGACCATCGGTCAGGCGATCGCCGTCAGCTGCCAACGCGACCGGGATCGCCGCAGTCTCGGCGTCGGGCAAGTCCTCGTCGAACGTCGCCCACTCCGGCTTTTCGTCCCTGGGCGGAAAGATCGACTCCAGGGTGCTGTCGCCCTTGATCACCAGCTCGGCGAGGCTCTGCTGAAACACCATCACAACGTGTGCCGCCTGGCTGGCCAATGTCATCGGGTACATCAGGATGGTTTTCGGCAGCTTCAGCGTCTCCTCGACGGCGACCGTCGCCGCGCCGACCAGCAGCCGAACTCCATACGGTGCAGTAGCCATGGGACCAAGAGTGCCTCAACCGGCGGCGAACTCCAAGCCGCGGGCCGCGAGCTGGCGGCCCCGCGTCGGCGGTAAGTACGCTGGACGGCATGCCGCCGACTATCGACATGGGGATTCCCGGCGCGTCCGGATCGGTAGCCGGCGACCCAACCGGTAAGAGGGTTCTCCTGGCGGAGCCGCGGGGCTACTGCGCGGGCGTGGACCGGGCCGTCGAGACGGTCGAACGCGCCCTGGAAAAGCACGGCGCCCCCGTTTATGTCCGCCACGAGATCGTCCACAACCGGCACGTCGTCGACACGCTGGAGAAGGCGGGCGCGGTGTTCGTCGAGGAGACCGACCAGGTGCCCGAGGGGGCCATCGTGGTGTTCTCCGCGCACGGCGTCGCGCCGACGGTGTACGCCGCGGCTGCCGAGCGCAACCTGCAAACCATCGACGCCACCTGCCCGCTGGTGACCAAGGTGCACAACGAGGCCAGGCGATTCGCGCGCGCCGGCTACGACATCCTCTTGATCGGCCACGAAGGTCACGAAGAGGTCATCGGGACCGCCGGCGAAGCGCCCGAGCACGTCCAGCTGGTCGACGGCGTCGAGGCCGTGGACACCGTGACCGTCCGCGACGAGGACAGGGTGGTCTGGCTGTCACAGACCACGCTGTCGGTGGACGAGACCATGGACATCGTCGAGCGGCTCCGGCAACGCTTCCCGACGCTGCAGGATCCGCCCAGCGACGATATCTGCTACGCGACCCAGAACCGGCAGGTCGCGGTCAAGGCGATGGCGCCCGAGTGCGAGCTGGTGATCGTCGTCGGCTCCCGCAACTCGTCGAACTCGGTGCGGCTGGTGGAAGTGGCGTTAGGGGCGGGCGCCCAGGCCGCTCACCTGGTCGACTGGGCCGATGACATCGACCCGGCGTGGTTGGGAGGCGTCACCACGGTCGGTGTCACCTCCGGCGCGTCGGTGCCCGAGGTGCTGGTGCGCGGTGTGCTGGAGCGGCTCGCCGAGTGCGGCTACGGCGTGGTGCAACCGGTGACGACGGCCCAGGAGACCCTGGTGTTCGCGTTGCCCCGCGAGATTCGCGTGCCTCGCTGAGCTAGCGGTCGTACTCCCAGGATTCCGCCGGCGGGCGGCCCCGGGAACGGCCCGGTGCCCGCGAGCGACTCGGCCGCTCGGCCCCGGTCTCGTCCAACGGGGCTTCCCCGCGGTAGCGGACCCGGGAGATGGGATGGTGCGTCGGGTCGGCGCCGTTGGTGCCCCTCGCGCCCGCCCGACGGCGACCAGGCTCGAACCCCTCGTGCGGCTCGTAGGGCGCGTAGCGATCGAACTGCTCGGGCGTCCCGGGCGGTTGGTACGTGTCGAAGCCGTCGAAGCGGCTGCCGCGCGGAGCCGGCCGCTCGTAGGGACTGCGCCGGGTGCGCGGCTCCCGACGGGGTTGGCCACGCTCGGGTTCGCCCTGCGGCCTGGGGCGACGCGGCCGGCGCGGCGGGTCGGCAGGGTCGAAGTCGCGGGGACCCGCCTGGCTCGCCCGACTCGGGCGTCGGGGACGCCCGGGTTCCTGCGGATCCTCCGGCGACGGCGGGACTCGCGTCCTGGTGGAGCGGGTGCCCGCTCGATCGCTGCGCGCGCTTTGGCGGGTGTTCACCCGGCGTCGAGCCGAGCGCGCGCGCCGCGCTTCGGAAGAGGTCGCCTCGTCCGCGTCGCGCTCCTCGGGATCGCGCCGCACGGCCGACTGCAGCTTGGCGACGATGCCGCTGACGAAGGACTTCACCTCGCCGGCTTTTGCGGTGTCGCCGGCTTCCTCGGCGGTGGTCACCGCGATCGTCCGGTGGGACATCCCGAGATACCACCTGATCAGCCCGATCAGCAGCACGCCGCCCGCGGTGCCCAGCATCAGCGGGAAGCGCTCGATCAGCGGGTAGCCGCAGTTGATCAGGAGGTCTTTGAGGTGGCCCACTTTGCCTCCGTGGAACAGCCAATAGCCACCCGGCACCGCACAGAAAAGGATCAACGGCGGCTGAATGACCGCGGTGAACACGCCCTCCTGGCGCACGGCCAGCACCGCCGCCACACAGCCGGCTACATAGAAGACCGCGAATACGTGCGTCAGCTCTTTGTGTCCGGACCCGGCGTCGATCGCGAACCCGATGGCGGTGGCGCCAAGGGCGATGAGCAGGCCAGCCCACCACGGCACACCGGGAATATTGGGGTGGATCGAGCGGTGGGATGCCTCTACCCCCGACCTTGCCCGCTGTGGTGACACATATAGACCGTACCGGCAATCAGCCCAAAGGCCCGTATTCACCTGGCCGGGAACTCCTGGGCGTGCCACACCCGCCACGTCGGTACCGTGGCGGGATAACCCACCCGATTTTCAAAGGCGACAGGCAGGCGATCCCGATTTCCGAACCCACCTGTCGGTGTCAGCCCGACGGCGCAAATGGCCGATCAGCCGGCGCCGCCCTTGCCACCCGGACCGCGACCTAGACTTGGCTCCCTGTGAGCTTGAGCCTCGGAATCGTTGGCCTACCCAACGTCGGCAAGTCGACCCTCTTCAACGCGCTGACCCGCAACAACGTGGTGGCGGCCAACTACCCCTTCGCGACGATCGAACCGAACGAGGGTGTCGTTTCGCTACCCGATCCGCGACTGGCGAAGCTGGCCGAGCTGTTTGACTCCGAGCGCATCGTCCCTGCGCCGGTCACCTTCGTCGACATCGCCGGCTTGGTGCAAGGCGCCTCCGAGGGGGCCGGGCTGGGCAACAAGTTCCTGGCCCACATCCGCGAATGCGACGCCATCTGCCAGGTGGTGCGAGTGTTCTCCGACGACGACGTCACCCACGTCGCCGGACGGGTGGACCCCAAATCCGACATCGAGGTCGTCGAGACCGAGTTGATCCTGGCCGACCTGCAGACCCTCGAGCGTGCCCTGCCGAGGCTGGAGAAAGAGGCGCGCACCACAAAGGAGCGCAGACCCACCTACGACGCGGCGTCGAGCGCGCAGCAGGTGCTCGACGGCGGCAATACGCTGTTCGCCGCCGGGGTCGACGTCTCGCTGCTGCGGGAACTGAATCTGCTGACGACCAAGCCGTTCCTGTATGTGTTCAACGCCGACGAGGCGGTGCTGACCGACGCCGCGCGGGTGGCCGAGCTGCGGCAGCTGGTCGCGCCCGCCGACGCCGTCTTCGTCGACGCGGCCATCGAAGCCGAGCTCGTCGAACTCGACGACGAGTCGGCGGCCGAGCTGCTGGAGTCAATCGGACAGACCGAGCGGGGACTGGATGCGTTGGCCCGCACGGGTTTTCACACTCTCAAGCTGCAGACCTTCCTGACGGCGGGCCCGAAAGAGGCGCGCGCCTGGGTTATTCACCAGGGCGACACCGCGCCGAAGGCAGCCGGGGTGATCCACAGCGACTTCGAGAAGGGCTTTATCAAAGCCGAGATCGTGTCGTACGACGACCTGACCGCCGCCGGATCGATGGCGGCGGCGAAAGCGGCCGGCAAGGTCCGGATGGAAGGCAAGGACTACGTCATGGCCGACGGCGACGTGGTCGAATTCCGGTTCCAAACGACGTCTGGGGGCAAGGCGGCGAAGTAGCCGTGGGCGACTGATATCTGAACATGTGGACTTGAGGTCAGGTGCTGCGCTCCACTGGCTATCGCTGGATTCTAAGTACGCACGACGGCCGCATTCTGTTAGATCTGTCGACATGGTCGATATCGAACTTTCCTGTGGGCTGCCTCCCGGGCCTGACTTTGCCGATCTAGCGGTGTTAGCGGAGGAGCTGGGATACACGAGAGTGTGGATCTTCGATTCCGCCCCGCTATGGGAGGACCCATTCGTCCACCTTGCGTTGGCAGCTGGACGGACGACGCGGATCGGTTTGGCAACCGCAGTGCTCATTCCGTCGCAGCGTTCCGTCATGGCGATGGCGTCAGGTATCGCCACGATCGCTCGACTCTCCGGTGACCGATTTCGTGCGTGCTTTGGCACCGGCGGCACTGCTTGCTGGACATTGGGCCAGGCTCCGATGTCGCTCAACGCGCTGTTCGACTATGTCGGTTCCCTGCGGCGCTTGCTAGCCGGAGAAACGGCTGTCATCGATGGCAAGGCAGTGCGGATGTTGCACTGGCCAGGGATGACGGCTTCTCGGCCGGTGAGGGTTCCTTTGTGGCTAAGCGTGATGGGTCCGCGCGGCAATGAGCGGGCGCACGAGGTGGCAGACGGGATAATCGGGCCACCTCACCCGACGCTGCCGTCGGCGACGATGATGTCTGGCACCGTCCTCGCCGTCGGTGAAGACCCACGCTCAAGTCGCGTGCTCGCAGCGGTCGGGCCGTGGGGGGTCGTCCCGTGGCACACTGCCTACACCTATGGCGGCGCGTCGGCAGTCGATGCGTTGCCGGGCGGGGCGGCCTGGCGAGCGTCCCTCGAGGCGCTCGCACCTGAGGAGGAACGCCACCTGCTCACTTTCGAAGGCCACGTCACCCACCTCACCGAGCGTGATCTCCAACTGCTCGAGCATCTGGACGTCGAAGGTCGAACCTCAGCTGCGTTGATGATGAAGGTCGGTGACCCCGCCACCATCAGGCAAGGGCTCACCCGACTTGCGGAGATCGGCTATCGCGAGGTTATGTACACGCCCTCGGGCCCAGACGTCGCTCGGGAGCTCAAGGCATTCGCGCGCATCGGCAATTTGCCCCAACGGCCAGTCTCGCGGATCTGAAGATATACGGCGACGTGGTCGAATTCCGGTTCAACGTCATGACAGCGGCGACTCCGGAAGGAATATGGAATCATATTTAGCGTCAATGATGCGTGCGGAGGTGCGCCATGAGGACAACCGTCACTATCGATGACGACTTGCTGGCCAAGGCTGCCGAATTGACCGGCGTGCATGAGAACGTCGCGTTGCTACGCCAAGGGCTACAAACGCTGATCCGGGTAGAAAGCGCTCGCCGTCTCGCCGCGCTCGGCGGAACGGATCCTGAGGCGACGGCCGGTCCCCGGCGGCGTGGCGTGACTGAATGATACTGGTCGATACTGCAGTGTCGATCGCTCATCTGCACGCTGTGGAGTCGAGAATGGTCGAGCTGCTGGAGGTCGACCGACTCGAAGTGCTTTGGAGCCGGGACCACTGGCTACGTTCATGGCGTCGCGAAGCAGGGCAATTGACGTGAGTAGGCCACTGCCTATTTCTGTTTCGACGTTCACGCGGCCCGCGACGAGGTAAGCACGCGCTGAATAGATCACGTCACTGCAATTGTTGCCGTTGGGGCGACGGCGGCTGTGATGGCCTGGGACACCGACCATCCGGCGGCACACCAGAACCATGGCAAGACCAAAACCTTGCCTCGGCTTCACCGGTGCTCGCTGCCCGTCCTGACGCTCACAAAGTAGGGGCGGGCGGTAAGTGTTTGCTGGCGGCCGAGTAAGGGCTACCATCTTCGCGGGGGCCACCTACCAGGAGGCAGCACATGACAACGACGTCACCAGTTTCCAAGCTCTGCGCCGAGCTGCTCGGCACGTTCTGGTTGGTCTTCGCCGGCTGCGGCAGTGCAATTTTCGCGGCCAAACAGATCGCTCAAGCCGAGGATGGTAGCGGCACCTTCCAATTGGGCATCGGATTCCTCGGAGTAGCGCTGGCGTTCGGGCTTACCGTCGTCACCATGGCTTACGCCGTCGGTCACGTCTCGGGCGGGCATTTCAACCCGGCGATCAGTCTGGGCGCCGCGGTGAGCGGGCGGCTGCCGTGGAAAGACCTTCCCGGGTATTGGATCTCGCAGGTTGTCGGTGGTCTGCTCGCGGGTCTGACGCTGCTGATCATCGCGAGGGGCAAGCCCGGGTTCTCGCCCGTCGGTCATATGGCGGCGAACGGGTACGGCGAGCATTCGCCCAGCCACTACTCGCTGGGGGCCGTGATCATCGCGGAGGTCTTGCTGACGGCGTTCTTTCTCATTGTGGTGCTGGGAGCGACCGACGACCGCGCCCCGAAGGGGTTCGGGCCGCTGGCCATCGGGCTTTCGCTGACGCTAATCCACCTCGTTTCGATTCCGATCAGCAACACCTCGGTCAACCCGGCCCGCTCTACCGGCGTCGCCTTCTTCAACGGGGACGGTGCACCCGCCCAACTGTGGGTGTTCTGGCTGGCGCCACTGGTCGGGGGTCTCATCGGCGGTCTGGTCTACCCGTTGCTATTCGAGGGCGGAAAGCTGGCGCCCAACAAGCGGGCGCGGCGGGCCCACTGATCGGCAACGGCCCACTGGTCGATTTCCGCTTCGAAGTGAAGTGGTATCGGCCGCCCTACCCGGCGGTTTGGCTCCCGTAACAGTGGGTGACGTCGTCGCCGCGTTCGTAACGGTCGAACCACTCGCGTGCAAACGAGGGGGATGGCTTCGCCCGCTGGATCGAAGAAGGCATTCTGGCTCAGGATCAGTCCGCGCAATGCGCGGTATTTGTCCTCGCAGTCAACGTTTTTCAGCATCGGCGGTGTCATATCAGTGCTGCAACCTGAGCGGATTGGTCAGCGTGATGAAAGGATTGCCGTCGCAGCGCAGTCCGCCGAGTCCGCGAGCGAGTCGTTCGTTCTCGGCGGTACAGGTGTCCTCGGTGACCCTCCGATGGCTCGGGGAAGTGGTTCGGCCAGACACCGACCGTAAACATATCGTAAATGTGTGGTCTGGATCGGCTGAGGCAGTGATTGCCGTCGCACGCAGAGTGCCCTGATAGGGCGGATGTCAGCGGCAGCAGTTTGGGTCGAGCACCGCACACAGCGCCATGAGAGCATCCCGGCGAGCACGGTGATAGACGTTCATCCCGCTCCGCTCGGACTCCACGATGCCTGCCCGGCGCAACTGCGTCAGGTGATGACTCACCGTCGACTCGCTGAGTCCGACCGTCGTAGCCAGGTCGCAACTGCACACCTCACCGGCCTCCGAACTGAACAGCAGCGAAACAAGCTTGACGCGCACCGGGTCGGCGAGAGCTTTGAGTCGCAGCGCAATGTCCAATGCCGCATGGTCGTCGACGGGGCCGGCAGCCACCGGAGAACAGCACACCGGCGATGACATGTCCACGACAGGCAGCGACTTTGGCATGCCTCTATCTTGCCACACCTTGTTGACATATATCGAAGAAGTGAGGAGTATCGGAGTTGATGGTAGTTCGACATAAGCCACAGAGGTAGGAGCCCGCCATGTCCCGCGCTCAACTCGCGCTCAACGTCGACGATCTAGACGAGGCGATCACCTTTTACTCCAAGCTCTTCAACACCGCGCCCGCCAAGGTCAAACCGGGCTACGCCAACTTTGCCGTGACGGAGCCGCCACTGAAGCTGGTCTTGATCGAAAACCCCGGCCACGGGGGAACTCTCAATCACCTTGGCGTCGAAGTGGAGTCCAGCGAGGCCGTCCACACCGAGATTGCCCGCCTGGCCGAAGAAGGCATGTTCACCCAGGAAGAGCTGGGAACCACGTGTTGCTTTGCCGCCCAAGACAAGGTCTGGGTGACCGGGCCGGCGGGGGAGAAGTGGGAGGTATACACGGTGCTGGCCGACTCGGATACTTTCGGCTCCGCACCGCCGGACGGCGAGAACACTGAAGACGACGGTACCGTCTGATGCGGAGCTGCCGGCGATGTCGTAAGCGGTGACAAAGCAGGCGGCCGCTCGTGACCCAGACGGTGCGGCAACACGACCATCCGACCGTAGTCGAACGGCTTTCGCTGCTGGACCGCTTCCTGCCGGCGTGGATCGGCGTTGCGATGACCGCCGGACTGCTTCTCGGCCGCTTCGTACCGGCATTGAACACGGACCTGAATCACGTTCGGATCGATGGGATTTCGGTGCCGATCGCGCTGGGCCTCCTCGTCATGATGTACCCGGTCCTCGCCAAGGTCCGCTATGACCGCCTCGACACCGTGACCGGTGATCGCAGGCTGCTGCTTAGTTCGCTGCTGTTGAACTGGGTGCTCGGTCCGGCGCTGATGTTCGCCTTGGCGTGGCTGTTGCTGCCCGACCTGCCCGAGTACCGCACCGGGTTGATCATCGTCGGCCTGGCTCGCTGCATCGCAATGGTGATCATTTGGAACGACCTCGCATGCGGCGACCGTGAGGCCGCAGCGGTACTCGTCGCCCTGAACTCCGTCTTCCAGGTCCTCACGTTCGCCGTGCTGGGCTGGTTCTACCTGTCGGTGCTGCCCGGCTGGCTTGGCTTGCCGCAGAGCACCATCCACACGTCGCCATGGCAGATAGCCAAGTCCGTTCTCGTCTTCCTGGGCATCCCGCTGATTGCCGGGTACCTGTCGCGACGACTCGGCGAAAAAGCCAAGGGTCGGCAATGGTACGAATCCACCTTCCTGCCCAGGGTCGGGCCCTGGGCACTGTACGGGCTGCTATTCACCATCGTCCTTCTGTTTGCGCTGCAGGGCCACCAGATCGTCAGCCGCCCTTTGGATGTCGCCCGCATCGCACTTCCTCTGCTGGCCTACTTCGCGATCATGTGGGGCGGCGGCTACATCCTGGGGGCAATGCTTGCCCTCGGCTACCAGCGCACCACCACGCTGGCATTCACCGCCGCCGGTAACAATTTCGAATTGGCCATCGCGGTGGCCATCGCAACCTACGGTGCTACTTCCGGTCAGGCGCTTGCCGGTGTTGTCGGCCCGCTCATCGAAGTGCCCGTGCTCGTCGCGTTGGTCTACGTTTCGCTCGCCCTGCGGCGCCGCTTCGATTTCGACGGCCGGCAGGCGGCGACCTCGCTCGACGGGAGCGTGCGGTGACCGAGCGCGTAGCCAAGCCCGGCGTGCTGTTCCTGTGCACCCACAACGCCGGTCGGTCTCAAATGGCGATGGGGTTCTTCAAGCACCTCGCCGGCGGGCAGGCGTCCGTCTATTCGGGTGGATCGGAACCGGCCGACGAGATCAACCCCGCCGCCGTCGCGGCGATGGCGGAAGTCGGCATCGACATTGCCCACGAGCAACCCGGGAAGTGGACCGATGACGTCGTCGGGGCCGTCGACGTCATCGTGACCATGGGCTGCGGCGATAGTTGCCCGTATGTCCCCGGCAAGCGTTACGAGAACTGGGAGCTGGCCGATCCCGCCGGTCTCGGAGTTGACGGGGTGCGTCCGATTCGCGATGCCATTGAGCGGCACGTTCGGCGCCTGCTCGACCAACTGGGCGTGCAGCCACTGACTTCGCGCTGAAGCGAAGTGGCGTAAGGCGTGCGCTCGCTTGCCGGAAAAAGTGGACAGCAAACCGGTCTCGATACGACCGCCGGCGTATAACAATTTGCTGAGATGCGACAAACACCATCATCCGATAAGCGAATGAGATACGCCACAAAATTTGGTTAGCAAAGAAATTCATTGCTAGCGTGCCTGCCCATGTTTGTATTAGCAACGCTGATGTCGCTCATCAATCAGGTTTCCGGTACGCCTTATGTCTCGGGCGGAGATTCTCCCGCCGGGACCGATTGCTCCGGGCTCGCTTCGTGGGTAGCCAACGCGGCGACCGACCGGCCCGTCTTCGGCAGCCGGTTCAACACCGGAAACGAGGGGGCTGCGCTGCTGGCGCGGGGCTTCCAGTATGGAACTGCCCCTCATGCCTTGGTGATCGGCTGGAACGGCGGACACACCGCGGTGACCTTGCCGGACGGGACGCCGGTGTCCAGTGGCGAACGCGGTGGCGTGCACGTCGGCGGTGCCGGTGCTTACCAGGCCGGATTCACACACCACATGTTTCTGCCGATGCCGCCCGACGGCGAGGGCGCTGCCCTTCCGCCGCCGGATGCGCCGCCTCCGCCGCCCGACGCGCCACCACCGCCGCCGGATGCTCCGCCTCCGGCGCTAGTGCTGGTCGATGCCCCGGCCCCCGCGCCACCTCCGCCGCCGGCCCCCGACGCGCCGCCGCCCGGCAATCCTGGAATTGCGAATGCGTAACGATTTGGAATGCGCATGATCGGGCTTTCTCCGAATAGGCTCGCATTCGCTGCGAATGTGAACCAAATCGGATCTGAGCCGCTGTGTGGGATGCATCACAATGCAAACCTGCAGACACGAAGGGCTGACGCAACTCCAATAGCGAAAGGTTGCCTCGGCGTCAATTGCAATGTCAATGCCGATGTCTAGGCGGGCTTTGCTGCGGGATCAGACGCCAAATGCGCAAACCGGCGGTGCCGTTGTGCGGGCATCGCCCACTCCCGGCCCCGCGTATCCTGACGCTGCTCGCCCGGATCGAGCGAACGCAACGGCAGCGGCAAGCACAGGGGGGACCGGCCATGATCTTCATCGTCGTCAAGTTCCACACCAAACCGGAGTGGACCGATCGGTGGCCGGAGCTGGTTGCCTCGTTCACCGCCGCCACCCGGGCCGAAGCGGGCAACCTGTGGTTCGAGTGGTCTCGCAGCCTGGATAACCCGGGCGAGTACGTCCTGGTGGAGGCCTTCCGTGACGGTGACGCGGGCAGCGTCCACGTCAACAGCGGTCACTTCAGGCAGGCGATGCGCGAGCTCCCGCAGGCGCTGACATCGACGCCGAAAATCATCAGTCAAACCATCGACGCGACGGGATGGTCCGCGATGGGGGAGATGTCGGTCGACTAACCGACCACAATGTCGATTTCGCCCCCGAGCTGATAGCCCGGCTCGAGCGGGAGCCTGTCACCGCTCCAGAACGACCCCGGGTCGAACCAGTTCGAGTACTTCTCGGTGGTAAGCAGCCCCATCTCCTCGTAGGTG
>JARLGR010000067.1 GCA_031292665.1 Mycobacterium sp. | reverse complement strand
CGCACCGCGATGATGCCCACCCGCAAGCGCACCCGCACCCAACACCGGGCTCAGCGCGTCGCCACCGAACGCCGCCACAACCGAAGCGCTCGCCAGGCCCAAAGCGCCTCGCAGGTATGGGATGTGGGACCTCAGGATGCCGTCGGTGACGGCGAACCGCCGCCCTTCTGATCGCCAGGGTACTTGACTTAGTATCGAACTATTGTTCGAATAGCAGCATGCGCTGGGCGAACCAGGCCGTCGCGGTCAACGGCGAGCCCGTCGAGGACGGGGCGCTACCCGGGCTGCAGCGGATCGGCCTGGTCCGAAGCGTGCGCGTGCCGCACTTCGAGGGGATCACCTTCCATGAGGTGCTGTGCAAGTCCGCGCTCAACAAGGTGCCGAACGCTGCGGCGCTGCCGTTCCGGTACACCGTCAACGGCTACCGCGGATGCTCGCACGGCTGCCGCTACTGCTTCGCCCGGCCCACCCACGAATACCTGGACTTCAACTGCGGCACCGACTTCGACACGCAGGTGATCGTCAAGACCAACGTCGTCGAGGTGCTGCGGCGCGAGTTGCGCCGGTCGTCGTGGCAGCGCGAAACCGTCGCGCTGGGCACCAACACCGATCCTTACCAGCGCGCCGAAGGCCGCTACGCGCTGATGCCGGGCATCATCAAAGGGCTCGCCGAATCCGGCACGCCGCTGTCGATCCTGACCAAGGGCACGCTGCTGCGGCGCGACCTGCCGCTGATTGCCGATGCGGCGGGGCAGGTTCCGCTGTCGGTCGCGGTGTCGCTGGCCGTCGGCGACGACGAGCTGCACAAGGATGTCGAGCCGGGCACGCCCACGCCGCAGGCGCGCCTGGGTCTCATCACTGCGATCCGGGACGCCGGTCTGGACTGTCATGTGATGGTGGCGCCGGTGCTGCCACACCTCACGGACTCCGTCGAGCACCTCGACCGGCTGCTCGGGCAGATAAAGGCGGCCGGGGCCACCGGAGTGACGGTCTTCGGCCTGCATCTGCGGAGCTCGACCCGCGGCTGGTTCATGTCGTGGCTGGCCCGCTCGCATCCCGAGCTGGTCGGCTGCTACCGCGAGCTCTACCGCCGCGGCGCCTACCTGCCGCCGGGTTACCGCGACATGTTGCGCGAAAGGGCGGCGCCGCTGATCGCCAAGTATCACCTCGCCGGTGATCACCGCTCGTTCCCGCGGGCGGTCGCGGCGGCGGAACCGATTCAGCCGACGCTGTTTTGAATCAACTCAGCTTGTCGCCGCGCGGCTTGGTGAGTGTGAACTCGTCAATGACGGTCACCGCGCCCGGCGGCCCGCTCAGCGCGTAATGCGTCGCCTTGATCGACGTATTGCCACCGGGCGGACCCGGGTCGACGTCGAAAGACGCGAAGCCGTGAGGGTTGTCACGATCGCGGAACGCGGACCAGGGCGCATCCTCCAGCACGTAGATCGGCGCCTTGCGCCCGAGCCCGGGATCGAAGGCGCCGACTCCCGTCAAGACGCGGCACCGGGGCTCGGGGAAGAAGAACCCGTTGCTGGGGGCCGACGTGCCGCCGCCGCCGATGACGAGGTGCACCGTTCCCCGGGTGGCGTCGATGAGGTCGGTCCGGGTGTCGACGGGTATCGGGGTTCGTGTGTCGGTGGCCAGTGTTCCGCGCAATGGATGCGACCGTTCGTAGTGGTGTTCGTGGCCGCACACCACCAGATCGACCCGGTACTGGTCGAACAGTGGCAGCCACTCCTCGCGGATGCCCAGGTCGGCCCCGTTGGCCTTGTCGGCTGTGGAGACCGCGGTCTGATGCATGCACACCACCACCCAGTCGATACCCGGGTCGCGCCGGGCGGCGTCCAGTTCGGCTGCCAGCCAACGCTTTTGCTCACCGCCCGAGTAGCCGTGGACGTAGAAGTTGCCGCCGTCCTGGAAGGCCACGTCGTCGTTGTTGAGGCTGATCACCCGCACGGAGCCGGCGCTGAACGAGTACCACAGGCCACGCAGTTCCGGGCCGGCGCCCGAGTCGGGCACCGTGAAATACGTCTGGTAGGCGCCGTAGCCGACCGGACCGTTGCCCAGTTCGTTCTCGTGATTGCCCGCCGCCGGCATCCACGGCCGGTGACGCGCCGAACGGGTGTTGTTGGCGAACCAGTCCGACCACGTGCGCACCCGGTCCCTGGCGAGGTTGGCGTAGCACAGGTCGCCGTTGACCAGGTTGAACAGCGGGGCAAGGCGTTCGATCGCCAGCGTGGTGTCCGCCGCCGCGGGCGAGCCGATGTTGTCGGTGCCGTACCTGCCGTCGGGCAGCTTCTCCAACGCAGGGGTGGACTGGTCACCGAAGCTGGTGAATCGCAGTGGCTTTCGCCCGGAGGGCGCGGTTCGCACGGTTCCCATCTCCGGCTCCGCGCCGTCGTGCACGGCGGCATAGACGTAGTCGGTGTCCGGGACGAGGTCCGTCAGCAGGGCGTGGTTCACCCGAACCTCGACACTTGACTTGGCGTCCCGGTACGTCCGGGTTTCCGCCGCCACCACGCGCCCGAAGCCGGACGCCGGCGTGCCCAGCATGACGCGCGGGTTGCGGACGGCGTCGACGGTGTGCCAAGACACCACCACCTCGGTGCCGGCGTCCTTGCCGAATTGCAGGTGCAGACCGGCCACCGGCGGCGCGCCGTTGCGGTCAGGCTGATGCCAGACAGCGGGGGTGTGAGGGTTCGACCACAGCACCGCCGCCCCACCGCCGATGCCCGCCCCGAGCGCGGCCGAGGCCGCACTCGTCGTCAACAACCGGCGCCGGCTGATGCCGGGGGCGGGTTCGTCGCTCATGCATGCTTCATACCGGACCCGGTGAACCGGTCGGTGAACGGCCAACCGTCGGTAACGACTCCGGTAGCGTTTGCGATATGACGGACGTGCGACAAGTGACCAGGGGGGTTGCGGCAGCGGCGTTTGCAGCAGCCGTGGGAGTGGTTGTCACACCCGCGACCTCATTTGCGGACCCGGCCGGCCATCAGGTGACGTACACGATCACCGCCACCGGCAACCTGACCGGCAATGTGCGCTACATGAACAGCGATCCGCCCAGTCAGGCGGCTTATGACGCCAACTCGTCGCAGTTCATGACCAGCGTGCAGACGGCGTTCACCGCTGGGCAGCCGCTGGTGTACACCACCGCGCTGGCGAACCCGAACCAGTGGGCCATCGTCACTGCCAGTGGCGGCTGCCACTGGCCGGACTGTGACTCGTCGAACGTGCCGCAGATTCAGTGCGAGATCGCCGTCGACGGCCAGGTGGTCGTGACCAACAGCGCCACGACCGGGGTCACCTGCTCGACGCGGCGCTGGTAGCTGCTAGCTGAGGTCGGGGGCGGCGAAGGTGTCGCACTTGTTCGGGTCGCCGCTTTGGTAGCCGATGGTGAACCAGTGCTGCCGTTGCTCGGACGAACCGTGGGTCCATGACTCGGGGTTGACGCGTCCGGTGGAAGACTTCTGGATGCGGTCGTCGCCTACCGACGCTGCGGCCGACAGCGCGTCGGTAATGTCCTTGTCGCTCAACGGTTGCAGGTACGGGACGCCGGTGCTCTCCTGCTTGACGGTCGAGGCGTAGTGCGCCCAGATGCCGGCATAGCAGTCCGCCTGCAGCTCGGTGCGCACCCCGTTGCCGCCGGCGCCCTGCGCGCCCTGCTGGGAGCGGCCCAGGATGCCCTGCAGGTTTTGTACGTGATGGCCGTATTCGTGGGCGACGACGTACTCCTGCGCTAATGGGCCGCCGCTGGAGCCGAATCGCTGGACCAGCTCCTGGAAGAAATCGGTGTCGAAGTAAGCCGTCTTGTCGAGCGGGCAGTAGAACGGCCCCACCGCGGTGGTGGCCAGCCCGCAGGCGGTGTCGACCTGGCTGGTGAACAGCCGCAGATGCGGGCGGGTGTAGTTCCGCATCAGCTGATGCCAGACCGCGTCGACGGAGTTGCCGGTGGCCACCACGCGGCACTGCACGAATTTGTTGGCGTCGGCCCCGGTCCTGCACTGGCCCAGGTCGAAACCGGGCTCCGCGTCGTCGCGGCTGTCCATCGGTTGCTGGGTCACGACGCCGCCGGGGTCGACGCCGAAGAACAACGCCAGGAGGATGATCAGCAGGCCGCCGACGCCGCCGCCGATGCCCATCCGCAGGCCACCGCCCGACGACGACGCGGTGCTGGTGTCGATCTGCATGCCCTCGTTGAACGTCATCGCGCGCTCCTAACGTTGACCGGTCGCGGAGAACCGGGTGGCGGTGTAACTGCGCAGTCTGTGAAGGAAACGGCGCAGGCCCAGATTCAGCAGTGGCCGGAAGAGGTACATCGCCAACCAGGCCGGCCCGGCCGGCTTGAGCGCCATGATCCAGGTCAGCCGGCAGCCACCCGGGATGGCCTCGACCCGGTAGTCCTCGGCGAACGCGGCGGTGGCCTGCGTGGAGCACTCGTTGAACCGGAAAGCCATGCGGGTGAACGGCTCCCACGCCAGATATTCTTCGTTGCCGACCATGCCGCCGCGCATCTCGACGGTGCGGGTGGTGCCGACGCCGTACGGCTCGGGACTGGTCCAGGTCACATTGGTGATCACCGATGCCCAGCGCGGCCAGGAGTCGGCGTCGGCAAGCACGCCGAACAGCTGCTCGGGCGTGATGGCCAGGTCGACGCTGTTGCTGAAGCGAAAAGGTGCGATGTCGACGAAGGTCAAGTCGACCCGCTCGCAGGGGAACATGGCATGAATCTAGCCGGGGCCGTCGCTGGCCGCTGCCAATAGCGGGACCAGCACGTCGCTGATCGGCGTCGCCAGGCCGTGGGCGCGGGCCTTGCGGACGATCACCCCGTTGCGGATGTCCCATTCCATCCGCCGGCGGTTCTCCCGGTCGGTCAGGATCGACGTCCCGATGTCTTCGGGAGCCCGGCGGAAGAGGTCGGCCAACTCGTCGGCCACGTCGTCACCCAGCCGGGCGCCCTCGGCCCGGGCGACGGCCAGGCACTCGGCGACATACCGGCGCGACAGCGCGGCCACGTCGTCGCGGCGGAACATCCCGGAGCGCCGCCCGGACAGCGCCATGAGCCCGGCCAGCGCATTGGTCAGCAGCTTGCGCCACGCGGCGGTGACGATGTCGGGATCGCAGTCGGCCCGGCAGCCGGCGCCACGCAGCAACTCGGCGACCGCCTGCGCGGCGGGCCCGCTGGGCAGCACCAGCGCCGCTTCGCCGCGCAACCGCACCCATCCTTCGGGTTGGGTCTCGGCCGAGTACCACACGATCCCGGGGATCACCGCCGACGACGGGCAGTGCGGCTGCACCTGCTCGACCTGCTCGACACCGTTTTGCAGCACCGCGACGATGGTGTGCTCGTCACACAAGCGGTTCAGCCAGCCGCCCGCCTCGTGGTTCTGGGTGGCCTTGACCGCGAGCATCACGACGTCGACCCGGCCGGTCACTTGAGCGGGATCGGTGAGCACCGGACCGGGCACCACGATCGGATCCGCGCCGTCGGGCCGCAGCTCGATGCTCTCGCGGGGGGTGCGGCCGCACAGCAGAACCGAATGCCCGGCCCGATGCAGCAGCGCGGCGACCGTCGTGCCGACGGCGCCGGGACCGACAAGCGCAACGGTGGTGGCGATGGCACCAAAATTACCTGCCCTAGGCTGGTCACTCGTCCAAAACCTGCTGAAGGGGAGTGTTTGTGCTGCGCAGCCACGCCGCTGGTTCGCTACGGGATCGCGACGCCGGCCGGCAGGTGACCTTGGCCGGTTGGGTGGCTCGCCGCCGCGACCACGGCGGCGTCATCTTCATCGATCTGCGCGACGCCTCCGGCCTCGCACAGGTCGTGTTCCGCGCCCCCGACGTGCTGGCGCAGGCGCACCGGCTGCGCGCCGAGTTCTGCGTGCTGGTCTCCGGTTTCGTGGAGATCCGCCCGGAGGGCAATGCCAACGCGGAGATCCCCACCGGCGAGATCGAGGTCAACGCCACCTCGCTGACCGTGCTCGGCGAGAGCGCGGCGCTGCCGTTCCAGCTGGACGAGCCCGCCGGCGAGGAGCTGCGGCTGAAGTACCGCTACCTGGACCTGCGCCGCGACGGCCCGGCCGCGGCGATCCGGCGGCGCTCCAAGGTCAATGCCGCCGCGCGGGGGGTCCTGGCCCGGCACGACTTCGTCGAGGTCGAGACGCCGACGATCACCCGCTCGACGCCGGAAGGGGCGCGCGACTTCCTGGTGCCGGCCCGGCTGCACCCCGGCTCGTTCTACGCGCTGCCGCAAAGCCCGCAGCTGTTCAAGCAGCTGCTGATGGTGGCCGGGATGGAGCGCTACTACCAGATCGCCCGCTGCTACCGCGACGAGGATTTCCGCGCCGACCGGCAACCGGAGTTCACCCAGCTCGACATGGAGATGAGCTTCGTCGAGGCCGAGGACGTCATCGCGATCTCCGAGGAGATCCTCACCGCGCTGTGGGCGCTGATCGGCTACCGGCTTCCGACGCCGATCCCGCGGATCAGCTACGCGGAGTCGATGCGACGGTTCGGCTCCGACAAGCCCGATATGCGGTTCGGGCTGGAGCTCGTCGAGTGCACGGAGTTCTTCTCGGACACCACGTTCCGCGTCTTCCAGGCGCCCTACGTGGGCGCCGTGGTGATGCCCGGCGGGGCCTCACAGCCGCGGCGGACGCTGGACGGCTGCAGGAGTGGGCCAAGCAGCGTGGGCACCGGGGACTGGCCTACGTGCTGGTCGCCGAGGACGGAACGCTGGGCGGTCCGGTGGCCGAGAACCTCAGCGACCCAGAGCGCGACGGGCTCGCCGCGCACGTGGGCGCCGGGCCGGGGGATTGCATCTTCTTCTCGGCGGGTCCGCCGAAGTCGTCGCGGGCGCTTTTGGGCGCGGCCCGTGGGGAGATCGCGCACCGGCTGGGCCTCATCGATCCCGACGCCTGGGCGTTCGTCTGGGTGGTGGACCCGCCGCTGTTCGAGCCCGCCGGGGAGGCAACCGCCGCCGGCGACGTGGCGGTCGGCTCCGGGGCGTGGACCGCGGTGCATCACGCCTTCACCGCCCCGAAGCCCCAGCACGAGGACGTCTTGGGCGCTTCAGACACCGATCCCGGCGCCGTGCTGGCCGACGCTTACGACATCGTCTGCAACGGCAACGAAATCGGCGGCGGCTCCATCCGTATCCACCGCCGCGACATCCAGGAGCGGGTGTTCGCGGTGATGGGCCTGGATGCGGCCGAGGCCGAGGACAAGTTCGGATTCCTGCTGGAGGCGTTCACCTTTGGCGCGCCGCCGCACGGCGGGATCGCGTTCGGCTGGGACCGCATCAACGCGCTGCTGTCCGGGGTGGACTCGATCCGTGAGGTGATCGCCTTTCCCAAGACCGGCGGCGGCGTCGACCCGCTGACCAACGCGCCCGCCCCGATCACCGCCCAGCAGCGCAAAGAGTCCGGAATAGACGCCAAGCCCAAGGGAGTTGACGGGGCATGACTGAAATGCCTGACACTGAAACCATCAACGCGTTCAACACCGGCATTATCGACGAGTTCCGGGCCAACGGCGGCAAGGTCGGCGGCCAATTCGCCAACGCCGAGCTGCTGCTGCTGCACACGACCGGCGCCAAGTCCGGCCAACCGCGGGTGTCGCCGCTGGCCTACTTCCGCATCGACGGCAAGCTGGTCATCATCGGGTCCTTCGCGGGCGCCCCGGCCAGTCCGGCCTGGGTGCACAACCTGCGGGCCAACCCGGCGGCCCGCGTCGAGGTCGGCACCCGATCAGGGATAGACGCGTTCGACGTGACGGCTCGCGAGCTGCCCTCCGCGGAGCGCGACGAGCTCTTCGAGAAGGTCGCCGCCGCGGCGCCCGGGTTCGCCGAGTACCAGGCCAAGACCAGTCGGGTGATTCCGTTGTTCGAGCTGCAGCGGGCATAGCCGACCGTGCCTCGGGCGGCGGGGGCGGCCCGGTCAGCGGCGTCCGCCGCCGTGCGGGCGGGCGTGAAGCGGCTGCGCAGCCGGTGGTTCAATCTCGTGCAGACCTCCGTCGCGGCGGGACTGGCCTGGTATCTCGCGCACGATCTGCTCGGCCACCCTCAACCGTTCTTCGCGCCGATCGCCGCCGCGGTCTGCCTGTCCATCAGCAACGTCTTACGCGCGCAGCGCGCCGTTCAGATGATGATCGGCGTGACCCTGGGCATCGGGCTGGGCACCGCGGTGCAGATGGTGCTCGGCCCCGGAGCCGTCTCCATCGTCGTCGCCGCGCTTGTTGCGCTGTGCGTCGCTGTGGTGATCGGTACGGGCTTCATCGGCCAGGGCATGATGTTCGCCAACCAGACCGTCGTGTCGTCGATCCTGGTGCTGGCGCTCTATCGCAGTGGCGTCGGTTTGGAACGCGTCGCCGACGCCTTGATCGGCGGCTTCCTGGCAATTGTTTTCGCAGTGCTGCTGTTCCCGGCCGACCCCATGACGGTGCTGCGCAGGGCGCGCGTCGGGGTGCTGAGAGTCCTGCACGGTGTCCTGTCGCGCACCGCCGACGTCGCCGCCGGACGCCGCGAAGCCCCGCCCGACTGGCCGCTGTCGGTCGTCGACCGCGTGCACGAGCAGCTCGGCGGACTCATCGAGGCCCGCACCACCGCCCGGCACGTAGTGCGGATTTCACCACGACGCTGGGGACTGCGCGACTCCGTCGAGGCCGCCGATCGCCAGGCCGTTCATGTCGCCCTGCTGGCCGGCTCTGTGCTGCAGCTGGTCCGTGCTGTCGCCCCCGTCGGCTCTCCCGCGGTTGATGATGGCCGCAACCGGCTTCCGCACCCCGTGCAGACCGTGCTGGTCGACCTTGCGGCCGCCACCGCGCTTGCCGACTCAGATCCGGCCGGGGCGTGCGCGTACGCCGCCGCCGCGCGCCATTGCGCGTCCGAGTTGCAGGCGGGGGCTCGCGACAAGGCCGAGGTGGTGCTGGCCGACGTCGTCGCGGCCTGCCTCCACGACCTGCAGCGGGTGATCGACCTGCGTCAGGTGTGACCGGCTCACATCGAGTCGGCCAGGAACTCCCGGACCAACTTCTTCGGCGCCTGGGTCAGCCAGCCCTCGGTGATCAACTCCTCGAGCGCGGGGACCGAGACCTCGGCCAGCCTGACCAGGACCGTGGGATAGCCGTCGAAGTGCGGGGTGGTGAAGAAGATCGCCGGCTCGTCGGCGATCAGCGCGAACTTGACGCCCTCGTCGGAGACCCGGACGCCGAGGATGTCGCCCTCGGGTGGCTGCACTCCGCTGCGCGCCAGCGCCTCGCGGTCCGAAGGGCGCAGCGGCCGCTCCCACGCCAGCAGCTTCTTGCCGACCCGCCAGTCGTGTGGGGACGGCTCCGAGGTGAGTGCCAGCCCACCCACGATGCGGGCGACGTCGCCCCACGTGGCCACATGTCGATTGTGCTCCGCAAGTGTGCCGGATGGGGCCGGGAGTAGTAGAAATAGGTCGCTGCAGAAATCTCAGGAGGTGCGCTTGTCGGTGCCGTCCGATGCGTCCGCTCACCGCCATCGAGTGACCCACCGCACCGAGTACCGCTACTCCGACGTGGTGACCAGCTCGTACGGCCGCGGCTTCCTCACCCCGCGCGACTCGCTGCGCCAGCGCTGCGTCGCGCACCGGCTGACCGTCGATCCGGCCCCGGCCGACAGCTCCACCAGCCGCGACGTCTACGGCAACATCAGCTCCTACTTCCACGTCACCGAGCCGCACCGCGCCCTGACGGTCACCAGCGACTCCATCGTCGACGTGTATCCGCCGCCGCCCGAGCGGTACAGCAGCGGTCCGGCGGTGCAGCAGTGGGAGGCCGCCCGCCCGGCCGGACGCCGGGGAGCGCTGGCGACCGAGTTCACCGTGGACCTCGACCCGCCGGAAATCACCGACGCGGTGCGCGACTACGCGGCGCCGAGTTTCGAGCCGGGACGTCCGCTGGTCGAGGTGTTGCGCGATCTCGCGTCCCGGATTTTCCGCGACTTCACCTACCGATCCGGGTCGACGACGATTTCCACCGGGGTCAATGAGGTTCTGCACGCCCGCGAAGGGGTATGTCAAGACTTTGCCAGGTTGGCGATCGCCTGCCTGCGCGCCAACGGTCTTGCGGCCAGCTACGTGTCCGGCTACCTGGCCACCGACCCGCCCCCCGGAAAGGATCGCATGATCGGCATCGACGCCACCCACGCCTGGGCCGGTGTATGGACACCGCAGGAGCCCGGAAAATTCGAGTGGCTGGGGCTTGACCCCACGAACGACCAGCTGGTCGACCAGCGCTACATCATCGTGGGGCGCGGGCGCGACTACGCCGACTTGCCGCCGCTGCGCGGCATCATCTACACCAACTCGGAACGCAGCGTGATCGACGTCGCCGTCGACGTCGTGCCCTTCGAAGCCGATGAGCTTCATGCGTGACTTCCACTGCCCCAACTGCGGCCAGCGCCTGACGTTCGAGAACTCGGCGTGCCTGTCGTGCGGCAGCTCGCTCGGCTTCTCCCCCGAACAGATGGCGCTGCTGGTGAT
>JARLGR010000066.1 GCA_031292665.1 Mycobacterium sp. | reverse complement strand
GGCTTCGCGATCCATCTCGCCAGCCGCAACGGCTACGAAGACACCATCCTGCCCAGCGGATACCCCGTCGGCACCCCCGAAGAAGCCCTCGATTGCGCCTGCGGCCTCTACCTCAACGACCCAACCGCCTGGGTCCAACCCCCGACGAACTAACGGGCGTGACCACTAGTTTACAAAGACAATACTGCAGGTCTACAATCTAGTCAAGATTGATCCAACAAGTATGTAATCTTGCCTGCATACGCATCATCGGTTTTGTACGGTTAGGCCCTTTCGATCGCCACGATAGGGAGAGACACGATTGGGAGAGAACAGTGCGGGGCGGTGTCACGGTGCGTCGGTCGGGTAATCCGGTGACCGGTGAGAGTGCCCATGGACCGGGCTCGACTCTGGAAGGCACGTTTCGACCAACGAACGCCACCGCAATCACGACTTGTCGCGCGCCAATGCCGCGCTGCCGCTCGAACATCAACACAGCATTCGCACTGTGAATTCGCCTCGGGTGCTGTGGCTGGCCGCTCGCTCGCCAGGTCGGTACACAGCCGCGCCAACCGTTTCTACCAGCAGGGGGGCGCCGTGACGCCGGAACCGGTTGGCATCGTTTCGACACGCAGGTTGGCCGCTGTGGCGACCGCTGCGCGGGCCTTCAGCCGCCCTCGCCGCGGCAATTCGATCTTGGAGCCGCAATCCGGTTGGGTGCGAGCGAACTTCGACCGGTTTGTGGCGATCCGCCGCTTCGGTGCCTTGGATGGTTTGCGGGCGGTGAGCGCCATCGCGGTGGTTTGGGAGCATACCGTCGTGCGATCCAACGTGCCCACCCCCGGGGTGCACTTGGGCCCCCTGGGGGTGAACTTGTTCTTTGCGATCAGTGGATTCCTGATCACGAGTTTGCTGCTGCGCGAGCGGACCGGGGGGGCGGAATTTCGTTGAGGAAGTTCTACGCGCGCCGCGCGCTGCGCATCTTCCCGCTGTACTATGCGACGCTGCTCGTCTACATCGTGTATGTTGCCGCGCTCCGCCGCCACAGCCCGGGAGGAATTGCGTTCTTCCATGATCTGCCGCATTTCGCGACGTATACCTTCAACTGGTTGCCCCCCGGCAGGTTGCCCCCAAGTCCTGATCCGTTCTGTTTCGCCTGGTCGCTGGCGACCGAGGAGCAGTTCTATCTGTTGTGGCCGCCGCTGCTGGTCGCGACGTTGACGATCGGGAGCTGGAAGCGGACCTGGCCGCCGCTCGTCGTGTTAGCAGTGTTGATCGCGATCTCAGAGGGCGTCCGCTGCGGCTGGGTCGGGGACTCGTGGATAATGCCGTGGCGGATTCCGGCGAGCTTGTCGCTGCCGATCCTGCTCGGTGCCGCTGCAGCGCTCGTGACCAGCACGCGGCTTGGGTTCGCGGTGGTGAGCGCGGTTGTTGGGCGTGTCTGGTCGGCACCGGTAGCCGCGGTGCTGTTGGTGGTCGCGATCGCGACGAATGCCAAGCCGCAGATCACTGCGATCCTGATGGTTGTGCTGGTGGTCGCTACCTGCATCGTTGAGTGGACCCCATTGCACCCGATCCTGCGGTGGCGCCCGCTGGCGTTTATCGGAGTGATCAGCTACGGCGTGTACATGCTGCACGATTTGTGTGCGGACGCGGTCTCCATTGCGACCCGCGAGCAGCGGGGGATCCTGGTGTTTGCGGTCACGCTCGTCACGGTGGTCGTGGTCGCCTACCTCAGCTTCCGGTTCTTCGAGACGCCCGTGCTGAAGCTCAAACGCCGATACGAGACAAGCGGCGAGCATGACGGCGACGAACTGTCCCGCATCGCAGCGCTATCGCGGCCCGAGGTGCCCCAGCCCGAGGTGCCCCAGGCAGTGTGTGACAAAGGGGCCTAGGCCGAGCCTTCGCGCCCTGGCGCTTCGTATACAACCGCTCTCCGCGTTCCTGAACCAGCCGCACGGGCACCGGCGCCGGCGATCGACTTGGACAGACCTATCCTGATCCGTGTCACTTCCACGTTTCTCCGGTCAGGTCCTCGAACCACTGGACGACAGCGGCGAGACCTTCCTCGAATTCGAACCGCGGCGTGTAACCAATGGATTCCAGCCGCGTGATGTCAACCACCAGCTTCTCTGGGTCACCCGGCCGGTTCGCGCCACTGTAGTGGAAAGCCGGACTGAGACCCGTCAGAGTGCAGAGAGATTTCGCCAGCGTATCGATCGTGTACTCACGCCCGGCGCCCACGTTATAGGCCTCGCCGTTCAACTCGCCGTCCGCGGCGACGATCATGGCCGATCGCGCCGCGTCCTTGACATAGAGGAAGTCGCGGACCTGCGTCCCGTCGCCGTGGATGAACAACTGGTCGTGGTCCTTGCTCAGCTTTGTCAGCAAATCGAACACCACCTGCTTGCGCTGGCGGGGCCCGTACGCCGAGAAGAAGCGAACGGAGGCGAGGCGGAGCCCGTACAGCCTGGCGAATACCGCCAGGTACCGCTCGGCGGCGAGTTTTCCGACGCCGTACGGGGAGATGGGAACCGTCGGATCGTCCTCGCTGATCGGCACCCGCACCGCGTTTCCGTACACCGCCGCCGACGACGCAAAGACCATGCGTCCGGGCCATTGTGATCGTCGCAACGCTTCCAGCAGTCGAAACGTGGCTGCGAAGTTGGTCTCGTAGTCAAACGACGGTGATTCGACCGACGGTGGAACGTATGCATTGGCCGCAAAATGGAACACCACGTCGGTGCTGTTCTGGGAAAAGTAGGCTTCCCAGTCGACATCGCGGACGTCATATTCCAACAGCGTGACGTCATCGACGACGCCAGCCAGATTTTCACGTCGACCCGACCCCAGGGTGTCAAATACGGTCACCTGAGCCGAGGCCTCGGTGAGCAGTTCCACCAGGTGCGAGCCGATGAAGCCGGCGCCTCCAGTGACCAGTACGGATTTGTCGGTCCAATCGAACGAATCGGCTGGCTTGGCCATGATCGTGTCTCCTACCTCGCGAACGAGTGATCCAGTTGTTGGGAATTCAGTGCTATTCGGTACGCCTCCACCGTCTGCCGGGCGACCGCGTCGGGATTGAACCGGCACAGCGCAAGTTCATGCCCGCGCGCGCCCATCCGCAGGCACAGATCCTGGTCGTTCAGCAACGTCAGCATCCGCTCGGCCAACGCGGTCTCATCCTCGGACTCCACCACGAACCCGCTCTCGCCGTCGTTCACCATCTCCGGCACGCCACCGACCCGCGAAGCAACAACCGGCTTTCCCGCGGCCATGGCCTGAGCGATGATCGTCGGCGCCGTTTCCTCCCGGGAAAACAGCACGACCGCACGAGCGGTGGCGATCTCATGCCGCAGCCGGTCGTTGTCGACGAAACCAACGATATCGACGCTATCGCCCAACGCGAGACTCGTCACCCGGTCTTGAACGGTCTGTGCGTAGTCGGGATCGGGGTGCGGACCGACCATTATCAGCCGAGCCTCGGGCACGGCCTGGCGTACTTGCGCGAACGCATTCAGCAGGCCCACCACGTTCTTGCGTGGTGTCAGCACTCCAGCAAACAGCAGCCGCGGTTCCGACGGGCGCGACGGCGCGAGGGCGAAGAACTCCAACCCGGTTGGATTGGCGATGCTTACCGGGGTGCCTTGGATCATTCGGCCGAGTTCCTGCGTGTCGTACTTCGAAATCGAGATGACCACTTTGGCACGGCGCAGCACCCGCCGGACCAAGGCATCGATCGGCTTGACTCGTAGCTTGTCGCGGAACTTCGTTCGAGCAGACATCCTGATCTCGACGTGTGGCAGACCGTGCACGGTAACTACGGAGTTTGGGCTGCATTTCTCGGCAACGTCGCCAAAGTCGAGCCCCTGGCCATGCACGATATCGGGCTTCAACGCTGCGACCAGCTTGCGCGCCTTGCGGACGTACAGGAAATACCCGGTGATCAAACGCAACCGGTTTAGGCTACGCACGTAATAGACCTCAACCTTCGGGCCGACGCGCCGGTAGTCGGTCGACGCCTCACCATGATGGAAACACAGCACCGTCACACTGTCGATGTCGTCCTGCGCCGCCAGCGCCGGGACAAGCACACTGGTCGCCGACTCGATGCCGCCAACTACCATCCCCGGCTCCAGCGGATACGCTCCGATCATCAAGACCTTGAGGCCCATGCCGATTCCTCACTTCCATGTTCTGTGTTGGTGTGTGC
>JARLGR010000065.1 GCA_031292665.1 Mycobacterium sp. | reverse complement strand
GCCGACGACGCCGCCCGCGCGCAGGTTGCCGCGGCATGGGGCGTCGACGAATTGCCCGCTGCCGCCGGTCGTGACGCCGACGGCATCCTCGCCGCGGCCGCGGACGGAACGCTGGGCGCGCTGCTGGTCGGCGGTGTCGAGCCCGACGACTTCGCCGATCCCGACGCGGTGCTGGCCGCCCTGGACGGCGCGGGCTTCGTGATCAGCCTGGAGTTGCGGCACAGCGCCGTCACCGAACGCGCGGATGTGGTGTTCCCGGTCGCGCCGGTGGCGCAGAAATCCGGCGCCTTCGTCAACTGGGAGGGCCGCTATCGCGGGTTCGCCCCGTCGCTGCACGGCACCACCCAGCAGGCCGGCCAGTCGGATCATGGGGTGCTCGACGCGCTGGCTGCCGAAATGGGCGTCTACCTCGGGACGACCACCGTCGAGGAGACGCGCGAGCAGTTGGCCGGCCTGGGCACCTGGGACGGCATACACGCCGCCGGCCCCCGGGTCCCGAGTCCGGGCCAGGCCCAGCCCGCAGCGGGCGAGGCCGTGCTGGCCGGCTGGCGGATGCTGCTGGACAACGGCCGGCTGCAAGACGGCGAACCGCATCTGGCCGGGACCGCGCACACACCGGTGGTGCGGCTGTCGGCCGACACGGCGACCGAGATCGGCGCCGCCGACGGCGACACGGTCACCGTTGGCGCGTCGCGCGGATCGATCACGCTGCCGCTGGTCATCACCGACATGCCCGACCGGGTGGTGTGGCTTCCGCTGAACTCGCCCGGCTCGGCGGTACACCGGCAACTCGGCGTCACCGTCGGCAGCATCGTGCGGATCGGAGTGGACTGACATGTTGACCGCCTTCGGACACGACACCTGGTGGCTGGTACTGGGCAAGGCGCTGGCCGTCTTCGTGTTCCTCATGCTGAACGTGCTGGTCGCGATCCTGGCCGAGCGCAAGATACTGGGCTGGATGCAGTTGCGGCCCGGCCCCAATCGGGCGGGGCCGTGGGGCATCCTGCAGAGTCTGGCCGACGGGATCAAGCTGGCGCTCAAGGAGAGCATTACCCCCAAGGGCGTCGACTGGTTCGTGTACTTTGCCGCGCCGTGCATTTCGGTGATTCCCGCGTTCACGGCCTTCGCGTTCATCCCGTTCGGGCCGGAGGTGTCGGTGTTCGGCCACCGGACGCCGTTGCAGCTGACCGACCTTCCGGTCGCGGTGCTGTTCATCCTGGGGCTGTCGGCGATCGGCGTGTACGGCATCGTGCTCGGCGGGTGGGCCTCCGGGTCCACCTACCCGCTGCTGGGTGGGGTGCGCTCCACCGCGCAGGTCATCTCGTACGAGGTCGCAATGGGCCTGTCCTTCGCGGCGGTGTTCCTCTACGCCGGCTCCATGTCGACCTCGGAGATCGTGAAATCCCAGGACCGGGTCTGGTACGTGTTCTTGCTACTGCCGTCGTTCGTGATCTACCTGATCTCGATGGTCGGCGAAACCAATAGGGCGCCATTCGATTTGCCCGAGGCCGAAGGTGAGCTGGTCGCCGGCTTTCACACCGAGTACTCGTCGCTGAAGTTCGCGATGTTCATGTTGGCCGAATACGTCAACATGATGACGGTGTCGTCGCTTGCCACGGTCCTGTTCTTCGGTGGCTGGCATGCGCCGTGGCCGCTGAACATGTGGGCGGGCGCCAACACCGGTTGGTGGCCGGTGCTCTGGTTCACCGCGAAGATGTGGACCTTCCTCTTCATCTACTTCTGGCTGCGCGCCAGCCTGCCCCGGCTGCGCTATGACCAGTTCATGGCGCTGGGCTGGAAATTGTTGATCCCGGGCTCGCTGGTGTGGGTATTGATCGCGGCGGTGATCCGCACGCTGCGCAACCAGGGCTACGCGCACTGGACCCCGTTGCTGGTCGTGAGCAGCCTCGTCGTGGCCGGGGTCCTGGTGCTGCTGCTGCGAAAGCCGTTCGCCACACCCGGCATTCGCGCGATGGAACGGCAGCTGCGCCGTCAGCGCGGCGAACGGCCCAGTCCCGTAAGCCCTGAGGCCGCATTCCCGACACCGCCCCTGCCGGCGCAAGCCGGTGCGAGCAAGGAGAAAGCACGTGCCTAAGTTTCTCGATGCCGTCGCCGGATTCGGCGTGACGTTCGGGTCGATCTTCAAAAAGAACGTCACCGAGGAGTATCCGGAGAAGCCAGGCCCGGTCGCACCGCGCTACCACGGCCGTCATCAACTCAACCTGTACCCCGACGGCCTGGAGAAATGCATCGGCTGCGAGTTGTGCGCCTGGGCCTGCCCGGCCGACGCCATCTACGTCGAGGGCGCCGACAACACCGAAGAGCAGCGGTTCTCGCCCGGAGAACGCTACGGCCGGGTGTACCAGATCAATTACCTGCGGTGCATCGGCTGCGGCCTGTGCATCGAGGCATGCCCCACCCGCGCGCTGACGATGACGAACGATTACGAGCTGGCCGACGACAACCGCGCCGACCTCATCTATGAGAAAGACCGGCTGCTGGCCCCGCTGCAACCGGAGATGACCGCTCCGCCGCACCCGCGGGCCCCCGGCGCCACCGACAAGGACTACTACCAGGGCAACGTGACCGCACAGGGCCTGCGTGCGCCCCAGAACGTCGGAGAATCCCGGTGACGGCGCCACTCGCTTCTAACCTGGCTGCCGACGCCATCGTCCGCACCTCCACCGGCGAAGCGGTGACCTTCTGGATCCTGGGTGCGTTGGCGCTAGTGGGCGCGCTCGGGGTCGTAATGGCGGTGCACGCGGTGTACTCCGCGATGTTCCTGGCAATGACAATGATCATCCTGGCGGTCTTCTATATCGCCCAGGACGCGCTTTTCCTCGGGGTCGTCCAAGTCGTGGTCTACACCGGCGCGGTGATGATGCTGTTCTTGTTCGTGCTGATGCTGATCGGCGTGGATTCCGCCGAATCACTGAAGGAGACGCTGCACGGGCAGCGCGTCGCCGCGGTCGTGGTCGGTGTGGGCTTCGGCATGCTGCTGCTGGCCGCCATCGGCCACGTGGCGACCGGGGGCTTCGCGGGACTGACCGCCGCCAACGCCAACGGCAACGTCGAAGGCCTTGCCGCGCTGATCTTCTCCCGGTACCTCTGGGCGTTCGAGCTGACCAGCGCGCTATTGATCACCGCGGCAGTCGGGGCGATGGTGCTGGCGCACCGCGAGCGTTTCGAGCGCCGCAAGACGCAGCGTGAGCTGTCGCAGGAGCGCTTCCGGGCCGGTGGGCATCCCACCCCCATGCCGAATCCGGGTGTTTACGCGCGGCATAACGCGGTCGACGTGGCCGCGCTGCTGCCGGACGGCTCGTACTCGGAGCTGTCGGTGTCATCGATACTGCGGACCCGCGGCGCGGACGGTGCCGAGACTCCAGTGCCGCCGGCCCCCGAGAAGGTGAAAGGCGGCACGTCGTGAATCCGGCAAACTATTTGTACCTATCGGTGCTGCTGTTCACCATCGGCGCCGCCGGCGTGCTGCTGCGCCGCAACGCCATCGTGATGTTCATGTGCGTCGAGCTGATGCTCAACGCCGTCAACCTGGCGTTCGTCACGTTCGCGCGGATGCACGGCCATCTGGACGGCCAGATGATCGCCTTCTTCACGATGGTGGTGGCCGCCTGCGAGGTCGTCATCGGCCTGGCCATCATCATGACCATCTTCCGCGCCCGCAAATCGGCGTCGGTCGACGACGCGAACCTACTCAAAGGCTAAGAACGCCACGATGACACATCTCACCTGGCTTCTCGTGGCACTGCCGCTGGCGGGTGCCGCGATCCTGCTGTTCGGCGGCAGGCGCACCGACGCCTGGGGTCACCTGCTGGGCTGCGCGGCCGCGCTCGCAGCATTCGGTGTGGGCGCGACGCTGCTCGCCGACATGCTCGGCCGATCCGCGGACGACCGGGCCATCCACCAGACGCTGTTCACCTGGATCCCCGTCGCCCAGCTGCGGGTCGACGTCGGGCTCCAAATCGATCAGCTGTCCATGTGTTTCGTGCTGCTGATCAGCGGCGTCGGATCGCTGATCCACATCTATTCGGTCGGCTACATGAAAGATGACGCCGATCGCCGTCGTTTTTTCGGCTATCTGAACCTGTTCCTGGCGTCCATGCTGCTGCTGGTCGTCGCGGACAACTACCTGGTGCTCTACGTCGGCTGGGAAGGCGTCGGCCTGGCGTCCTATCTGCTGATTGGTTTCTGGTACCACAAGCCGACGGCGGCCACGGCGGCCAAGAAGGCGTTCGTGATGAACCGGGTCGGGGATGCCGGGCTGGCCGTGGGAATCTTCCTGATGTTCAGCACTTTCGGCACGCTCTCCTACGCCGGGGTGTTCGCGGGCGCGCCGGCCGCCGGCCGGGGCGCGTTGACCGCGATGGGATTGCTGCTGCTGCTGGGCGCCTGCGCCAAATCCGCCCAGGTTCCGCTGCAGGCCTGGCTGGGTGACGCGATGGAGGGCCCCACCCCGGTGTCCGCGCTGATCCACGCTGCCACCATGGTGACTGCGGGCGTGTACCTGATCGTGCGGTCCAACCCGCTCTACAACCTGGCGCCCGACGCGCAACTGGCCGTCGTCATCGTCGGCGCCGTCACGCTGCTGGTCGGGGCGATCATCGGCTGGGCCAAGGACGTCATCAACCGCGCGCTGGCCGCATCGACGATGAGCCAGATCGGCTACATGGTGCTGGCCGCCGGCCTGGGCCCCGTCGGCTACGCGTTCGCGATCATGCACCTGCTCACCCACGGCTTCTTCAAAGCCGGTTTGTTCCTGGGCTCCGGAGCGGTCATCCACGCGATGCACGAAGAGCAGGACATGCGCCGCTACGGCGGCCTGCGCACGGCGCTGCCGATCACGTTCGCCACCTTCGGGCTTGGCTACCTGGCGATCATCGGCGTGCCGCCGTTCGCGGGCTTCTTCTCCAAGGACGCCATCATCGAGGCGGCCCTCGGTGCCGGCGACACACGGGGTTACGTGCTGGGCGGGGCCGCGCTGCTCGGTGCCGGCGTCACCGCGTTCTACATGACGCGGGTGATGCTGATGACCTTCTTCGGCCAAAAACGCTGGGTCCCAGGCACGCACCCGCACGAGGCGCCGGCGGTCATGGCGTGGCCGATGATCCTGCTTGCCGTCGGCTCGGTGTTCTCCGGCGGCCTGCTGGCGTACCGCGGCACCCTGAAGCGCTGGCTGGAGCCCGTCGTCGGAACCCACGAAGAGGCCGCGCACGCCCTGCCGGCCTGGGTCAGCACCGCGCTTGCGCTGGGTGTGGTCGCCGTCGGCATCGCGGTGGCCTACCGGATGTACGCCACCGCACCCATCCCGCGGGTCGCCCCGCTCGCGGTCAACCCGCTGACGACGGCCGCGCGCAGAGACCTCTACGGCGATGCCTTCAACGAGGAGGTGTTCATGCGCCCCGGCGCCCAACTGACCGAGGCGCTGGTCGAGGTCGACAACGCGGGCGTGGACGGCCCGGTCAACGCGCTGGCGGCGCTGGTGAGCCTGACGTCGAACCGCCTGCGGGGACTGCAGACCGGCTTCGTCCGCAACTACGCGCTGTCGATGCTGGCGGGTGCGGCGCTCCTCGTCGCACTGATTTTGGCGGTGAAGCTGTGGTGAGCGGAGATTTCCTCAACAATGTCCCCTGGCTGAGCGTGCTGTGGCTGGTGCCGCTGGTCGGTTCCATCGTGACCATCCTGCTGCCCCCCGGGCTGCGCCAGCTCGCCAAGTCAACCGGCCTGCTCTTCGGGGTCCTGACGCTGGCGGTGGCGATCGTGATCACAGTCGGCTTCAAGACCGGCGGCCCCACTTACCAGTTCGTCGAAAGCCACCAGTGGATACCGGCGTTCGGCGCCGCCTACTCCCTCGGCGTGGACGGCATCGCGGTGGTGCTGGTGCTGCTGACCGCGGTGCTGATCCCGCTGCTGCAGGTGGCCGGCTGGAACGACGGCGGCGAGCGAACCCGTGGCGTGCACGCCTACGTCGCCCTGACGCTGGCCATCGAGTCCATGGTGCTGATCTCGGTGGTCGCGCTGGACGTGCTGCTGTTCTACGTTTTCTTCGAGGCCATGCTCGTTCCGATGTACTTCCTGATCGGCGGTTTCGGTCAGGGCCGCGGGAAATCGCGCGCGGCAGTGAAGTTCTTGCTGTACAACCTGTTCGGCGGGCTGATCATGCTCGCCGCTGTCATCGGGCTGTATGTCGTGACGTCGCAGCATGGTTCGGGCACCTTCGACTTCCGTGACATCGTGGCCGGGGTCGCCTCCGGCCGCTACGGCGCCGACCCGGCGGTGTTCAAGGCGCTGTTCTTGGGGTTCATGTTCGCGTTCGCGATCAAGGCCCCGCTGTGGCCGTTCCACCGCTGGCTGCCCGATGCCGCGGTCGAGGCCACGCCGGCGACCGCGGTGCTGATGATGGCGGTGATGGACAAGGTCGGCACCTTCGGCATGCTGCGCTACTGCCTGCAGCTGTTCCCCAGCGCGTCAACGTATTTCCGCCCGCTGATCGTCGTGCTGGCCGTGATCGGGGTGATCTACGGCGCGATCGTGGCCATCGGCCAGACCGACATCATGCGCCTGATCGCCTACACCTCAATCTCCCACTTCGGCTTCATCATCCTGGGTATCTTCGCGATGACCAGCCAGGGACAGAGCGGGTCGACGCTGTACATGCTCAACCACGGCCTGTCCACCGCGGCGGTGTTCCTGATCGCGGGATTCCTGATATCCCGCCACGGCAGCCGCTCGATCGCCGACTACGGCGGCGTGCAGAAGGTGGCGCCCATCCTGGCGGGCACCTTCCTGGTCTCGGCGATGGCCACCCTGTCGCTGCCCGGCCTCGCGCCCTTCGTCAGCGAGTTCCTGGTCCTGCTGGGGACTTTCAACCGGTACTGGCTGGCGGCCGCGTTCGGCGTCACCGCCCTGGTGTTGTCCGCTGTCTACATGTTGTGGCTCTACCAGCGGCTGATGACGGGCCCGGTGGCCAGCGGCAACGAGCGCATCGGTGACCTGCGGGCACGCGAATTGCTTGTCGTCGCACCGTTGATAGCGCTCATGCTCGGTCTCGGCGTGTATCCCAAGCCGGTGCTGGACATCATCAACCCCGCCGTCGAGAACACCATGACCACCATCGGCCAGCATGATCCCGCGCCGACTGTGCCACCCCGGACAGCCGAAGGACCGCACTAATGCCCATTCCCACCCCCAGCGTCGAGTACTTCCTGCTGTGCCCGATGCTCATCGTCTTCGGCGTCGCGGTAGCCGGCGTGCTCGTCGAAGCGTTCCTGCCCAGGCGAATTCGCTACGGCGCCCAGGTGGCGCTCGCCCTTGCCGGTCTGATCGCGGCATTCGTCGCGGTCATCGCTGTGAGCCGCTCGGTTCAGGCCTCGGGTCGGGCGGCGGTGCTGGGCGCGGTGGCCATCGACCGGCCGACGCTGTATCTGCAAGGCACCGTACTGCTGGTCGCGGTGCTTGCGGTGATCTTCATGGCCGAACGCACCCAAGCCAAGGAAATCACAGGGGCCAAGGTGGCCGTGGGGGCGGGAGCGGCGGGCTCGGGCGGCTTGGATTCCTTTACGCCGCAGGCGTCCGCGGTTCCCGGCAGCGAGGCCGAACTCGAGGCTCAGCGGGCCGGAGCCGCCCAGACGGAGCTCTTCCCGCTCGCGATGCTGTCCGTCGGCGGCATGATGGTCTTCCCGGCATCCAACGACCTGTTGACGATGTTCGTGGCGCTGGAAGTCCTGTCGCTGCCCCTGTACCTGATCTGCGGGCTGGCCCGTCATCGCCGGCTTCTCTCGCAGGAAGCGGCCATGAAGTACTTCCTGCTGGGCGCGTTTTCGTCGGCGTTCTTCCTCTACGGTGTGGCGTTGCTCTACGGCGCCACCGGCACGCTCCTGCTGCCCGGGATCCGCGACGCGCTCGCGGCCCACGGCGATTCCTCGATGGCGTTGGTCGGTGTGGCGCTGCTCTCGGTCGGCCTGCTGTTCAAAGTCGGTGCGGTCCCGTTCCACTCCTGGATTCCCGACGTCTACCAAGGTGCGCCCACTCCGATCACGGGATTCATGGCCGCGGCCACCAAGGTGGCCGCGTTCGGCGCGCTGCTTCGGGTGGTCTACGTCGCGCTGCCGCCGCTACACGACGAGTGGCGTCCAGTGCTGTGGGCGATCGCCATCCTGACCATGGCGGTAGGCACCATCACCGCGGTGAACCAGACCGACGTCAAGCGGCTACTGGCCTATTCGTCGGTCGCGCACGTCGGTTTCATCCTCACCGGTGTGATCGCCGACAATCCGGCCGGCCTGTCCGCCACCCTGTTCTACCTGCTCGCCTACAGCTTCAGCACGGTCGGCGCGTTCGCCATCGTGGGCCTGATCCGCAATGCCGACGGCGTCGAAGACGCCACCCTGTCGCACTGGGCCGGGCTCGGGCAGCGCTCTCCCATCGTGGGCGCGATGTTCTCGATGTTCCTGCTGGCCTTCGCCGGCATTCCGCTCACGAGTGGATTCGTCAGCAAGCTGGCGGTGTTCAAGGCCGCCGCCCAGGGCGGCGCGGTGCCGCTGGTGGTCGTGGGTGTGGTCGCCAGCGGGGTGGCCGCGTACTTCTACGTGCGGGTGATCGTGTCGATGTTCTTCACCGAGGCAACCGACGACACCCCGCACGTCGTGGCACCCGGCATTTTGAGTAAGGCCGCCATCGCGGTATGTGCCGTCGTCACAGTGGGTTTGGGCATCTTCCCGCAACCGCTGCTCAACCTGGCCGATCAGGCCGCTCAGTTGCTGCACTGAGTCGGCCGCGCAGGCGCTGCAGCTGGCGCCCAATATTCGGGTGCCGAATACGGCGCTGCCGCTGCGGCCATCGCCGCAGCCGACCGACCCTGCCAGGCCTGACCCGCCAAGTTGGAGGTCACCGCCGCGAAAGACTCTGCCGCCGAACTCAATTCAGCAGACAATCCGTCCCAGGCGCCCGCAGCCGAGAGCATCGGGCCCGAACCGGCGCCCGAATCCATCAACAAAGAGGTGATTTCCGGGGGAGCCGTCAGGATGCTCATAGCCGTCCTTCCGCTGGGTCGCGAAACAACTTCTGCCAAGGCCGGACGCACCGCCCCGGCGCTTCACTGCTAGCAGACTGTATGAATTCGTCGCCGCAGAATCCGGGTTTTGCGAAATCGGTTCGCATTCTGGCCAGAAAGCGCGGCCGCTCGACACCAATGCCGTTGGCAGGTAGCCCAACTCCTGCCGCAGCCCATTGAGAGCATTGTGCGTCGAAGTTCCAAACCCGCCATTCCGCACGGCTTTGCCATTCATCCCTTCGGTCGCACATCCCAGCTAGATTCAAGGGATCCGCACTGCATTCGCCCGGTAAAGCAAATTCGCTGAACGCAGTCAGCCTGACCGGACCCCGTGAATTGGTCCACGGCGAACGAGAGTCGTTCATTGGTGGGTACAGGTGGCAGCGTAGCGGGCCGGCGGCTTCGGCGATCTCGCGCCAGCGGCACGTTGTGCCCACGCTGGGCCATCAGTTCGGCGGCCACGGCCAGGATTTTCTCCCGATTGGTCAGTGCGTCGCGGCGCACGGCGCGACTGCGTAGCCGAGTCTCGGGAGGTCTGGCGTCATCGATTCCATTCTCACACAACGGTGTCGGCAGCCAGCAGGCGTGAGGGGGCGATGCGCCGGTCGGGGTCGACCGCTGCGCGTATCTGAGCCAGCCGGTGTCGCGCGGCGGGTTGGAGTCCGTCGACAACCTCGGCGCGGCCGTCGGCGAACGATGCGGCCGCCAACCCCACATCGGCGGGCTGCGCGGCGGTGTACACCCGTGTGAGCCCTTGCTCGGTGGCCGCACGCGAGCTAGGGTCGGCGGCCAGTCCCACCGCGTGCAGCAAAAACGGACCCGGCGCCGTGGTCATCGCCCCGTCTCGCGCTGGAGCGGAGTTGCCCACATTGCGTAACTCGATCATCGCCACCGCAGAGTCGGGCCCGGCCGCCGTGCTCAGAACGTCACCGGCCAGCTGCGGCGTTGTCGAACCGAGCCAGCGGCCGATGCCTAGCGCGGGTAGCGGATCGGGTGGGTCGAGATGGATCTGAGCCAGCCGGGCCGCGTCAGCCGGCGCCCAGCTGCTGTCCAGCGCAGGCGAGGGTGCGCCACGCAGGGCCCTCAGGAGCGGGGCGGCAGCGTCGGGGCCGGCGGGCGAGGCGAACGCCAGATGCACGATCGCAACGCCCTGCAGTGATGCGGGAAACGGCGAACCCGGCGGCGTATGCAAGACGCTGATGCTCGTTGACAACGCGTCGCCGACTTCACCCATGGCACTCGACCACGCCTCGGTGACCGGCTTGAGCGCAGTGATGTCCCACAATTGATAGCCCGCCCACAGCGTTTGGGGCGCAACGAGTTCGAGTGTGAGCCTGGTGGCGATGCCGACTCCGCCACCGCCGCGAAACGCCCACAGCGCCTCGCGGTCCACCGGATCGGGTGCATCTTCGGCGGCTCGCCGCGGCCGCCCGCTGCCGTCGACATAGTCGACAGCCAGCAGGCTGGAGCTGGCCATGCCGTAGGGACGGGTCAGCCATCCCACACCGCCGCCGAAGGTGTAGCCGGCAATGGCCACCGTCGGTGAGGACCCGGCCAGCCCGAACAAACCGTGCCGCTGGGCCGTCGAGTTGAGCGCGGACCACGTCGTCCCGGCGCCTGCGTGGGCGATGCGAGCGGCCGTGTCAATCGACACTTCGTTCAGGCCGGAGGTGTCGACGAGCACCTGGTTGGGTCCGATCGGCGCGCCGGCACCGTGCCCGCTGGCCTGCACCGCCACGCCCAGATTCCGATCAGCAGCCCAGCGCACTGCCTGGGCAACCTCCTCGGCACTGTGCGGGTGGGCGACCACGGCCGGCTGTTGTGCCGTGGTGGAGTTGTGTGGGGCGGTCGCGGCGCGATACGCCGAACTGCCGGGCCGCGACAGCAGCTCTTTTGCGCTCATCTCGTTCACTACCTTTCCTAGGAATAGAGCAGGAGCGCCGAAGTGATGAGCATGACGGCGGCGGTGAGCCCATGGACTCCCCAGGCGATTGACTTTGACTTGGGGCCGCCGTTGCCGAGCACGATGGCCGCGTCGGCGAGCGGAATGATCGTGGCGGCCAGTATTACCCAGCCGAGCAGGTGCGTCGCACCCGCGGCCATGAGAATGAAGACGAACAGCCCCGATGCGATGTCGCGGACGCCCTTGACCCTTAAATAGGCGCCGGCGGATCGCTGGCTGAGGTCTGGTTGCACCCCGTAGCCGGCGGCCGCGACGCGCGGCGCGAGAATAAACCGTGCGCCGATGAAGATGATGCCCGCGGCGATGAGGCCGGCGAGCGTGTAGGCGATGGTCGTGGTGGTCATGTCGAACACTCCTGGGGTTTTGTCAGCGGATCGGTGAGAATGATGTCGGGTCAAGCAGCACCGACTGAACGTCGACGATCTCGTCGTCGGCATTGAAGCCGGTCATGTCGGCGGCGAATTCTGGGCTGGTCATGGCCTGCCGCGTGAGTTGTTCGGGGTCGGCGCCCGGTGGGTAGCGGATCAGCGCGACGAGTCGGTTCGGGCCGCCGCTTTGTCCTGTCCACACACCGTGGGTGGTGACCCCGAAGGTCGTGAAGGTTGCCAGGTGGCGGGCCCAGTGAACCGTGGCGTACCGCTGGAGAGCTTCGGGTGACCGCAGGGTGTAGATCCTGAGTTGAAACATCGAACCGTCCTCCTTCAATTGATGTCGGCTGGTGTGGATTTATGGGTGTGGGCGCGTCAGATCATCAGTGCCACGCATAGGGCGGCCAGTGCCAGACCTTGCAGCATGGCGCGAGCGTCGATGATTCGGTCCCACTTTGCTTGCAGCACACGCCCATTCGGTAACGGCTGCCCGGCGTCGGCGGCCGCTGTCAGTTGTCGATTGATGGGTGCGCTCACCTGTGTGTAGAGCACAATCCAGACCAACAGCAGGACCAGGGCGGCGCCCGCCGCGATCGCCTGCGCCCAGTGTGCGGCC
Organism: Mycobacterium sp.; assembly: GCA_031292665.1. GTDB lineage: Bacteria > Actinomycetota > Actinomycetes > Mycobacteriales > Mycobacteriaceae > Mycobacterium. Next base: position 6,527 of record JARLGR010000065.1, on the reverse strand, counting down.
ACCGCGGCCAGCACCGCGGTTGTCGCGGTGGCGAGAACCCCGAGCACCCCGGGCACCGGCATTCGCCGGTCTCCGTATCGATGCACGCTTCCCATCACCGCGACCAGGGCACCGTCGTCGACCAACGCCAAAGCCGGTCGCAGCACGATCGCGCAAAACACATCGGTGCCGTAGACCACCGCGGTACCCAGCACCGCGATCAGTGCGCCGGCACGGGTGAGCAGGTCCAAGACCATGTCGTAACTCCCCTCAGTAGTAACTGCTAGCAATGCTAACCCCCTGTTTGTTCCGTGTCAATAGCGGCGCTAGTCCTTATAGCGGTGATATCGTGAGGTATGGCATTCGAGGATCGCCGTGAGCGTGACCGGGCCGCCCGCAGGCGGCTGATCATCACAACGGCCCGCACGTTGGCCGAGGCCGAAGGCTGGGATGCCGTCACCACGCGTCGGCTGTCCACCGAGATCGAATACAGCCAGCCTGTGTTGTACAAGCACTTCACCGGCATGGAACAAATCGCTGAGGCCGTCGCCATCGACGGGTTCGGCGAGCTCGCGGATGTGATTCGGGCCGCCCGCTCCCGCGCCGGCACGGCCAGCGACGCCCTGACCCGGATCGCACACGCCTACCTCGACTTTGCCCGCGACAACCCGGCCGTTTACGACGCGATGTTCACCCATGCGACCACCTTGCGCTTCGCCGCCCAAGACACACCGCCTCAGCTGGCGGCGGCCTTCGCCGAGCTGCGCGACGCGGTCGGCGGGGTCGCTGACGAGCATGACGCGGACGCGCTCACCGAGGTGTTTTGGGCCGCGCTGCACGGACTGGTCACCCTTACCCGTACCGGCCGACTACGCCCTGGCTACGACTCGGAGCGTCTCCAACTGCTCGTCAATGAGTTCACCAGCAGACGGGAAACGATGCACTAGGCAACCAGATCATCCACCCACGCCCCGCCCTCAGGATTGCGCGGCTGACGTGGGCTTCGTGTTTGGCCGGACCCCGTGAACTGGTCCACCGGCGGACGAGAGTCATTCATCGGTGGGTACAGGTGGCAGCGTAGCGGGCTGGGGGTAGGTAGCCCAGGCTGGAGTGGCGCCGGTGGTGGTTGTAGTCGTGTTTCCAGTCGCTGATGACCACGCGGGCCTGGGCCAGTGACCAGAAGCCGTTGATGTTAAGACATTCGTCGCGGACCCTGGAGTTGAAGGACTCGACGTAGCCGTTGCGCCAGGGGTTATCCGGGCGGGATGAAGTGCAGGCCGACATGGCCGTGTGCCCATTCAGCCAGTGCTGCGCAGGCTAATTCGGGTCCGTTGTCGCATCGCAGCACGATGGGCCGACTGCAGCGCTCGGCTGCCACACGGTGGAGCTCGGCGATGAGGTCCTCACTGGTGATCGACCGCTCGACCAACCCGCCGAGGCATTCACGGGTGTGTTCATCGACGATGGACACGATCTTGATCGGCCGCCCGTCGGTGGTGACGTCGAACTGGAAATCGACCGCCCATACCCGGTCGGGCGCATCAGCGGTCACTGCGTCGGCCGCGGTGGACACCCCGTGGCGTTTGCGCCGCCGCCGCTGAGGTACCCGCAGGCCTTCTTCGCGCCAAAGCCGCTGAATCTTCTTGTGGTTCACGTTCCAGCCCTCACCGCGGGCGTCGTGATAAGCCGGTCTGAACCCGCGCCGCGGATGATCACGGGCGTAGCCGCGCAGCCATGCTCGCAACAGCGCATCGGGATCCTCGGCCGTGTCCGACACAGGTTCGTGTCGCTGCGTGGCGCGGTGCTGCCCGGTGACGCGGCAGGCGAACCGTTCACTGACCCCTAGCACCCGCTGGAGATGCCGAACGGCCGCCCGCCGGCGCTCCGGGCTTAGAAGTTTCCCCGTGCGATCTCCTTGAGCGCAGCCTTCTCCAGTTCGGCATCGGCCAGCAGCCTTTTGAGCGTGCTGTTCTCGCGTTCGAGGTCTTTGAGTCGTCTGGCGTCCTCGGCCTTCAGGCCGCCGAACTGGTTACGCCACCGGTGATACGTCGCCTCCGAGACCCCCAGCTCCCGGCACACCGCCGCGCTGTCCTTGCCCTCGGCCAGCAGCCGATCGGCTGTCATCAGCTTGCGCACAACCTGCTCCGGGGTGTGCCGCTTCCTCGTCGCCATGATCTTCTCGAGCCTTCCTGCCGACAACGTGGGCCGCAAGACTCTCATACGCCCTGGCTCAACGAACCGGGGTCAGGCCAAGCCGATTTCTTCTTGTCCAAACGTGAGGTAAAGCCGCGCCGCCGGCTTCCTCGCTACCCCTCGCCACCACGCCAATCACGGAACGAGGAGAGCCGGCGGCCACGCCGTCCCTAGTTGAAATCGCTCGATTGATTGTCACTCACGGGGTTATGCCCGAGTCAACGTTGGCCGAATTCCTGACGCCGGATGTGTTCGTACCGGTGCCGCCCGAGCCGTCAAACTACCCATCGGCCCCTCCTTCCGTCGCGAAACGAAATCATGCCCGAGGCCGCGCGCCCTGACCCTGATTGAAGCCGTTTCGCACGTCACTCGGCCGCTAAAGCGGACCCTACGAAAATTGCCGATCGGCATACCGAAAATTGGTGTTTTCACGTGACGCCTTGGTCAGCTCAAGAACGGGCGCGCAGCCACGACGTAGATGGCCAGCACTCCCAACGGTGCGGCAAGCGGCAACCACGGCAACTGCAGCGGGAACGACGTGGCAACGAATCCCGCGAACGTAAACCCCACGGCGGCAACCGTTGTCGGCCAGCTACTCGCGACCGCGCCGGTAGGCACCCAAACCGAATAGCGGCACACCAGGTAAGCGGCGGCGCACAATCCGGACAGCGCGACGAACATCGGCGAAGGACTCGACAGCAGGACCGTCGCCATCGCGAGCAGAACGCCAAGCGTGGCGGCCGGCCGAAACGCCACACCGACAACGACCGCAATCAGAGCCGCCGCGGCCGCGGCAACCCCAGGCCCATGGGAGCCGATGCCGGCCGACCCGACCATCAGCAGGCCGAAACCGGTCGAGAGGGCCTGCGCAGCCCAACGCGTGAGTGCCACCGTTATCCCCGCAGCCGTCCCCGTACCCGGCCGCGCCGATCCGGCAGCACGCCCATCGACTGCTCCAGACCGCGATTCCCCTGCCACGAGACGATGTCGACACCGATGGTTGCCATGTCGCGGTACATGGCTGAGCGTTGCAGCGCCCACAGCCGGTCCACCAGGGGATCCTGCTTTCCCTCGAAGGGAGAGCTATCGAGAATGTCGACGGCGATCACGACGTGGCCGCGCTTGCGGAGATCGATCAACGCCAACGCGAATTCAGTGTCCAGCAGGGTGGAGAACGCGATGACGATCGCCCCCGCGGGAACCGCGGCGCGCGGCGCCAGTGTGCCCGTGGTGTTTTCGAATCGGTCCCCGGCGCCGAGCACCGTGTCGAGCACGCGAAAAAACTGCCGCTGCCCGATGTCGGCGCCCAGCCATCGTGGGCGGTCCCCACCCAGCGAGACGATCCCGGCCCGGTCGCCGTGGCGCAGCGCGGTCTGCACCACCTGCGCCGCGCCACGCACCGCGCGTTCGGTGGCCTCGGTCGCCGGCCCCGCCGGCTGCCGGTAGGTGTCGATCAGCACCACGACGTCGGCGGCGCGGTCGGTCAGTCGCTGCGTCACGTGCAGTTGGCCGCGGCGGGCGCTCACGGGCCAGTTCACCGCCCGCAGTTGATCGCCCGGGACGTAGGGGCGGATGTCGGCGTACTCGACTCCCGGCCCGATATGCCGGGTGAGGTGAGCGCCCAACCGATCGAGCAACTCTGTCTGCGGGATCGGCGTCGACTGCGGCGGCGTCAGCGGGAACACGATCACGTCGGCGGCGTCGACGTCGGCCGTCCCCGTCAGCAGCCCGCCGCGCGCGACCACGTCGACCCGGGCCCGGATGGAGTATCGGCCCCAGCGTTGTGCGGTTGCCGCAACCGTTTTGGCTTGCTGTGAGTCCGAATCGATGACGTCGAGCTGCATCCCGTCGACGTCCGGTATCGCGACCTGTACCGCCCCGGAGCCCTCCGTCGTTGCCCAGATCCTGAGCCTCGCCTGCTCGCCCTCGAAGCATCGCTGGCTGTCCGGCTCACCGTGGATGTGCACCTTCGGCACGGGGCGCTGCCAGCTGATCGAGCACAGGACCCCGAGCAGCGGCGCCGCAAACGCAATCAGGCGCCACTGGGCGCCGATCACGGCGGCGGCCAGCGCAACGCCCGCGCACGTCGCGATCGCCCGTGTCAGCGGCGATGCGCGCCAGCGGAACTCGGCCGGGCGGCTCATGCTCGCGGTCATCATCCGTTTGTTCGGGGCACCGGCAGGCGCCGCAACAATTCTTCGACGACGTCGGCGCCCTGGATTTTTCGCACCCACATCTCGGGGCGCAGGGTGACACGGTGCGCCACCGCGGCCGTAGCGAGCGCCTTGACGTCTTCGGGGATCACATAATCGCGCCCGAGCAACAACGCGCGGGCACGAGCGAGTTGAACCAGATCGAGTTCCGCGCGGGGGCTGGCCCCCACCGCCACCTGGGGATGATGGCGGGTAGCGGTGGCCAACGACACCACGTAGCGCAGCACGTCCTCGTGGACGGTCACCTGCTCGACCGATTCGCGCATCGCCAGCAGGTCGTGCGCGTCCACCACCTGATTGACCGTCGGCTGGGCCGAACCACGTTCGAGGCGGCGGCGCAGCATTGAGGTCTCGTCTCGCTCCGAGAGGTAGCGCAGCTCCAGCCGGATCGCGAACCGGTCGAGCTGCGCCTCGGGCAACGGATAGGTGCCCTCGTACTCGATCGGATTGTCCGTCGCGAGGACGATGAAAGGCTCTGGGAGCTTGTGAGTTTCGCCGTCGATGCTCACCTGCCCCTCGGCCATCGCCTCCAGCAGCGCCGCCTGGGTCTTGGGCGGCGTGCGGTTGATCTCGTCGGCGAGCAGCAGGTTGGTGAAGATGGGCCCGGCGCGGAAGGCGAAGTGCCCCGACTGCATGTCGTAAATCGTCGAGCCCAGCAGGTCGGCAGGTAGCAGGTCCGGCGTGAACTGGACCCTGGTGAATCGCAGACCCAGCGCCGCGGCAAAGGATCTCGCGATCAACGTCTTACCGAGGCCGGGCAGGTCTTCGATGAGCACGTGCCCACTCGCGAGGACCGCGGTGAGGATGAGCGTCAGCGCGGCGCGTTTGCCCACCACCACACGTTCTATCTCGTCGAGCACCGCCTCGCATTGTGCGGTGGTGGTCGCTGCCGGCAGTGTCATGCCTGCTCCAACTTTCGCAGAATCTCGCCAAGCGCAGCACGGCCCGGGCCGGGCGAGCGGTCACCGATGCCGGTGACATTGTTCGGGTTGACCCATTCCCACAGCTCGGCGCCGAACAGCATTCGCCCGCCCGCGTGGTATGCCGCGGGATCTTTGGATTGCTTCTGGCCGGTTGCGATTTCGTAACGCCGCGCAAGCATCGGACGCAGATGCCGGTCCCAGTCCGTCCGGGTCGACTCCGACCATCGAATCGTCGATTCGGTGCTGGACAGCCAGCGGCGCAACGAATCCCCTAGGTCGTCGGGTTCGATCTCCGCCGGGGATGTGGGTCCGTGTCCCAGCACCCGACGGACATTGAGCAGGACCAGAGCCAGGGCAACACCCGAGGTCACCAAGGCGAGGTGGCGGGTGTGCATGATCAGCGCCAGCAACTCCACCCCGACGATGAGCAAGACACCCAGCGCGACGAGCCTTTTCATGCGACGCTCCGTGCCCTGAGCTCGTCGAGAACCAGCCGGAGAACGCGGACCGCCACCTCGCGGTGGCCTTCGTTCATGACGTGGGGGCTGAACCGGGCCTCTGCGAAGAGGGTAACCAGCTGCACGGCGTTGTCGGCCTGCAGGGCATGTTGTCGGACGGCGCGGGCCAACACTTCCGTTGGGGTGTCGAACTCCTGGGGCGCGGCCCCGGGAACGTTCGCGAGCTCGCGTTCCATCGCGGCGTAGCACGCGATGATGGCCTCACGTGGATCGCGGCTGAGGTCGGCCATCTCGGCCAACCCGAGTTCGGCCGCCCGCGCCAGCGATTCCGAAGGGGGCGTCGACGCGGGTGATTCGGGGTAATCCCCGGCGACGACGCCCGGTGCGGCCGCACGCAAACGCCGCCGCGACATGACGACGGATCCGCCGACGAGCACCATCAGCATCGCGATGGTGCTGGCGAGCAGCATTTCGAACATGTTTCCGCTGTCGTTGCGCGGATGCTGCGGGGGCCGCGAGCCGGCGGTCTGTCCCGACGGCGGCGCGTTAGGAGACGAGGTGGGCCCCGAAGAGGTGACATCGTGCGGCACCCATAACCGGGCCAGCATCATCGCAATCAGCAGCCACGCGATGATCACCCCGAGCCCGATCAGCAACACGCGCCAACTCGGCCGCCCGCCGCCCGTGCCGAGCATGTCGGAAAGGTCGCCCACCTTTGGTGCCGCCGCCCGCGGATCGCGCAGGCGCGCGACGACGGCGAT